>JBGQCU010000019.1:0-26122 GCA_041495495.1 Candidatus Limnocylindria bacterium
ATCTGACCGATGCCGCGCGCCGCGGGCTGCTCGACCCGGTGATCGGCCGCGACGAGGAGATCCGGCGTGTCATCCAGGTGCTCAGCCGCCGCACCAAGAACAACCCGGTCCTGATCGGCGAGCCGGGGGTCGGCAAGACGGCGATCGCCGAGGGCCTCGCCCAGCGCATCGTGCGCGGCGACGTGCCGGAGGGGTTGAAGGAGAAGCGCGTCATCGCTCTCGACCTGGGCTCCATGGTGGCCGGCGCCAAGTACCGCGGCGAGTTCGAGGAGCGGCTCAAGGCGGTGCTCAAGGAGATCGCCGCCGCCGAGGGACAGATCATCCTGTTCATCGACGAGCTGCACACCGTCGTCGGCGCCGGCGCCGCCGAAGGGGCGATGGACGCCGCCAACCTGCTCAAGCCGATGCTGGCCCGCGGGGAGCTGCATGCGATCGGCGCCACCACCCTCGACGAATACCGCAAGAACATCGAGAAGGACGCCGCGCTGGAGCGTCGCTTCCAGCCGATCGTCGTCGACCAGCCATCGGTCGAGGACACGATCAGCATCCTCCGCGGCCTGCGCGAGCGATACGAGGTACACCACGGGGTGCGCATCACCGACTCCGCGCTGGTGGCGGCGGCTGTCCTCTCGAACCGATACATCAGCGAGCGCTTCCTCCCCGACAAGGCGATCGACCTCGTCGACGAAGCCGCCTCCAAGCTGCGGATGGAGATGGACTCGATGCCGGCCGAGCTCGACGAGGTCGAGCGGCGCCGGATGCAGCTCGAGATCGAGCGCGAGGCGCTCCGCAAGGAGAAGGACGCCGCCTCGAAGGCCCGCCTGGAGATCCTCGAGAAGGAGCTCGCCGACCTGCGCGAGCGAGGCAATGCGATGAAGGCGTCGTGGGAGCGCGAGAAGGAGGTCGTCGCCGGCATCCGCGACACGCGCGAGCAGCTCGAGAAGCTCACCCCGGAGATCGAGGCGGCCGAACGCGCCGCCGACTATGCCAAGGCCGCGGAGCTGAAGTACGGCCGCGCCAACGAGCTCCAGCAGCGACTCGCCCAGCAGGAGCAGCGGCTGCGGGAGCTGAAGGCGTCGGGCTCGCTCCTGCTCAAGGAGGAGGTCGACGCCGACGACATCGCCGATGTGGTGAGCCGCTGGACCGGGATCCCGGTGAGCCGCCTGATGGAGGGCGAGACCGAGAAGCTGCTGCACATGGAGGAGCGGCTGCACGAGCGGCTGATCGGGCAGGACGAAGCGGTCATCGCCATCTCCGACGCGATCCGCCGTGCCCGCGCCGGGCTGAAGGACCCCAAGCGGCCGATCGGCTCATTCATCTTCCTGGGCCCCACCGGGGTCGGCAAGACCGAGCTGGCCCGCGCGCTGGCAGCGTTCCTGTTCGACGACGACAGCGCCCTGGTGCGGATCGACATGAGCGAGTACATGGAGAAGTTCGCCGTCTCGCGGCTGGTCGGCGCCCCGCCCGGCTATGTCGGCTACGAGGAGGGGGGCCAGCTGACCGAGGCGGTCCGCCGCCGCCCCTACCAGGTCGTCCTCTTCGACGAGATCGAGAAGGCGCACCCCGAGGTGTTCAACGTCCTGCTTCAGCTGCTCGACGACGGGCGCCTGACCGATTCCCAGGGGCGCACCGTGGACTTCAAGAACACGGTCATCATCATGACCAGCAACATCGGCTCCACCGCGCTGATCGAGGCCGCCGAGGCTGGGGCCGATGCCTTCGCCGCCGCCTCCGAGCGGGTCCTGCTCCAGCTGCGCGACCACTTCCGCCCCGAGTTCCTGAACCGGATCGACGAGATCATCGTCTTCCAGCCGCTCTCCGAGGAGCAGCTCGGCAAGATCGTGCGGCTGCTGCTCGACGGAGTGGAGCGACGACTCGGCGAATCGCGCATCTCCCTGGAGGTGACCGATGCCGCCCGCGCCTTCGTCGCGCGCGAGGGCTACGACCCGCAGTACGGCGCCCGACCGTTGCGACGCGCCATCCAGCGATTCATCGAGAACCCGCTCGCCAGGCAGCTGCTGGCCGGGGAGTTCACGGCCGGGGACACCGTGCGCATCGACGAGCGGGAGAATAGCCTCGTCTTCGAGAAGGTGGCTGCGATGGCGGGGACTGCCGCCGGCTAACCAGGCGGGCAGGTGCCCTGAGGCGGATTGACGCGCAGGCCGATGATGTCGGCATGCAGGTTCAGCAACAACGATCCGGGTCATTTGACCTGCTCATTGCGATCGCAATTCCGTTGGCCCTGCTCGCGCTGGCGTACGCAATGTGGGCCATCAGCGACCGTCTCCTGCAGATCGGCCCCTTTGATCGCGCCGCTTTCGGGTGGATCTTCGTCCTTCCAATCTCGTGGCTCGCTCCTGGCATTGCGGGACTTGTCTGGTCACGCATGCCGACAGCCAGGCGGACCATTGCAGCCCTCGTCGTCGGAGGGATCGTCGCGGTGGCGTCGGCCCTCTTGCTGGCGCTCGCCATCGACTACGCCAACTGCACGCCGGTCATCTCTTGGACGGACAACCTTCCAGCAGCACTCGCGATCGGCCTGGTCATCGGCGCGGGACCTTCCATCGGGGCGCTTGCGGCCGCAGCTGTCGCTCGTCGTCTGACTGGCTGGGGGCGCATTGTCGGCGCGGTGGCGACCGGCGGGGCAATTGGCTTTGTCGGGCTCTTTGCAGCAATCATCACGTTCGTGTCCCTGTTCCCGGTCGTTTCCTGCGCGTTCGTCCCCAGGTAGGGTCGCCCCGGCTGGGTTGACGTTGACCGGTAAGCGGCGACGGCCGCACTTGATCCTGCCCGTAGTCAAGCCAATAGGCAAGGAGTAGCCTGCGCGCGTGGTTGACCGGGGAGGGACGACCCAGCGGCTCACGAGCGTGCTGGTCGGTGCGGCGCTGGTGCTGACGGTCAGTGGGTGCGCGGGAGCATCGGCGTCGGCGAGCGCGAGCGGTGCGGCCAGTGCGACGCCAAACGAGTCGTCTTCGGCATCCTCGACCCCGGACACGAGTACGGCTGCCACGTGGACTGCCACCGGGAGCATGACCGAGGTCCGCGCCAACCAACCCCCGGCCACGCTGCTGCTCGATGGCACGGTGCTGGTGGCGGGCGGCGACGGCAGCCTCGGCCCGCTGGCCTCCGCCGAGGTGTACAACCCAAGTAACGGGACCTGGACCACCACCGGGAACATGATCCAGGCCCGCTCCCAGTACACGGCCACGCGGCTGCTAGATGGCAAGGTGCTGGTGGCGGGCGGTTATGGCAGCCTCGGGCTACTGGCCTCGGCGGAGTTGTACGACCCGGGCAGCGGGTCATGGACCGCCACCGGGAGCATGATCGAGGCCCGCTACGGTCACACGGCCACGCTGCTCTCCGATGGCAGGGTGCTGGTGGCAGCGGGCGCGGCGATCTTCACCGACGGCGATGTTTCCGGACCCGACCCATTGGCCTCCGCCGAGCTGTTCGACCCCCGCAGCGGGACCTGGGCCGCCACGGGGACCATGGGCGGCGTGCGCTTCGGTCACACGGCCACGCTATTGCGCAATGGCACGGTGCTGGTGGTGGGCAACGCCAATAGCAACGACGTCCTGGCCTCCGCCGAGCTGTACGACCCCAGGAATGGGTCATGGACCGTGACGGGGAGCATGCACGCGGCGCGCACGGACCACACGGCCACGCTGCTGCCCGATGGCAGGGTGCTGGTGGCGGGCGGCAGCAGCACCTTGCCATCGGGCGCCCCCGGCATAGTGGCCTCGGCGGAGCTGTACGACCCGGGCAGCGGGACCTGGACCGCCACCGGGAACATGAACGGGGGCCGCGCCGAGAACACGGCCACGCTGCTGCCCGATGGCACGGTGCTGGTGGCGGGCGGCAACAGCGGCAGCAGCGTCATCGGCCTACTGGCCTCGGCCGAGCTGTTCGACCCGGGCAGCGGGACCTGGACCGCCACCGGGAGCATGATCGAGGCCCGCTTTGGTCACATGGCCACGCTGCTGCCCGATGGCACCGTGCTGGTGGCGGGCGGCTTCAGCGGCAGCTTCGACCCACTGGCCTCCGCCGAGCTGTACGACCCCCGCAGCGGCACGGAGTAAGGCCCAACCCCCACAGCGCACGATTCGCCCCGACCGAGGCCGTCGGTCTGCCGTTGCCGAAGCATATATTGACAGCGGTCTATATACTGCGGCAGTGAAGTCCACCGATCCCGACGTCGAGCTCCTCCAGGCGATTGCCGACCCCGTGCGCCTCTCGATCCTCCGCCAGCTCGCCACCTCGCCCGGATCGGTCTGCGCCTGCGACTTCACCGAGTGCTGCACCGTCAGCCAGCCCACCGTCAGCCACCACCTCAAGGTGCTGCGCGAGGCGGGCGTGGTCACCACGGAGCGACGCGGCACCTACATCTATTACGACCTCGCCCCCGATTTCTCCCGCCGCTGGGCGGGGGTCGGCGCCAGCCTGGCCGGCCTCGTCGCGCTCGCATAGCGCCTGAAGCGAACCCAAGGAGAGACCGATGACCGAACAGATCCACGAGACGGTGCGCGAGCACTACGCGCAGTCCGCGCTCCAGGTCCTGGAGCGCGGCGAGGCAGCCTCCTGCTGCGGTGACGCCTGCTGCACCGAGCAGGGCATCGGGCCGGATCTCTACTCCGCCCTCGAGCGTGACGAGCTGCCGAGCGCGGCGGTGATGGCTTCGCTCGGCTGTGGCAACCCGATTGCGGTGGCGGACCTGCACCCCGGCGAGCGGGTGCTCGACCTGGGGTCGGGCGGCGGGATCGACGTCCTCCTCTCGGCCAAGCGCGTCGGGCCCACGGGACGAGCCTTCGGCCTGGACATGACCGATGAGATGTTGACCCTCGCCCAGCGCAACGCCTCAGAGGCGGGCGCCACCAACGTCGAGTTCCTGAAGGGCCAGATCGAGGCGATCCCGCTGCCGGCCGAGAGCATCGACGTGGTGATCAGCAACTGCGTCGTCAACCTGGCGGCGGACAAGCCGTCGGTCTTCCGCGAGATTGCTCGCGTGCTCCGGCCGGGCGGCCGGATCGGCATCACCGATATCGTGGCCGAGGACGCGCTGACCGGGGAGGAGCGGGCGGAGCGCGGCAATTACGTGGGCTGCATCGCCGGGGCGCTCTCGTTCTCCGAGTTCGCATCGGGCCTGCGTGAGGTCGGCCTGGCCGATGTCTCCGTCACCTCGACTCACCTGGTCGCTGAGGGCATGCAGTCGGCAATCGTTCGCGCCACGAAGCCCAAGAGCTGATCAGCGACGACAAGACGACCCGAAGAGATCCTTCGTCGTCTTTCCTGCGCTCTTCCCTCTTTCGAGTTCTCTCACAGGTCTTTCGACGTCCGACCTCTCCGGGTCGAGGTGAACTATCTCAGACCGTACGGCACCCCACCAGTGCCAAACGGCCCATTCTCAGCGGTGGCGGCGGCGGCGGCCCGCGGGGGTCGGCCTGGGGCGCTCCCGCACCTCACGACGAGGAGGGGGCACGAAGCGGCGGCGGCGGATGTCGACGTTGGCTGCCTCGATGATCGGCGGGAACTTCACGAAGGCGGCGTACGACGCGACCACCATCCCCGGCACCACGATCAGCAGAAGCAGCGCCAGCGGGACGTGGATCACGACCAGCAGCGGCACCAGGCCCCAGGTGACGAGGATCGCCCAGAAGATCCACTCGTGGAGCGAGAGGATGGCCGGGTAGCGGGCATACATGCGCTGCGCCGCGTTGTAGACAACGACCGCGCCGATCAGGATCACGAACGCCCCGACCCACATCAACGTGAACAGATCGCCGAAGTTGAGGGGGGTGAACGGGTCGAACAGCTTGCCCATCGGCCGCGGAGTCTAGCACGGCCCCCGGCTATACTGACCTGACCGAGGCGGACGCGTGCCCAGGCGCCTCGCACGACGCAGATAACCACCACGCAACGTCCAGTTTCGAGGTCGCCCGTTGCGCGCAATCCTCTCCGTCTCGGACCGTGAAGGGATCGTCGAGCTGGCGAAGGGCCTGACCGAGGCCGGCGTCGATTGCTACGCGACCGACGGCACGCGGGCCCACCTGGCCAAGGCGGGCGTCGCCGTCAAGGCGGTCGCCGATCTGACCGACGCCCCGGAGATCCTCGGCGGCCGCGTCAAGACCCTCCACCCCAAGATCTTCGCCGGGCTCCTGGCGCGACGCGACCAGCCGGACCACCTCGCCCAGCTCGCCGAGCACGGCATCGAGCAGCTCGACATGGTCGTGGTCAACCTCTACCCGTTCGGACAGACCGTGACCCAAACCGGCACGAGCCTCGACCAGGCGCTCGAGAAGATCGACATCGGCGGGGTGGCCCTGCTGCGAGCTGCGGCCAAGAACTTCCCCGGCGTCGCCGCGGTCTCCGACCCGACCCAGTACGCCTCGGTCCTGCGCGACATCCGCACGCATGGCACGGTGAGCCCCGAGACGCGCCAAAAGCTGGCCGCAGAAGCGTTCGCGCTGACCGCCGCGTACGACGCCCAGATTGCGTCGTACCTGAACACCCAGGCCGGGACCCTCTTCCCCAGCCGGCTGACCCTGGTCGTCGAGAAGAAGGCCGACCTGCGATATGGCGAGAACCCGCACCAGCTGGGCGCCTTCTACGCCGATCCCGCCCAGCGGCGCACCTCCATCAGCCGTGCGCGGCAGATCGCCGGCAAGGACCTCTCCTTCAACAACCTGCTCGACCTCGATGCCGCCTGGCAGATCGCCAGCGACTTCAAGACGCCCACGGTATGCATCGTCAAGCACGGCAACCCGTGCGGCCTGGCATCGGTGGTCGACCTGGCGGAGGCGTTCCGGCTGGCCCTGGAGGGCGATTCGGTATCGGCCTACGGCGGGATCATCGGCGCCAACCGGGTGGTCGACGACGCGACCGCGCGGGCGATCCGGCCCGGCTTCTTCGAGGCGATCGTGGCACCCGGCTACACCCCCGAGGCGCTCGAGATCCTGCGTACCAAGAAGGGCTTCGAGATCATCGAGGTGCCCCAGACCGATGCCGAGGGTCCGGAGCTGGGGATCGGCAACTTCGATTTCAAGCGGATCGGCGGCGGCCTGCTGGTGCAGACCTTCGACAACCTGGAGGAGGATCGCAACAAGCTGCAGGTCGTCACCCAGCGACGCCCCACCCTCGACGAGCTGACCGACCTGCTCTTCGCCTGGCGGGCGGTGCGGCACGTGAAGAGCAACGCCATTGTGCTGGCCAAGCGCCACGCGCTGATCGGGATGGGCGCCGGTCAGCCGAGCCGTGTCGTATCGGTCGAGGTGGCGCTGCGCAAGGCGGGCGAGCGCGCGCCGCTGTCGGTCATGGCCTCCGACGCCTACTTCCCCTTCCCCGATGGGATCCAGATCGCGGCGCAGGCGGGGGTGACGGCCATCATCCAGCCGGGCGGCAGCATCCGCGACGAGATGGCTATCGAGGTGGCCGACCGGCATCATATGGCGATGGTCTTCACCGGTCGCCGCCACTTCAAGCACTAGTCTGAAGGCGACGACGTGATGCGAGCATCCTGGCTCGTGGCGATGCTCAGCCTGGTCGTGGCGACGGCGGCCTGCTCGCAAGGGGGTGCGTCGCCATCGGTCGGAGGCGGAACTCCGTCTCCGTCGTCGGTGCCGACCGAGCGGCCGACACCAACAGAGCGCGCGGCTACCATCGTCGCCTCCATCGCGCTCGAGGGTCACCCGACCGCGTTGCAGATGGCGTTCGGCAACGGTGATGCCTGGATCCGGTTCGCCGATGGCAGCGTGGCTCGCGTCAACCTCGAGACGAAGGCCATCGTGGCGACGATTCCGGTCGGAAGCGGCGAATTCGGATCATTGGTCGTCGGCCAGGACGCGGTGTGGGTCACGACCTTCGACGAGAACAAGGTCTCGCGCATCGATCCGGCGACCAATACGGTCGTGGCGGAGATCGCGGTAGGCGCCAATCCCGAAGGCATCACCGTCACGCCGGGGGCGGTTTGGGTATCGAACCATCGTGGCGGATCCATCTGGCGCATCGACCCGGCCACGAATGCGGTCGTCGCCAAGATCGAGGTCGGAGCGGTGGGTCCCAGTGGCCCGAAGTTCCTTCAGTACGCCTTCGGTGACGTGTGGACGTCAGTCCCCAACTCGAGCGTCGTCGTCCGCGTGGATCCCGGGACCAACGCGGTTGCCGCCACCATCGACGTGGTGATCGTGGAGGACCTGGTGATCGGCGACGACTTCGCGTACGCCACCGACGCGTTCACCAAGATCAGCCAGATTGACCCGGCGTCGAACGAGGTCCTGCGCAGGTTCTACCCCGACGTCATGCCGTGGCTGTTTGGCGACGGTGCGTTCTGGGCACCGGACGGCTCGGATGTGCTGCGACTCGACGAGTCATCGTTCGCGCCAACCGAGGTCTGGCATGTGGCTGGCGCCCAGGGTGAGTATGCGGCCATGGCCTTCCACGGCGGTACGCTCTGGCTTCTGACCGACGACGGATTCCTGGTCGGCGTCCAGTTCACCGCCTGAATCGCCGCTCTGGCCTTCCGGCGACCAGCCCCTGATAATCCGCTCCGATGGACAAGCTGATCACCGTCGAGGCGGTCGCGGCAACCGAGGCCGGCGCGATCGCAGCTGCGCGCCTGATGGGCCGTGGCGATCGGATGGGCGCCGACCACGCCGCGGTCGAGGCGATGCGCCGCGCCATGGAAGAGGCCGAGATCAGCGGCACCATCGTCATCGGCGAGGGGGAACGCGACGAGGCCCCGATGCTCTACATCGGCGAGCAGGTCGGCAACCCGGATGCCGCCCTCCAGGTGGATATCGCGGTCGATCCGCTGGAGGGGACCAACCTGGTCGCAACCGGTTCACCGAATGCCACCGTGGTGCTGGCCGCCGCCGAGCCAGGCGGCCTGATGCATGCGCCGGACACCTATCTGCGCAAGCTGGTCGTTGGGCCGCAGGTAGCCGGCCACGTCTCGATCAACGATCCCGCGGCCGTGACGATCAATACCATCGCGGAGCGGCTGGGTCGTGCGGTGTTCGACATCACGGTCGTCATCCTGGACCGCCCGCGCCACGCGGCCCTGATCAATGAGGTGCGCGCCACGGGGGCGCGGATCAAGCTGATCTCGGACGGCGACCTGACCGCCGGCATCTCGGTGGCCGTCTCGGGAACCGGCGTGCACGCGGTGATGGGCACCGGCGGGGCGCCGGAGGGGGTGTTGACCGCGGCAGCCATCAAGTGCCTGGGCGGTGAGATCCAGGCCCAGTTCGCCTGGCGCTCGGACGCGGAGAAGGAGCGCGGCCGGAAGATGGGCGTGGCTGTGGACGACGTGGATCGGGTCTATTTCACCGATGACCTTGCCCCCGGCGAGAACGTCGTCTTTGCCGCAACCGGCGTAACCGATGGCGAGCTGCTGCGTGGCGTGCGCTTCTTCGGCGGCGGGGCGCGCACCCACTCCCTGCTGATGAGCCACTCTCGGGGTGTCGTCCGCTTCATCGACACCGTCCACATGTGGGACGCGAAGCAGCCGCCGCGGGTACGCCTCTAGGGCATCAGTCGGCCCACTCCGGCCCGGCAAACCGGGCCACCTCCTGCTCCGCGACGCTCGGCAGCAGGTCCGCCACGGTGACATCCACCCGCAGGTCGTCGCAGTCACGCCACGGACGGAGCTGCGGGTCCAGCTCGGCGAGCGGCTCGAGGGCGAAGCGGCGCTCGACCAGGCGCGGATGCGGCACGACCAGGTCCACCTCCGCATCGGCCACGCATCGGCCATCGAAGGCGAGGATGTCGAGGTCGATCAACCGGGGCCCGAAGCGCATCCCCTGAGGGTCGCGCCCCAGGGTCAGCTCCACCCGCTTGAGAGCGAAGAGGAGGTCGACCGGCTCAAGATCAGTCTCCATCTCCAGCGCCGCGTTGGTAAATTCTGGCTGGTCGAGCAGATCGCGCGCCGCGGACCGGTACAGGCTCGAGGCCCGGACCACCTGCCCGATGGACTCGAGCTCCTTTACCGTGGTGCCGAAGGCCGCGCGGGTGCCCGGCAGGTTTCCCCCCAGGCCGATGAAGGCTCGCATAGTTCAATTCCGACTCTAGACCATCGGTCAGTAATGCGCTGATAATCGGTCGAGGGGTACCCTCGCCGGAACCGGCCGGGGTCGCGGGGGGCGCGTCCGCGGGGTCCGTCGTCCACACGCCCAAATCGGAGCGGCCGACCCCATGTCGGACATCCAGTACGTTTACCCGCTGATCCACAACAAGGTCACGCCGCCGCACTACGTGACCCCGACCCTGCGGCGACCTCGCCTGCTCGAGTGGCTCAGCGACAACGCCAATTGCCGGGCAATCGTCATCGCCGCGGACGCCGGCTATGGCAAGACCACGCTCCTGTGGCAATGGGAACGCGAGGTCGACTTCCCCTGCTACTGGTACAAGCTCGATCGCAACGACCGGGACTGGTCGCTGCACATCAGCTACCTGATCGAGGCGATCAGCCAGCGGCATTCAGGGTTCGGCCGTCGCGCCCACTCGATGCTCCAGCAGCTCGGGGGACCGGGCTCGTCGCGCCCCGGCGTGGCGGCCTATCTGCTGGCCGAGATGTACGAGCGGCTGAAGGAGCCATGCACCTTCATCATCGACGACTGGCAGGCGGTGGCATCGGTCACGGAGGTGCGCGGCCTGTGGAACCAGATCCTGCGAGACGCCCCGCCAACCTGCCGCTTCGTCTTCCTTTCACGGGCCAAGCCACACCTCCAGTTCGCGCGCTTCAAGACGCACGCCGGCTATGCCGAGATCCGGACCGATGCGCTTCGCTTCACCGACCGCGAGATCGACGAGCTGTTCCGCGACATCTACAACGACCCGCTCGATCCGACCGAGCTGCTCGAGCTCGAACGCCGCACCGAGGGCTGGGCCGCCAGCCTCCAGCTGGTCGAGGTCTCGCTCCGGGAGCGCAAGACGCCGGAGGAGCGTCGGGCCTTCATCCAGTCGATCACCGCCACCACCGACAGCGACCTGTTTGCCTTCCTGGCCGAAGAAGTGCTCGACCAGCAGACGGAGCTGGTGCGGAACTTCCTGCTGTCGACCTCGATCTTGCAGCAGATCAACGCGGAGCTGGCCGAGCGTCTCGCCGGCGTCCACGACGGGGCGGGGATCCTCTCCGACCTCGAGCAGCGTGGTCTCTTCACGAACCGCCTTGACGCCGCCGAGGCCCGATATCGGTACCACGGCCTCTTCCGCGATTTCCTTGAGCGACGCCTGATTGCCGAGCGAACCGATGGCGAGGTGACGGGCCTCCACATCCACGCGGCGTCGTACTTCGAGACGCACGAGCAATGGCCGCAGGCAATCCACCACTACCTCAAGGCAGGTCTGACGCCCCAGGCGGCCCGCCTGATCGCCCGATACGGCGAGGATGTCGTCTCCGAGGGCCGCCTCGGCCTAGTCGATGAGTGGCTGCAGCAGCTGCCCGCCAAGGCCATCCGCGACAACGCGCGACTCTCGCTCCTCTACGGCGAGGCCTGCGGCATCCGCGGCGACTGGGACAACGCCCTCACCGCCCTCGGCCGCGCACGGACCTACTTCGCCAGGAAGGGCGACCCTCGCATGGAGGCTCTCGCCTGCCTGAAGACAAGCTCAATCCACCAAGCGCTTGGCTCAGTGTCCCAGGCTGAGGTTGCTGCGGGGGAAGGAATGGCGCTAGTACCGGAATCCGCCGGCAGCCTCCGACTACGTCTCGAGGGGAATCTGGCTGTAACCAAGACATACCGCACCCAGTCGATTGACGCGGTAGTGATTGAACTGAGGCGCCTGGCTGTACGAGCGTCCAGCCTCGGACTGGAGCATTACGAGGCGATCGCCCACCACAACTTAGGGGTGATGTACAGGAGTCTCGGGAGGCTAGACGAGAGTCTAGCAAGCCTCGAACGCGCCACGCGCTTCTGGCAACTTGAGCCGAGTAGTCCTTATGCAGACAACATGGACCTCGTGGAAACCCTGCTTGCCCTCGGCGACATGGAACGTGCCGATCGCGCAGCCGGACGCGGGATCGCGAATACGTTGCCCTGGCGCCGGGCGAACGCTGAGGCACAACTAGGTCAGGCGTCCGTCCGCCTCCGTCAGGGCAGGTTGGATGACGCACGCGGGATCGTGGAAGGTATCGCGGCTGCCCTACCCGAGTTGGGATCGAATCGAACGGCTGTCTATGTCGCTCTCGCCGATTGCTTCATAGCTCGGCCGCAGACCCGGCCAGCCACGATCGACCTAATCGCGCATCTCGAGAAAGAAGCTGACGATCCCCGATATGAAGCGGAAGTTGCTGTGGCAATTGTGTCGCTGAGGCACGCGATTAACTCGTGCGATGGGTCCTGCAGAGCCGCGTCCGCCATCGTCGAACAATGGGATCATCACGGGCAGCACTTTGAGACAGTGAAAAGGCGAGCGCTCCTTGCTCTGGCGGCGCTTGACCATGATCCAGAGACCAGCAGCGAGGTCTGTGGGGCGGCCCTTAGCGGAGTCGTAGCTGCAAATCAAACGTGGTACCTGCGGTTCTTCCTCCGTCCATTCGCCGCCGTTGCCGGTGACCTCGTCAGCCACGCTGCAGGCGCCGAAGCCCTTTGCGAACTCCTTGAGGCGGACCCAGATGCATGGCGTCGTGCCGTCGTGGCCGCCTTGCCAATGGCGAAGCGGGATGTCCGGCCAAAGCTGTTGGAAGCCCTAGCGACAGACCCATCCTCGGAGACCATCGAAGAACTTAGAGCAGTCCGTGGACACGACGTAGAGGAGGTCAGGGCCCGACTCATACGGGTCGCGGCAGCACGCATCCACGTGAGGGCTTTTGGAAGCATTCGGATCCGACGTGGCAGCGCCGACGGATCTGAAGTAGCGATCCATCGCCCGAGGCAGAGGACGCTCCTAGGCTATCTTCTCGCCCGCGTCGACAACCCGCCTTCCAGAGACCAAGTGATCGAAACCCTCTGGCCGAACTCCGAACCGGAGGATGGCGTGAATAGCCTGAATCAGAGCGTGTATCAGTTGCGGCGCGTCATTGATCCTGGATATCGCGATGGGGAGTCGCCGCAGTACTTGATCTCAACAACTGACACCGTCGCCTTGGACGGCTCGTTAGTGACTACTGATCTACAGGCTTTCAGGGTCCTTACCCGTGCGTTTGACAAAGGTGCAGCTGTAGATGTGCGCGCTCTGGGCAACGAACTCGTTGACCTCATTGGTGGCGAGTTTCTCGCTGAGCTTGTATACGAGGATTGGGCAACCTCGTTTCGCATGGCCGTGCATGCTGAGGTCCGCCAAGTTCTTATGAGGCTGACTGACGAACCGTGGCTTGCGAGCTACCCTGACCTTGGTCTGCGCGCGGCTGCTCGGATCGCAGACCTAGACCCCTACGACGAGCAAGCGCATCTCGCCATGGCCCGTTGCCTTCAAGTCATGGGGAGGCGGGAAGCCGCAAGGCGTTTGATCCGACGCTTCCTTACCCGGCTGCGGGACGATCTGGGCGAGTCCCCTGAGGCGGATTTCTCCCCGTACGTTGCAGGTGAGATTCATTTGACTGGCACCGAGCGAGTCAAATAGGTATGGATAGCGCTTGACAGCGCCAACCATCGTGACTACAGTCCTTCCGTCGGATGGTACATAGGTACTACCGACAACCGAATCCAAGGGAGCCGTGATCCGTCGCCTGAATGTGGGCACTTAGGGCGATGGGGAGCTTGTAGTGCAACCGACCGTCCCAACGGGATAGTCGGTTGTGTTCGATTCGTTGCAGAAGAGGGCACCTTCTGATGGCACGACAATCGGTTAAGGGCTGGTAGCCGACGGGAGCGGCAGCATGCACAGAGTCATCAGGTTTCTGGCTGCTGTTCTACCGGCGCTAACGGCCCTACTCCTCTTCGCAATTGCGGGAGGGGCGTCCGTTAAGGGTTGGTAGTCGGGCGCATGCTAGACTCCGGACCCGTCCTCGCAAGAGGGTGATGGCGTCCGGTGTCAAACAGTGTCCGATTACTGATCATCGTAACCGTAGCCGCTGCGAGCGTGAGTTTCGCAGCGGCTACGGTGCTATACCCGCCGCGAAGCACGATCGAGGGGCCCTTGGGCATGGGCTACTGGATCGTGCTCACCCTAGTTGCTAGTGCTTTGCCGGTTCGCCTCCCGCAAGGCACTTTTGCCTCCGTCAGCTTCGCGCCCATCATCGCGAGCGTTGTCCTCGGGGGGCCGGCGGCCGCTGGCATCGTTGCTGTTTTCGGCACCACCGAAGGACGGGAGATTCGCGGCACAGTTCCCTGGTACGGGACTCTATTCAATCATGCTGCACTCCTGGTGTCGGCCGTCGCCGCCGGGGTGTTCTTCGAGGTAGCACTACGCGCTGCGGGCGATTCAAACGACGCCGCAGGCGCACTGATCGCCTTTGTTGGTCTCCTCGGGGCCGGGGCTGTCTACTACCTACTGAGTGGTGGACTTGCGGTCATGGCTATCAGTCTCCGTACCGGCGTTCCCGCGCGCACGGTTTGGACGAAGGACATCGGTGCGATTGCACCCAATCTCATCGGACTTGTACCGCTTGGATGGCTGATGGCGCAAATCTTCACGCTCCCCCACGGTGTTGGATGGTGGGCGACTGCCCTATTCGTCGTCCCCCTTTTCACAACGAGGCTTGCGTATCACCGTTACGTCGAGACCCGGGAGCTGTTCGAGCAGACGATCGGTGCCCTGGCTAACGCGGTCGACGCACGGGATCGGTACACGCGAGGCCACTCCAACCGGGTGAGCCGCATCGCGGAGGCCATGTGCCGGGTCATGAACCTGCCGGAGGCGGAGATCGAGATCGTGAAGTGGGCCGGGCTGCTGCATGACGTTGGCAAGATCGGGATCCGCGACGACATCCTGCTCAAGGAGGGGCCGCTCGATCGCGAGGAGCGGATCCTCATGAACCAGCACCCGACCATCGGGGCGGAGATCGTAGCGCCGGCGCGGCAGCTCACCAACGAGGCCCCGCTGATCAAGACGCATCACGAGTGGTTCAACGGGTCCGGCTATCCCGATGGCGTGGAGGCGCTCGACATCCCGCGCGGCGCCCGCATCCTGGGCGTGGCCGACGCCTACGAGGCGATGACCTCCGCGCGCCCGTACCGCAAGAAGGCGCTTAGCCACGAGATCGCCATCGGTGAGCTGAAGAAGTACTCCGGCATCCAGTTCGACCCGGAGATCGTGCCGATCCTGATCGGCCTGGACCGCGAGATCCTGGACCGCAGGCCGGAGCGCCCGGACGAGCTGCCGACGATGCTGCATGCCGGCCGGCCGCAGGAGTCGGACACAGCCGAGGGAGGGACCCCACCGTCGAGGCCACTGCTCGCCTCTGACGATGTTTCTTAGCGTCATCGCGCTGGCCCTGATCGCCGGCGCGCTGGCTGGCGGAGGGCTCCCCCGCCTCGCCGACCTGCGGCTGCGCTGGATCTGGATCCTGGGGCTGGCGCTGGCGCTGCGCTTCGGCGCGGGGCTGGTGCGCCAGGCCGAGCCCGGCGTCGACCTGCCGCTGGGCGCCGCCTTCATCGCCGCCTACGGGCTCATCTTTGTCTGGCTGTGGGGCAACTGGCGAGTGCCGGGGCTCCAGGTGGCGGCGGTCGGGATCGGGCTGAACACCCTGGCCGTGGTGCTCAACGGAGGCCAGATGCCGATCTGGTCCGCGGCCTTCACCGCGGCCGGCTTCACCCCCGCCTCCCTCGTCAATGACCCGTTCCACTTCCTTCTCAACGCCGGGAGCGTGGCGGAGTTCGTCAGCCGCGGGGGCATCTTCGGCGACGTGCTGCCAATCCCGATCCCGGTCATCCGGGACGTGGTAAGCATCGGCGACACGCTGCTGGCGGTCGGCATCTTCTGGGCGATCGTCTACTCCATGACGCGCTCCGAGGCGCCGACCCGCGCCGCCTTCACCCTGGGCCTGCGGCCGGGCGACCCGTTCGCGAACGCGTCTGCCTTCCCCGGCGGGCAGGCGCAGGCGATCGGCAGCACCCCCGCCCTGGCTGTCGCGATCGCGGAAGCGGGTGCGATCGCGATCCCGGGGGAACGCCCGCAGTCCCCCTACCTGGCTCTCGTGCGCAACCGCAACTTCAGTTTGCTCTGGGTGGGGCAGCTCATCAGCTTCTTCGGCGACCGGGTGCACCAGGTTGCAATTGGCGTTCTGGTCCTCCAGCGCGCCACGCCACTCGACGTTGGGATCGTGTTCGCCGCCACCGCCGTGCCAAACGTCTTCCTAGGCCCGCTGGCCGGCGCCCTGGTGGACCGATGGGATCGCCGCCGTACCATGATCGTCTGCGACCTCGTGAGGGCGGGGCTGGTGCTCCTGGTGCCGGTGGTCATCAACGTCCACATCGGCCTCGTGTATGTGGTCGCCCTGGCGGTCGCCACGGTGGGGCTCCTCTTCCGTCCGGCCAAGACGGCGGTCGTGCCGCTCATCGTGGACGAGGCACGGCTGGTCACCGCCAACTCCGCCTCGAGCGTCAACGAGACGCTCGCCGACCTGCTCGGCTACCCGGTGGCGGCGACCATCGTGGCGTCGCTGGCCGGGCTCATCGGCGCCGCATTCGTGCTCGATTCGGCGACCTACGTGATCAGCGCCGTCCTGATCTGGGGCATGGCCGTGCCGCGCCAGGAGCTGAACGCCGAGCGGTTCAGCGTGCGCGCCATCCTGCGCGAGATGGCCGAGGGCTGGCGCTTCCTGACCCACCAGGCCGAGCTGCTGGCGAACACGGTGGTTAGCACCGTGGCGCAGCTCGCCTTCGGGGCCGAGATCGTGTGCAGCCTGATCTACGCCAAGGGGGTGCTCGACCAGGCCTTCCTGCCCTTCCCGGAGAACTACGGCTGGCTGATGGCCTCGCTGGGGCTGGGCAGCGTCGTCGGGGGCGTTGCGATTGGCTGGCTTGCTCCGAATGCGCCCAAGGGACCGATGACGATCGTCGGCTTCATCGGCCTGGGAGCCTCCATGGTGGCCGCGGGGTTGACGACGAATCCGTACGTGGCCATTGCGCTCTTCTTCGCAATCGGCGTGGCGAACATGCTCTACCTGGTGCCGACCATCACCCTCTTCCAGGAGCGGACCCCGCAGCGGCTCTTCGGACGGGTCGTCTCGAGCCGGCAGGCGCTCACCTTCGGGGCGATGGCGATCTCGATGGGAGCCGCGGGCTACCTGGCCGGGGTGCTGGGGGCCGCGGAGGTGCTGATGCTCGGCGGCGGGCTGATCGCCGTGGCCGGGTTCGGCGGGCTGCTGGTGCCGGCCATGCGCGGGGCCCGATAGAAGTTGCTACCCTTCGCCCGGCCGCCGGACCGGCGGTCATCGTGATGGGAGAGGCATGACCGATCAGCGGCGCCCTGCGCCCGACCGCGGCGGGGAGGCGTCGGCTCCGGGATACCGCGGCGCCCTGCCGCCTCGGAGCGACCGCCTGGCGCGCATCTGGGTGGCGGTCGTGATCGTCATCTTCGTGCTGATGTTCGCGCTCGCGCTGGTGAACGTGCCGAGCTCGCTCTTCCCCTCGCCGACGCCCCTCCCCACGACGATCACCACGCCAGCCCCGAGCGGGTCGGCGTCTGCGTCCGGGTCGGCGGGCGCATCGGGATCGGAGGCGGCGTCTACCTCGGTGAGCGCCTCAGCGTCGACCTCGCCAAGCGCTTCTGGCTCGGCGTCGCCATCAGTTCCACAAAGTCCGTCGCCGACTCCCTAGGCGACAGCGACGGCCGCATCCAGATGACGTCGAGAGATCGGATCAAGCAACAGCGTCACGGCGAATTGACCGCGGCTCTGGACCAGCTGCGGATGCGGGACAAACAGGCACACAGCTGGGGGCGATGCGTCCGCGAATGGGCAGACCTCGCACGGACTGTCGCGTCTGGGTACGAGGGGAACGTGTATGAGTACACGAACGAGCTGAGCGTTCGGGATCACATCGAGTTCATCCTGAGCGCGGTGTCTCCGGAGTTGGGTGCCGCTCTCGCCGCGGATATCCGCTCGATCGATACCGATTTCTCCGAGGCGACGCAAGAGAGCCCCAGGCCAATGTTTGGAGCGCGTCGAATGGGAGCTTGGTGGTGGCAACGAGTCCCTAAGAAGCTGGTCGGCGAGCTTGCGGAGACCGCGTTCGATGAGCCCGCATAGTTGGGAGCAAAACAGGGTTCTGACCTATCGGTGATATCCTTGGCACCTCGATTGTTCGAACCTCACGAGGCTTGTTGTCCATGTTCAGCCGCGTTCGCATCGCGATCCGCTTCTTCTTCATGGGGCTTGCGGTCGGCGTGCTGCTCGCGCCTCGCTCCGGTCGTGAGACGCGCCGGCTGGTCCGCGCGCGGGCCGATCGGCTCCTCAACGATCTCCTCGATGCTGCCACCCTGGGCGCCTTCGATTCCGGTCCGGCACCCGAGGATGAGCCGGAGGCTCCAACCGAGAAGGCCGGCAACGGGCGGACCCGCAACCGGGCAGCCGCTCCCGCCCAGGCCTGACGCGGGCTCCGCGTCGACGAGGCGCGGATGGACTGGCTCCACCTCCGACGTCGTCCGAGCGATGAGCCTGAGCCGATGGATCTTGCGCGGGCGCGCATGGTCCGCGAGCAGATTGCCTCCCGCGGCCTGACCGATCCCGAGCTGCTGCGCGCCTTCGGCGTGGTGCCGCGACATCTGTTCGTCGACTCCGAGTACGCCTATGCCGATGAGGCTCTGCCGCTCCCTGCCGGGCAGACCATCTCCCAGCCGTACATCGTGGCCCTGATGACCGATGCCGCCCGGCCTCCGGCCGGTTGGCGCGGGGCGCGGGTGCTGGAGATCGGGACGGGGAGCGGCTACCAGGCCGCCATCCTGGCCGAGCTGGGGGCATCCGTGGTGAGCGTCGAGCGGCACGCGGAGCTGTCGGAGCACGCGGGCCGCTGCCTCGCAGACGCGGGCTATGACGGCGTGCAGCTGGTAGTCGGCGACGGGACTCGCGGCTGGCCGGCCGGCGCGCCGTACGACGCGGTGATCGTGACCGCGGCCGGCCCATCGGTCCCGCAGCCGCTGCTCGAGCAGCTCGCGCTCGAGGGCGGGAAGCTGGTGATGCCGGTCGGGTCGCGGGTGCACCAGGAGCTCACCGTGGTGGAGCGTCGGGGCTCAGAGCTGGTCAGCGCCCAACGGGACCCGGTCGTCTTCGTGCCACTCATCGGGGAGTACGGATTCGGGGAGTAGGCCGGCTGGCCATGGCCGCAGGCGCGGTGAGGCCGAGGATTAGAGCGGCGGGACCTCCAGGGTGGCCCGGCCGACCGGTTGTGCGGTTGCCGGGGCGCTGCCGGACGCACGCCGGAGAGGCAGCGCGCCGGCACGAACCAACTCCTCGTCGTACATTTCCTCGATGCGGCGCACCATGGCGTCGAGGCTGAACCGGGCCTCGACGGTAGCGCGGCCAGCCCCGCCGAGCTGGTGACGGAGGGCGGGCGAGCAGGCGAGCCGGATGCAGGCCTCGGCCAGCGCGGCCGGGTCGGCGGGCGGGACGAGGAGGCCGTCAAGGCCATCGGTCAGGACCTCGGGGATCCCGCCGACCGCAGAGGCGACGACGGGGCGCCGGCGCGCCATTGCCTCGAGGATCGAGATCCCCTGCGCCTCGCGCAGGGAGGGGAGGACGGCCACGTCGAGCTCGCCGGTGATGGCGGCCACGTCCTCGCGACGGCCGGTGAAGACGATCCGATCGCGCGCGGGCGGCGGGAGGGCGGCGGCCTGGGCGCGCAGCTCCCAATCGAGTGAGCCCTCGCCGACGATCACCAGCCACGTCTCGGGAGCCCCGCGCACGATGGCCGGCATCGCGTCGACAAGGTATCGGTGCCCCTTCTCCGGCTCGAGGCGGGCGACCACGCCGAGCAGCGGCGCGCCGCCGGGAATGCCGAATTCGCGGCGGAGGGCGCAGACGGTGGCCGGCAGATCGAAGCGGGCCAGGTCGACGCCGTTCGGCACGATGCTGAACGCCGCGCCCCCGCGCCCCTCGCCGCGCACCTTGGCGGCGATCGACGCCGACGGCACGATCAGGCGGTCCATGACCGGCGTCAGCGCGGCGAGCGTGGCGATGTCCATCGGCGAGCGGACGCGCGACGAGTGAACCGTCGCCATCACGACCGGCGTGCCGGCGGCCAGCGCCGCGCGCGCCCCGATCACCTCGGCGCGGTACATGTGCGCGTGCAGCAGGTCGATCTCCTCGCGTCGGAGATAGGCGGCCAGCTCGCGGATGGCTGCCTCGTCATCGGCCTCGTCGATGACCTCCACCTCAAGGCCAAGCCTGCGGAGCCGCTGCACGGCCGACCCTCGCGAGAGGGAGAGCGCGCGGACCTCGAAGGCGGATCGGTCCAGGCGCAGAAGGAGGCCCGAGTAGCTCTCCTGGGCCCCACCGGTCCCGCCGGTGGCGAGGAGCTGGAGGACGCGGGGGCGTGGATGGCTTCGTGACCGATGGATGCGCCGGCTGCGCCGGTACGGCGCCGATGCGATGGCGCCCTCATGGTCCGGGGCCGAGGCGGGGATCGAGGCTCTCACGGGCGGATGCTAGGTGCGGCCACTCTGTTCGTCAAAGCGGGTCAGCGACATGCTGCCGTGCCTTCGTCATTCAGCTCGTCGCCCGGGATCGGTACGAACTGCCAGCGGTAGGCTCCGTCGAGCAGCTCGACTGCAAGCAGCCCGTAGCTGTCGTCGGAACGCAATTCGGTCTCCGGATCCGGAGGACGCGCGAACGGGACCAGGCTGTGGCCGCCTGTCCCAACCACGAACGATCGGATGCCATCCACCGGGGCGAGTCGCTCGTAGTCGTGATCGTGCCCGGAAAGCACGAGATCGGCGCCGGCAGCCGCCAGGGCTTGCCAGAGCGGCTCTGTGCGAGGCTCGTCCCCATGCTGACCCGACGAGTACCGCGGGTGGTGCCAGTACGCCAGGGTGCAGGCAGCGGGGTGCGCCCGCAGGTCGGCGTCCAGCCAGGCAAGCTGCGGTGACCCGTCCCCACAACCCCCGACACTCGCGCAATCGGAATTGAGGACGATGACGTGCCAGCTGCCGAGGTCGTAGCTGTACCACCCCTCGCCGGGAGTTCCCGCCGCCGCCCCAAAGTAGTCGTAGTAGCCGGACGCGCCGGCCGACTCGAAATCGTGATTGCCCTGCGCCGGGTGGATGCGCGGGCGCAGCGGCCCCCATGCGGGGTCGAAGCATTGCTGATAGTCGGCCAGCCCACCGTCCGGGTAGACGATGTCACCCAGCAGCGCGATGCTTCCCGGGAGGCGAGTCGCCAGGGCGGCGACCGCCTCGTCGTTGCGGTCATGGCAGGTGCCGACATCCCCGACCGCCAGGAGCACGCTGGCGCCGGGCGGGAAGGTGGGGAGCGGTCCGGGGGAACGGTACGGGCGCTCGGCGCCGAGGTGGGGAGTGACAAGGAGCGCCACGCCCATCACGACGACGGCGAAGAGGGGGAGAAGACGACGGGGCAGCTGCGTCTTGGCCGGCACGATGCGGCTACCCTAGCCCTTCCGTGGACGTCGACACTTTCCGCCGCCCGCTGCCGGGCGCGGTCGGACTGCGCAACGGTGCGTTGGTGGGCGCCTTACTCGCGCTGCTCGCCGCCGTGCAGCTCTATCCGGGCCTGGTTCTGGGCATCTCAGGCGATGCCGCGGTCTTCGCCCTGTTCGGACAGCGCCTCCTCACCGGGGGCGCCCCCTACCTGGATGTCTGGGACCAAAAGCCGCCTGGGATCTACGTCATCGACGCGGGGCTCGGCAGCCTGCCCATACCGCTGTGGCCCGCGATCTGGCTGGCCTCCGTCGCGGTGGTGGCGGCTACCGGCTGGATGGTGTATCGACTTCTCGCGGATCGGCATGGTGGATCCGCTGCGACGATCATCGCCGCGCTCGCCGTCCTGACGCTCGGCGTCTTTCCGGTCTCCGTTGGCGGCGGCATGACGGAGACCTTCGCCGCCGGGCTGGCAGCCGGCGCCCTGCTGTCAGCCGCCCGCAGCCGATGGATCGCGGCCGGTCTGCTGTCAGCCGCGGCGGTCGCGACCTCGCTGCTCCTGCTGCCGGTCGTACCCGCCATCCTGTGCCTGGCGGGTCGTCGCTGGCGCATCCAGCTGCTGGTCGGCTTTGGTGGCGCGGTCGTGCTGGTGCCCCTGGCCGCCTGGCTGGCGGCGGCCGGGGCGGCGGCAGCGGCCTGGGATCAGATCGTCACCTACAACCGCGCGTACGCGGCCGCCCTGTCGAGCAACCAGCTTCCGCGGGTAGTGGGCATATTTGTTGCACCCCTGCCGCTGGTCATGCTGGTGGTGGTGCGAGGCTGGCGTGAGTGGCCCGTGCTGGATCGCGCCGCTCTGCTATGGCTGGCACTCGGCGCAGCCCTGCTTGCCTACCAGGGGCGAACCTATGAGCATTACCTCGCGGCGATCGTCGTCCCCCTGGCGATCCTGGCGGGCCCGGCGGCGGCGCGGCTCCGTCGGGACTGGCGGGCCCGATGGCTGCTCACGGCCTCCCTGGCCTTCACCCTGACCTGGGGGTTCGTGGCCAGCGCCGATGCGATCCGGCACCACGACGGACCGCTTCAGCATGCCCTCGGCGAGATCGCCGCAGCCAACTCGAGCCCCGGCGATCGGATCCTGGTGTGGGGATCCGGAGCGGCGGTCTACCTGGCCGCGGAGCGAACTCCGGCGACGAGGTACGTCCACTGGGTCGCACTCATCACGCCGGGCTACTCGAGCGCCGGCCAGGTGGCGGCCTGGGTCGCGGAGCTGGAACGCGAACCGCCACAGGTGATCGTGGACGCGGTGGCGCCGCAGGATTACCCGGCGTCCCGCGGGCCGTTCCGCACGCCATCGGCCGGGGATCCGACTGGCCGCACCCTGGATCTCCTGGCGCCGTTCCGCGCATTCGTCGCCGCTCGGTATCAATTCGCGACAGAGGTTGATGGCCGGACCGTGTACCGGCTTGCCCCGTAGCCCTCATGCGACCGGACTGCCCCGGTCGTACTGTTGACCGGATGCATCGGTCTGCCTATGGTCCGGCACCGTGAGCAACAACGCGCTGGTGGGCGGCGCAGGCGCGCCCGCCTGGGGTGCGCGGGCGCAAGACCCACCTCTGGCAACGAGGCGGCCGTGGTGAGCGAGAAGGTCCTGGCCCCCGATCACGCCCCGCACGGCAAGTCGTTGAACCGCTTCACGACGGTCGTGCTGATCGCCTACCTGCTCTTCATCGTTGCGCTGATGGTGCTGCGCCGGGCGACGCTGTCGGCCGAGGTATTCGTCGTCTTTGCCAGCGTGATCGCGGTCATGCTGGGACGCGGCAGGGCCTTCGTCCGGGACTGGGCGCCATTCCTGCTCATCTTCCTGGCCTGGCAGGCGATGCGCTCCCTAGCCGATGACATCGGTGGCCGGGTACAGTCAGACAGCGTCATCGCCGTCGAGCGCTTCATCAGCTTCGGGACGGTCCCATCGGTGCAGCTGCAGAAGGCGCTGTACGTGCCGGGGCAGGTGAGCGTGCTGGACGTTGCCATGACCCTGGTCTACCTCGCCCACTTCCTCCTGCCGCTTCTCGCGGCGTTCCTGCTGTGGATCTTCCGGCGCCACCTCTATTACCCCTACGTGATGGCGCTGATGCTCCTCTCGTTCGCCCAGTTCGCGACGGCGGTCCTGCTGCCGGTAGCTCCGCCGCGCTTTGCCGGGCTGTACGGCGAGGCGCTCCCGGTCCATGACATCTCGCTGGAGGTGACCCGCGCGCTGCACCTGGGAACGCTCAGCTGGGCCTACCAGAACCTGAACGGCAATCCGGTGGCGGCCTTCCCGTCCCTGCACGCCGCCTACCCGATCCTGGCCTACCTCTTCCTCCGCCAGGCGTGGCCGCGCGGCGCCTGGCTGATGCTCGGCTGGGGTGCCGTGGTCATCTTCGCCATCGTGTACCTGGCACATCACTACGTGGTGGATGCCATCGGCGGGATCGCCTACGCGCTGGCCGCCTACTGGGTGGTCGATCGGGTGCGACATGCCGATTGGGTGCGTGCGACACTCGCCCGATGGCGCGGACGCTTCATCCCGGCCCGTACCTGAAGTGAGCCCGATGGGGCTGTCATGGCGCCGCCTGGCCCGCACCGCGGCGCTGGCGGTGATCATCGGGATCGGCCTCTTCAACCTCTACCAGGCGGCCCTGCACTGGACCCTGTCGGATGCCGGGGCCTACTGGAACGCCGGCCTGCGCCTGCGCGACGGTGCGCCGCTGTACCCGGTGCTGGCCAATGTCGATGACCCCTCCGTGTACCGATACGCCCCGTGGTTCGCATGGCTGGCCGTGCCCTTCACCTTCGTGCCCGTGCAGCTGGCGGGCGCGCTCTGGTCGGGGATCCTGCTGGCGGCGAGCGGGCTTGCGCTCGTGCCGCTGCTGCGAGCCCGCGCCTGGCTCCTCGTCGCCCTCTTCCTGCCGATCCTGGTCGGCATCTCGGCGGTCGGCAACGTCCACGCCCTCATGATCGCCTGGCTGGTCCATGGCGTTGAGCGGCGCAGCGGGCCGCTGTGGATCGCGCTGGCGGCCTCGCTGAAGATCTTCCCGATCCTGCTTGCTGCCGTGTATGCCGGGCGCAGGGAGTGGTGGCGACTGGGTGTGACCGTTGCGTTGACGGGTCTGCTGTGGGCCCCGGCGGTCCTGCTCGGCCTGCAGAACTACCCCGTGGAGGCTGGCCAGGCGGCCTCGCTCGTGGCGGTGCCGGTGCTGTGGGCGCTCATCGTGGGTGCGGGCGCGCTCGTCACGCTCTGGCTGGCGCGCGGCCGATACGGCTGGCTGGCCGCATCCACCATGGTGGTGCTCGCCGTGCCGCGACTCTTCGTCTACGACGTGACCTACCTGCTGGTCGGTGTGATCCCCGAGCGCGGCACGGAAGACCGATCGTGACTTCGCTGGCGCGGCGGCTGACGTGGCGGCCATCGGTCGGCTGGGCGCCGGCAATTGCGATGGCGATCTGCATCGGGATGGGGGTGGCGATATTCCTGACCAACATCGGCAGCTGGCAGCTGGAGGATGCCGACGTGTACTGGAATGCCGCGCTCCGGCTGCGCCACGGCGCCGATCTCTACCCGGTCTCGGGACTGCACGTTGCCGAACCCTACCGCTACGCACCCTGGTTTGCCTGGGCGTGGGTCCCGCTCACCTACCTCCCGAAGCTCGCCGTGCAGGTAGCGTGGAGCGCCTCCCTGGTCGCGGCCACCGGCGTCGCGGTCTGGCCGCTGCTGCGGCGGCACTCGCCGGCGGCGGTCTGCCTGGCGGGGGTCCTGGGCGGCCTGCTGCTGCGCACCGCAACCACCGGCAACGTGCACCCACTGCTGGTTGCAAGCCTCGTCATCGGCGTTCACCGACGCAGCGGGCCGGTCTGGATCGGACTGGCGGGCTCCCTGAAGGTAGCGCCGATCGCCTTCGCGCTCCTGTACCTGGGGAGGCGCGAGTGGGGACGCTTCCTCGCGGCAATAGCGATCACCGCCGCGCTCTGGGCTCCAGCCGTTCTCTATGACCTCGACGCCTATCCAAGGGTGGTCGCCGAGTCGATGTCACTGCTGTGGTGGGCGGGCACGGCCCCGTGGATGGTGGTTGGGCTGCTGGCGTCAGTTGCGGCGGTGGGCGCGGCCCGGACGAGCTACGGACCGCTCGCCGCCTCTTTCGCCACGTTGGCCGCGCTGCCGCGGCTGCTCATCTATGACCTGACGTGGCTGCTGGTGGGGGCCGTGCCAGACGACGCGAGGCGCGATGACGACGGTGAGCGCTCTGGCATCGCCAGCAGGCATGCTGGCACCAGGAAGGCCAGGTAGGAGAGGACGACGCGCGGCGGTCCGAGGAACATGAGGAGCGCGGCCGCCACCCAGGCGTAGCGAGAGCCCCGCACCGCCAGCCAGATCGTGGCCGCCAGGGACGCCACCGCCACGGCGCCCCACAGGATCGGTGACACGCTGTACAGCGACAGAAGGCCGGTTCCTGGGTCGGTGGGGTAATTGGCCAGATCGAAGAGGAGGATCGGCGCGAACAGGAGCGTCGCCACGCCCGCGGCGACGCCCGTCTTGGCCCATCGCCGCCGGCCGGCCCAGACCAGGGCGAAGGCCAGGGGCACGAGCTTGATCGACGTGGCCACGCCGACCCAAGCCGGGAAC
>JBGQCU010000020.1:0-24857 GCA_041495495.1 Candidatus Limnocylindria bacterium
CCAGGGTCCTCACCGGGCCGGAGGCAGAGTCGCTCGTATCGCCGCCCCCCGGCGTGCCGGGCGCCGCAACCACTGGGACGGGCGTTGAAGTGGCCAACCCCGCGGTGCCTAATGGCGCCAGGGAGTCAGTCGGAAGCGGCGACCCGGTGCCCGATGAGCTGCTCGGCGTTGCCCCCACCGTCGGCAAGGCGGTTGGGGTGGCGATGGGCGTGACCGCGGCCGTTGGCTTCGCCGTCGGCTTCGGCGTTGGCTTCGGCGTCGGCTTCGGCGTTGGCTTCGGGGTGGGCACGGGCGTTGGTTGAATCGTCGGCAGCGGAGTGGGTGACGGGGTCGGCGCGCTGACCTGGACCTGGGCGGGCGTGACATTCGTCGTGGTCCGTGACTTGAGGCCAGCTCCGGAACCGCTGCTGGCAGCGAACGAGTAGTCGTAGGTACCGGCCGGGAGCGTCACGCCTGCGTTGAACGACACCGCGACCGCGTAGTCAGTCCCGCTGCCGGTCATGCCGAAGGTGCCGACGCCGTTTACGGTCACGTCAACGTTATTGGGGGCGCACCCAGACGTGTCCTGGTAGGTGACGGAAAACGTGAAGGTCGTGGCTGTCGTGCCGGATCCGGGCGCAACCGCTCCGTTGGTCAGCGTGGGGCGCGGGCGCCACCACGAAGAGTCGCACGTTGCCGCATGCGCGACAACTGGCATGCCGAGCACTGCCAGGTTCAACGCCAGGATCAAGAGCAGTCGGCCTTTGATGAGCCTGACCTCGCGTGCGGAAAACGTGCGTGCGCCCGCGAGCAGGCTAGGAGCGGGCGAGGCTGGCGTCGATCCGCTAGTAGTACTCCGGAGTCCTGCCGAGCCCGGTCGGCTGGGCGCGCGATTGCGCTGGGTACGGGCGCCGGTCGGTCGAGCACGGTACTTTCGGTGCCTGTTCAGCGGCCGGGCCGCGCGGTACACATCACGCGTGGCAGCAGGACATCTCTCGACTGTCCTCGATGCGGTTGAGGCGCCACCCAGCCCGGACGGTGGGTCCGTCCTGAATCGGGTGCGCCTGCACCTTGTCATGTTCGCGGCGGTGTCGATGGCCATCGTGATGGGTTTCGCGGTGCTGTGGCAGACCGCGGCCAGCGGCGACGGCGCGATGCATCCGGATGCCTTCCTGTTGCTGGTGGCGCTTGCCGCCGTGGTGCCGGCCGGGCTCGCGCTCCTCGCTCGTCGGACCCTCGACCCGGTCGAGCAGATGGCCGACTCCACCGATCGGCTGATGGAGCTCTATAACAGGGCACGGCTCGACGCCCTGCTGGACCCGCTCACCGGCCTGGGCAACCACCGCGCATTCCAGGAGGAGCTCGCCCGCCAGATCGACACAGCGCGCCGGCACAGCTACTCGCTGGCCCTGGCGCTTGTCGACCTGGACGATCTGAAGAGCGTCAACGATGAGCTCGGGCACGCCGGCGGGGATGGGCTCCTGGCATCGATGGGGCGGCTCATCTCGACGACCATCCGCAGCGGCGACCGCGGCTTCCGGATTGGCGGGGACGAGTTCGCCATCCTGCTGCCGCACGCCGACGCCGACGCAGCCAGCGTGCTCGTGCGCAGGTTGCTGGCACAGTCGCTTGGAGGAGCGGCGACCCGACCGGGGATGCCCCAGTTCTCATTCTCTGCCGGCATCTCCACCTTTCCGGAGCTGAGCGGCGATCGTTCGCGCCTCTATCGCCAGGCCGATGCGGCCCTGTACTGGTCCAAGCGGCACGGCCGCACCGACGTGCAGGTCTTCGACCCATCGCGGCACGGGGCGGCCGATGACACCCGCTCGACTGTGCAACTGGCCGCTGCGGTCGCCAAGATCGCGAAGAAGAAGACCCTGTCAGCGGTCTACCAGCCGATCTTCGACCTCGCCACGGGCGAACCGATCGGCTTCGAGGGGCTGGTTCGGCCCCGGGAGAACTCCGGCTTCAGCGGGGCCGAGAGCCTCTTCGTCGCGGCCGAAGCGACCGAGCGCACCGTCGAGCTCGACATGGCCTGCGTCGAGGTGGTGGTGGCCAACGCCCACCTCCAGGATGCCAGCCAGTACCTGAGCCTGAACATCTCGCCCCGCACGCTGGAGACGGAGCAGTTCCGGGTCAGCGACCTGCTCGTCCGCCTGGAGCCGCACGGCATTCCGCCGGAGCGGGTGGTGGTGGAGCTGACCGAGCGCGAATCGATCGCCGACCTCGACCGGCTCGTGTCGAACCTGAACGCCTGCCGCGCTGCCGGCATGCGGATCGCCGCCGATGACGTGGGTGCCGGCAACGCCGGGCTGCGCCTGCTCGTCCAGGTCCAGTTCGACATCGTCAAGATCGACCTGTCGCTGGTCCAGGGCGGCGTGCTGCACGATTCGGCGCTGGCCGTGCTGCGTGCCCTGCGAGACTTGACCGACACGACCCATGCGCTGCTGGTCGCCGAGGGAATCGAGACGGCGGAGCAGCTTCAGGTGGTGCGCTCGCTCGGATTCCATGCCGGCCAGGGCTATCTGCTGGGATACCCACTGCCCGAGGCCACCGCATCGACGATTGACCTGGCCGCGCTGGCCCAGGCGTCTGCCGGGCGAAGGCAGGAGCACGCAGCCTGATCGACCGCGTTCGCGGTGACCGGCGCCGTCGGTCATCCGGTCGGGTCCAGGAACCGATGCGGTACCCTTCGCTTCGCGCCGCGGACGGCTGCGCAAAGGAGGAGGACGGTTGGCAATCGACGGCGACGAGGTCCGATCGGCCGCCACCGAGCTGCTCGACGCTGGCGCCCACGATCGACTCGACACGATGCGCCACTCGACCGCCCACGTGATGGCGGCGGCCGTGCTTGAGCTGTTCCCGGGGGCCAAGCTGGGGATCGGTCCGGCCATCCGCGACGGCTTCTACTACGACTTTGACCTGCCGCGGGCGCTGACCCCCGCCGACCTGGAGATGATCGAAGGCCGCATGCGGGAGCAGGTGGCGGCCGATCTGCCCTTCGAGCGGAGCGAGATCGGGCGCGACGAGGCGGTCGCCCAGGAGTCAGCGGCGGGCCAGGAGTACAAGGCCGAGATCATTCGCGACCTGTCCGATGAGCAGGCCAGGGTCATCAGCTTCTACCGGCACGGCAGCTTCAGCGACCTGTGCCGCGGGCCGCATGTCGAGACGACCGGGCGGATCGGCCCGTTCAAGCTGCTCAGCTCGGCCGGTGCCTACTGGCGCGGCGACGAGAAGCGGCCGATGCTCCAGCGCATCTACGGCACGGTGTGGGAGACGCAGGCGGAGCTGGAGCAGTACCTGTGGCGGGTCGAGGAGGCGAAGAAGCGCGACCATCGCAAGCTCGGCCGCGACCTGGACCTGTTCAGCTTCCACCCCGAGTCGCCCGCCGCCCCCTTCTGGCACCCGCGCGGCATGGCACTCTGGCGCGCGCTGGAGGAGTGGTCGCTCCAGGTGCGGCGGGACGGCGGGTTCGTGGAGGTGCGGACCCCGGGCGTGGTCCGCAAGGAGCTGTGGGAGACCTCCGGCCACTGGGCCCACTACCAGGACAACATGTTCGTGCTGGACGACTCGGATCACATCTCGGGCCTGAAGCCGATGAACTGCCCGGAGTCGATGCTCATCTACAAGACCCAGCTGCGCTCCTACCGCGACCTGCCGATGCGCCTCGCCGACTACTCGTGGCTCTTCCGCCGCGAGCGGACGGGCGCCCTGGCCGGCATGTTCCGGGTGCGCCAGCTCACGCAGGACGACAGCCACGTCATCTGCCGCGATGACCAGGTCGACGATGAGCTGCGGCTGGCCCTCTCGCTGGTGCAGAGGCAGTACGCGCCGTTCGGATTCACGCCGACATTCAAGCTCGCCACGCGGCCGGAGAAGCGGCTCGGCTCGGACGAGTTCTGGGAGCGCGCTGAGGGCCGTCTGAAGGACGCCCTGGCCGCTGGCGGGCTGACGTACGAGCTGGATCCGGGGGGCGCCGCCTTCTATGCGCCCAAGATCGACATCTTCATCGCCGATGCCCTCGGGCGGGAGTGGCAGATGGCGACCGTGCAGCTCGACTACCAGCTGCCGCAGCGCTTCGACCTCGAATACCGGGCCGCCGACGGCGGCTTTGAGCGCCCGGTGGTCGTCCATTACGCCATCTATGGAAGCTTCGAGCGGTTCATCGGGGTGATCACCGAGCACTACGCCGGCGCCTTCCCGGCCTGGCTGGCGCCGGTGCAGGTCATGGTCATCCCGATCGCGGACCGGCACAACGAGTACGCCGGCCAGGTTCGCGCGGCACTCGTCGCCGCCGGCCTGCGAGCCGAGGTCGACGATCGCTCCGAGCGGATGCAGGCCAAGCTGCGCGATGCCCAGGAGCAGAAGGTGCCGGTGATGCTCGTGCTGGGGGACCGGGACCAGGAGGCAGGTGCAGTCAGCCCGCGGCTGCGCACCGGCGAGTCATCGCAGGGCGTGCCGCTCGCCGACTTCATCGCCGACATGACTCGTCGGGTCGCCGCGCGGGAGCTGTGGCCCTACGCTCCGGAGGAGGCCGCCTCCTGAGGAAGATGCGCGGGGTCGGCCAGCTGGCCCTGCACTCGCCTGATCCCGGTCGTGCCGCCGAGTTCTACGAATCGGCCTTCGGCTTTCGGCGCCGCGCGTCGGAGGAAGGGGGCGTTGACCTGGAGCTGGGCGGCTTCGAGCTCAGCTTCCGCCGGGCGGAGCACCCTGCCCGCGAGGGGATGCAGATCGGCTTCCGGGTCGATACCGCCGCCGAGGTGGACGCCTGGGCCCAGGAGCTGGCCCAGCGCGGCTTCGCCCTGCTCGGGCCGCCGTCCGGCGACCGATGGGAGGGAACCCGCTCCTTTCGGGTCACCGACCCCGATGGCCGCCAGGTGGCCGTCTTCTACCACTACCCAGCGTGAGGGCGGCGCGTTGACCCGCCGGAGGGCCGCGGTGTATAGTCGGCCGGCGTTTGCGCATCGGTGTGGGCCACGCGTCCGGATCGGACGGTGGCTCATTTGTTGAAGGAGCGGCAGCACTCATAGCCAAGGATCTCCGAATCAACGACATGATCCGTGTCCGCGAGGTGCGGGTCATCGACGATGAGGGACAACAGCTCGGCGTTCTGCCGACCTTGCAGGCATTGGGACTGGCACAGGAGAAGGGCCTCGACCTGGTCGAGGTCGCTCCGGCAGCCGTCCCGCCGGTCTGCCGAATCCTTGACTACGGGCAGTACAAGTACGAGCTTCAGAAGCGCGAACGCGAAGCGAAGCGGAAGCAGAAGTCGCAGACCTTCAAGGAGATCCGTCTGCGGGTCAAGATTGACGTCAATGACCTGCGGACCAAGACGCGACGGGCGGGGGAGTTCCTGGACGATGGGGACCGGGTGAAGGTCACCGTGCAGTTTCGGGGACGCGAGATGAGCCACGCCAACCTGGGGCGTGACCTGCTCGACCGGGCGGCGGAGATGCTCACGGAGCATGGCGTGGTGGAACGGCCGCCGCTCCTCGAGGGCCGCAACATGTTCATCGTCATGGCCCCGCCGGAGAAGCGGGCCGAGAAGAAGACGGAGCGGGCCGAAGGGACCGATGGAGCCGGCGCTCCATTGGCCATCAACGGCGAAACAATCGGCGACGTGCTCGCCGCCAAGGGGCTCACGGTCGAGCCGGAGCCAACGGAGCAGACCCCACATGCCGAAGATGAAGAGCCACAAGGGAACGGCCAAGCGGTATAAGAAGACCGGCTCCGGCAAGTGGGTGCGCCCCAAGGCGGGCAGCGGCCACCACCTGGAGATCAAGTCGAGCAGCCGCAAGCGCCGCTACGCGGGCAAGACCGGCGTTGATCCCGTCCACGACAAGCAGCTGACGCGGCTGCTGCCCTACACCTAGAGGCTCAAAGCATGGCCCGAATCAAGCGCGGCGTCGCCGCGCACAAGCGGCACAAGCGGCTTCTCGCCCAGGCCGAGGGCCGCCGCGGCACGCGCTCGAAGCTCGTTCGGCCGGCCCGCGAGGCGCTCTTTCACGCCCTGGTGTACGCCTACCGCGACCGGCGCGACCGCAAGCGCGACATGCGGCGCCTCTGGATCGAGCGGATCAACGCCGCCTCCCGCCAGCACGGCGTGCCCTACGGCCGCTTCATCGCCGGCCTGAAGTCGGCCGGGATCGAGGTTGATCGCAAGATGCTGGCCGACCTGGCCGTCCGCGACGCGGGTGCGTTCGGCAAGATGGTCGAGATGGCCAAGGCCTCGTTGAGCGGCTAGCCGGCGTCCTCGTGACACCGGCCCCAACGGCCCTGCTCCGAAAGATCGGAGCGGGGTCATTTGTTTTCCCCGATGATGCCGGGTGCACCGATGACCGACCTCACCCACAGCCTGGAGCAGCTTCAGACCGACGCCCTCGTCGAGCTGGCCGCGGCCGACGACGCGCAGGCCGTTGAGCTGCTGCGGGCCTCGCTCTTCGGCCGTTCGGGTCGGCTGACGCTCCTGCTTCGTGGCCTTGGGACGCTCGAGGCCGCCGAGCGACCGGCGGCCGGCAAGCTCGCGAACGCCGTGCGTCACACGCTCGAAGAGTCCATCCGCGCCCGCCAGGCGACCCTCGCCCAGGGAGGGATGGGGATGCCGCTGACGGCCGAGACGATCGACATGAGCGCGCCGGGTCGCCCCTCCCGGGTCGGTCACCTGCATCCCCTGCTCACCGTTGAGCGCGACCTGCGCGAGATCTTCCACGCCTTCGGCTTCGAGATCTTCGAGGGACCCGAGATCGAGACCGACGCGATGAACTTCGAGGCGCTCAACATCCCGCCGGACCACCCATCGCGCGACCTGTGGGACACGCTGTACGTGGCCGAGCCCGGCACCAATCCACCGCGGCCGGCCGCCGACGGCACGATCATGCGCACCCACACCAGCCCGGTCCAGATCCGCGCCATGCTGGCGCTGCGGCCGCCGATCCGCGTCATCACCCCCGGGCGGTGCTTTCGGTACGAGGCGGTCGATGCCTCACACGGCTTCGAGTTCTTCCAGGTCGAGGGGCTGGTCGTCGACCGCGATACGAGCCTGGCTGATCTGAAGGGGATGCTCGAGGAGTTCGCCCGAGCACTGTACGGTGACGCGACCAAGACCCGCTTCCGTCCGGGCTACTACCCCTTCACCGAGCCGAGCGTCGCCTTCGACGTGAGCTGCCTGGTCTGCGGTGGCGGCGGCTGCTCGGCCTGCGGGAGATCGGGCTGGATGACGATCCTGGGCGCCGGCATGGTCCACCCCACCGTGCTTCGCGCCGGCGGCATCGACCCTGACGAGTTCCAGGGCTACGCGTTCGGCATGGGGCTCGACCGCATCACCCTGCTGCGCCACGGCATCCCGGACCTGCGCCTGCTGATGAGCGCCGACCTGCGCTTCCTCGAACAGTTCGCGGCGGGGCGCTAGGTCCATGCGTGCGCCGATCGCCTGGCTGCGCGAGTACGTTGACTTCGATCTCTCCCCGCGGGCGCTCGCCGAGGAGCTGACCCTGCGCGGGTTGGAGGTGAGCGCCATCGAGGTCTCGGGCGCCGACTGGACCGATGTGGTGGTCGGCCGACTCATGGCCATCGAGCGTCACCCGAACGCTGACAAGCTGTGGCTCACCAGCGTGGACATCGGAGCCGGGGCGCCACTGCAGATCGTGTGCGGGGCCGACAACATCTCGGTCGGACAGCTCGTGCCGGTGGCGCTGGTCGGCTCGGTGCTGGCCGGGGGGCGCCGCATCGAGCGCAGCAAGATCCGTGGCGTTGAATCGCAGGGGATGCTCTGCTCGGCGATTGAGCTCGGGCTCGGCGAGGACGCCGAGGGGATCCATATCCTGGGCAGTGGCGACGACCTGCCGCTCGGTGCCGATCTGAGCGCGATCCTGGGCGAGGTCGTGCTCGACGTCGACGTCAAGCCGAACCGCGGAGACGCCCTCTCGATGGTCGGCCTCGCGCGCGAGGTGGCCGCCCTGGCGGGCTCATCGGTCCGGATGCCGGAGACATCGGTCAGCGAGGATGAACGCCTGCCGGTGGGGGAACGGATCAGCGTGGCGATCGAGGACGCCGACGCCTGCCCGCGCTTCGCGGCGCGCTCGTTCGAGGGGGTTCGCAACGGCCCGTCGCCGACCTGGATGCAGCGTCGCCTGCTGGCCGCCGGGATGCGGCCGATCAGCGCGGTGGTGGACGTCACGAACTACGTCATGCATGAGCTCGGTCAGCCGATGCACGCGTACGACGCCGACGCTGTGCCGAACGGCAGGATCGTGGTGCGGCGCGGTCGCGATGGCGAGCAGTTGGAAACGATCGACCACGAGCTGCGCACGCTCGACTCGCGGATGGTGGTCATCGCCGACGAGCAGCGGGCGATCGGGCTGGCGGGAATCATGGGCGGCGCGAGCACCGAGGTGCGGGAGAGCACGACGCGCGTCATCCTCGAGTCAGCGATCTTCCACGGACCGACCATCCGCAACACCGCGCGCCGCCTGGGCCTGCGCTCCGAGGCGAGCCTGCGTCACGAGAAGGGGATCGGGCACCACCTGCCCCGTGTCGCAGCCGACCGCGCCGCGCACCTGATGGCGGAGATCACCGGTGCTCGCGTTGCGGCCGGCATCGTTGACAACGACCCACAGCCGCGACCCCGGCGCGTCGTGGCCGTCGAGATTGCGCGAATGGAGCGCCTGCTCGGGCTGTCCCTGGACGGCTCGCGCATCGCGGAGCTGCTGGCGCCCCTCGGGTTCGAGGTGGCGCCGTCCGACGAGGGGCGCATCGAAGTGCGGGTGCCTGAGCACCGCCTGGACGTGGTTGCGCCGGAGGACGTCGCCGAGGAGATCGCGCGCAGCCACGGCTACGGCCAGATCCCGGGGCGGCTGCCGCAGCCGGTGCTGCCTCCGTTCCGCCCCGACCCGAGCGAGCCGAGGCACAAGCTGCGGCGGGTGCTGGCCGGGCTTGGCCTGGACGAGGTGCTGACCCATGCCCTGGTCGGGCCGCATGACCTGCGGCGCACAGGCCACGACCCCGCCGACCCGACGCTGATTCGGCTCGCGAATCCGCTGGCCGAAGCGCACAGCATCCTGCGGCCCAACATGGCTGCCTCGATGCTTGCCTCACTGGCCGAGAACGTGCGCCAGCGCCGAACCGATGCGTGGATCTTCGAGGTGGGCAAGACCTACTGGACGGACAGCGCCCGGGGGCCGACATGGGCCGAGACGGCCGGGACGGGGCGGTACGAGGCCTGGCACGTCGGCATCGCCCTGCTTGGACCGCGCGCGCCGCGTGCGCCGGGGCAGGAGCCGCGCGAGGCGGATGTGGCTGACATCAAGGCGATGGTGGAGGCGACCCACGCAGCCCTGGGCGCGCCGAGCCCGGCCTTCCGGGCCGAGACCAGCGAGCAGCGCCATCCCTACCTGCACCCGGGACGTGCGGCGCGGATGGTGGATGCCAGTGGCCATGCCTACGGCAACCTCGGAGAGGTCGATCCGCGAGTCGCCGCTGCGTGGGACCTCCCCGGCCGACCGGTGATCGCCGTCATCAACGTGCCGCAGCTTCTCGCGCTTGTCCCGCCGATCGCGCGGGCGACGCCGGTCCCCGCTGCGCAGCCGCTCGACCGTGACCTGGCAGTGGTGGTGGACGGCGCCACGCCGGTCGGGGAGCTGCTGCGGGTCCTGCGCAGCAACGCCGGCCCGCTCCTCATCGCGTCGCGCCTGTTCGACGAGTACCGCGGCCCGCAGGTCGGTGAGGGCAAGGTCTCGTACGCGATCGCGCTCCGCTTCCAACCGGAGGCGGCCGGTGACGAGCGCGGCGTGGAGCGCGCCCTCAACCGCATCCGCGGCGCGCTGAAGCACCACCTCGGCGCCCAGATCCGCTGACGCCTTCCACCGCCTGGGCTGGGCTGCTACGCTTCCGGTCGGCCGACGGGACACGGCTGAAGCCGCGCGAGGGAGGCATGCATGGAGTTCCTGCAGAAGCTCGGGCCGATCGACCTGTTCATCGTGGCCAGCCTGGCCGCCGGCGTCTTCGCCGGCTTCACGCAAGGCATGATCCGCTACGCGCTGAACGTGCTGGTCGTGATCGCCGCCTTCATCATTGCCGGGCAGCTGCGCGGGCCGTTCAACGAAGTGCTCGGCTTCTGGGATGCCTTCACCCCGGAGCTGCGGCTGCAGCTCATCTTCCTGGTGCTCTTCGTGGGATTGACGATCGTCGGCTGGTTCATCGTGCGCGTCTTCTGGCGGGGCACCCGACTGCCGATCGCCAAGCAGCTGGATGAGCTCGGCGGGGCGGTGCTCGGCCTCCTCTTCGCCGCCCTCTCGCTGGTCATGACGCTGGTCGTGATGGACACCTTCTTCAAGTCGGCACCCGATGCCGCGATCAACGCAGCCGGCCCGCTGACATCGATCTACAACGCGCTGAATCAGTCGGTGCTGGTGGACTTCTTCCGCACCACGCTGATTCCGACCTTCGGGCAGCTGGCTCGACCGTTCGTGCCATCCGAGATCGCCGAGTTCCTGTCCCTGCCGTGATCGCGGCGGCCGCGGTGGCCGATGCCGGCCCCGATGTGACGGAGCGCGTGCCGTTGATCGAGGACCGGGCCTGGTTCGACCGCTCGGCGGCTGACCTGGCGCCCGATCTGCTCGGCGCGCTGCTCATCCACGACACGCCCGACGGTCGCATCACCGGGCGGATCGTCGAGGTGGAGGCCTACCTCGGCCCCGAGGACCTGGCGGCTCACTCGGCGCGCGGCAGGACTCCCCGCAACGCGGTCATGTTCGGCCCGGCGGGCCATCTCTACGTCTACTTCGTGTACGGGATCCACCACTGCGCCAACGTGGTCTGCGGCCCTGGGGATAAGCCGGAGGCGGTCCTGCTGCGCTGCGCCGAGATCGTCGAGGGGGAGGAGCTGGCTCGGGTGCGGCGCGGCTCGGTCCCCGGCGCCCGTCTGGCGGCCGGCCCCGGCAACCTGGCCTCCGCCTTCGGCATCGATCGACGCTTGAACGGGGCCGATCTGCTGGCCGGACCGATCCGGCTGGTTGGCGCCGCGGCCCCAGCGAAGTTGAAGCGGACGCCCCGCATCGGGGTGACATACGCCGGCGAGTGGGCGGCCCGTCCACTGCGCTTCGTGATCAAGGGATGACACGGCCCGCTCGCGACGACGACCCGGTGCCGGGAGCCGCGGCGGACGCGAGCACGCTGCGCGCGCTGGAGTTCGCTGCGATCGTCGAGCAGCTCGCCGCACTGACCGCCTTCGCGCCGTCGCACGAGCTGGCGGAGGCGACCGCGCCGCTCGCCGACGACGTGCACGTGGGGCTCCTCCACGATCAGACCGATGAGGCCACGCGCCTGCTGGCCGAGCAATCGCAGGCGACGATCGGCGGTGCGCGCGATGTGCGGCAGGCGCTGGAGCGGGCCCGACGCGGCGGCCGGCTGGCTCCCTCGGACCTGCTCGAGATCGCGGGGACGCTGCATGCCACCGGCCTCTTCGCCGCGCGGCTGAGCGAGTGGCGCGGGCCGCACCTGGGGTCGGTGCGCGGCGAGCTGGACGACGCGCCCCAGCTGCACGCTCGCATCGGGCGGACCGTGGACGAGGCCGGCGAGATCCTGGATTCCGCGTCGCCCGAGCTGGCCGCCATCCGCCGACGGCTGCGCACCGCCCAGGATCGAGTGCGCGAGCGGCTGAACACCATGCTGCGCGCCACCGCGCTGGCCGGGGTGATCGGCGAGGCGATCGTCACCATGCGGGCCGGACGCTACGTGATCCCGATCCGGGCCGAGGCCAGGGGAAAGCTGAAGGGGATCGTCCACGACCAGAGCGCGTCGGGCGCAACCCTCTTCGTCGAGCCGCTCACCGTGGTCGAGCTGAACAACACCTGGACGCAGGCGTCACTCGACGCCGCCCGCGAGGAGGAGCGAATCCTCGACGAGCTGTCCCGCGAGATCGAGGGCCGCGCCGAAGCGCTGCTGGCGTCGCTCGCGGCGCTGGCTCGCGCCGACCTGTGGATGGCCCGCGCGAGGCTCGGGATGCAGCTCGATGCGGTCCGCCCCCAGCTTGCCCAGGATGCCGCCGAGCTGCTCTCGGCCCGCCATCCGCTGCTCGGGGCGGGCGCGGTGCCGATCGACCTGCGCATCGGCGAGCGATTCGGCTATCGGGCCCTGATCGTGACCGGGCCGAATACCGGTGGCAAGACGGTGTCGCTCAAGACGCTTGGCCTGCTGGCGCTGATGCACCAGGCCGGCCTGCGCGTGCCGGCCGCAGAGGGTGCGCGGCTGCCGGTCTTCAGCCGCGTGATGGCCGATATCGGCGATGAGCAGAGCATCGCCCAGTCGCTCTCGACCTTCTCGAGCCACCTGCGCAACGTGGTCCGCTTCGTCGCAGCCGCTGGGCCGGGGACGCTGGTCCTCCTCGACGAGATTGGCGCCGGCACCGACCCAACCGAGGGATCGGCCCTGGCGATGGCGATCGTGGAGCGGCTGCTGGCCGCGGGAGCCACGGTGGCGGCCACCACCCACTACGCCGAGCTGAAGGCCTTCGCCCAGGAGCACGCGCTGGTGACAAACGCGTCGGTCGCGTTCGACGTGGCGACGCTGCGTCCCACCTATCGGCTGGAGATCGGCCTGCCCGGCAAGTCGCAGGCCTTTGCCATCGCCCAGCGGCTGGGCCTCCCGGCCGACATCCTGGCCGATGCCCGCTCGCGGCTGGCGGCGGAGCACGTCAGCATGGAGGAGACGCTGGCCGCCATCGGCCGCGCCGAGACGGAGCGGACCGAGGAGCTGGAACGCGCGCGGGGCGAACGCCAGGCGGCGGAGGCGGATCGGGAGCGGGCGCGCAGTGGCATCACACGCGCACGCGGCGAGGCGGCCCAGATGCTGGCCGAAGCACGGCGCGCCGCCGACGAGCTGCTGGCCCTCGCGGAGCGCGAGGTCGAGGGAGTGCGGCGCGAGCTGACCCGCCAGCGCAACGTGCGTGGGGCGCGAAGCGCCGGCAGCCCTGCCCAGAAGGCCTTCGACGACCTGGCCGGCAGGGCCTCCCGAGCCCGGGCCGCGATCGAGGGCAGTGCGGTGGCCACCCCGGGCACGCAGGCCGGCGAGACGCAGCAGCCCCGCGTGGGCCTGTGGGGGCGCAGCCGCACCCTTGGCAGCGCCGGCCGCATCGTGGAGGTCAGCGGGCGGACCGGCCGCGTGACCCTCGAGACCGAGGGCGCCAGGCTCGTCCTTCCGGGCGACGACATCGAGATCGTCGACGAGCCGATCACCGGACCCGCGCCGCGTGACGAGGAGATGGTCGAGCTGCGGCGCCTGGCCGCCAGTCGCATCGCCCCGCGCCTGGACCTGCGCGGGGAGCGGGTCGAAGCCGCCATCGAGCAGCTTGGCGCCTATCTCGACGAGGCGCTGCTCGCCGGCCTGGACGAGGCGGTGATCGTCCACGGGGCCGGCACCGGGGCGTTGCGCCGCGCCATTCGTGAGTTCCTGGCCCAGCATCCCCGGGTCCGCTCGACGCGACCGGGGCGGCGCGAGGAGGGTGGCGACGGCGCCACCGTCGCCGAGCTCTAGGGAATGGGGCTCGGGGTCGGCGACGGGATCGGCGTGTCGGTCGGCAGCGCCGTCGGGGTGGGGAGCGGGGTCGGCGACGGGCTCGGTGACGGGGTCGACGTCGGAACCTCCCCCGGCGTGCAGGTCTGGGTCGGCGCCAGCGGAGCGTCAAGGCTCGGCGCCGGCGAACGCTTCAGGCTGGCCTCCTTGCCCCGGTAGCGATCGATCCAGGCCAGGTTGGCCTGTTCCCAGGTGGGGTGGCCCGCCTCGTAGCCAACCAGGTCGAGGTACACCTTCTCGTCCGGGACGGGTGGTCCGGGGGTGGCTCCGGGCTGAGGCGTCGCGGCAGGATCGGGCACAGCCAGTGCCGGGTCGCCGCAGCCCGCCTGCCAGATTTTGCCAGTCACCGCTTCCACGACCAGCTTTCGATGCAGCGTGTCCTGCTGGGTCGGCTGATGCGCGGCGGCGAACACCTCCTTGACCGTCTGGGTGGTGAACTCGCCCGGCAGCATGCCGGTCAGCGCATCGACCTGCACCTCGACGATGTCGGCGGGCCGCGGGAAGTCGCGCAGCGGCAACTGGTTGGCGGCGGTCACCTCGGCCATGTAGTCATGCCAGATGAACGTTGGGCCGTCGGCTGCGAAGACATCCTTGATGGCGGAGAAGTCGCTGTTTCCAACCCAGACCCCGGTGACGATGGCTCCGGCGTCGACCGTCGGGTCGGGATCGGGGGCCAGGTAGCCAAAGGCCTGCAGGTCGCGGAAGTCGTTGGTGGTTCCGGTCTTGAGGGTGGCCGGCCGGCGGCCGGCATCGGTCAGCAGCTGGAAGCGCTTGCCCCAGATCACGTTGGTGGCCGGGTTGGTGTTGTCGGCCAGGATGTTGGTGACCAGGTAGGCGGCGTCCTCGCCGAGCACGCGCTGGGGCTGCGGCGCATCGGTGGAATGGTCGTAGATGACGTTTCCGTCGCGGTCGGTGATCTTCGTGATCAGGAACGGCTCGGCCAGCACCCCCCCGTTGGCCAGCGCACCATAGGCGCCTGCCAGGTCGAGCATGTGGACCCCGATGGTGCCCAGCGTCAGCGACGGCACGGCAACATCGTTCGCCTGCTTCGGATCCCACTTCAAGCCGAGCTGCTCGGCCATGTCGACCACGTTCTGGGTGCCGATCAGCTGCTGCGCCTTGGTGACCGGGATGTTCCACGAGTACTTGAGCGCATCTCGGATCCGTACCGGTCCGCGCTCATTGCCGCTGGCGTTGGGAACCGTGTAGCCCTCGGCGATGACGCCCTGCACGTCCATCAGCATGGTCGCCGGCGTGATCACCCCGCGCTCGAATCCGGTGGCATAGGTGATCGGCTTGAAGGCGGACCCGGACTGCCGGTAGGCCTGCCCGACCACGTCGTAGGCCGGCTGATGGGCCGAGGTCGCCTCCCCGTAGTAGTTGGCCGAGCCGACGTAGGCGAGCACCGCGCCGGTCCGATAGTTGAGGGTCACCAGCGCGTCGTTGTTGATGTTGCGTTTCTGCAGCTGCTTGATCCATTTGAGCGCCGGCGCGCCGTACTTGGCGACCAGCTCGTCATTGGTCAGGCGGTCGAGGTCGTAGGCCACGCCGGCCCATTTCTCGGCACTCACCTGGTAGCCGCTGTAGTTCAGGGTGGTGGTGATCACCAGGCCACCGCGATCGAGCAGGTCCTCGCTGCCGAGCAGGTCGGCTGCCGCGCGTCGGACGGCGTACACGAAATGGGGTGCCTTGTACTGGCGGTCCTTGGGCGGCGCCACGACGATCTGCTGGGCAGCCGCCTCATCGCGCTGCGGCTGGGTGATGGCGCCGGTGGCGACCATGCCGTCCAAAACGCGACGCTGCACAACGATGGCGCGCGCATCGGGCGGGACCACCAGGATCGTGTGGCCCAGGGCATCGAGGGTGGGGACCGCCACCTGCGTCGGGTCGAGGGCGGACGGAGCGCGCACCAGCCCGGCCAGCAGCGCCGCCTCGCCGATCGTCAGCTGGTCGCCGACGGCCGGCGAGGTGATGTCCTTGCCGAAGTACAGGCTGGCCGCCGCCCAGATGCCATACGCGTTGTTGCCGTAGTAGACCTGGTTGAGGTACATCTCCAGCAGCTTCTGCTTGCCCTCCTGGCCCGGGTAGTGATCACCGACTCGCAGCGCCAGGATCGCCTCCTTGATCTTGCGTTCCCAGCGTCGCTGCGGGTTCGCCAGCAGGTCGGCATCGAAGAGGCGGATTCGCACCAGCTGCTGGCAGATGGTCGAGGCACCCGAGACCGTCTCGGAGGCGGAGAAGTTCTGGAGGGCGGCGCGCACGATGCCGCGGAAGTCGATGCACGGGTTGGTCCAGAAGGTCCGGTCCTCGGCCGCCACCTGCGCATCGACCATCACCTGCGGGATGTCGGCGAAGGGGATGACGTGGCGCTGCTCGGCGGCGAAGGTGGCCAGCTCGACGCCGTCGGCGGAGATGACGCGCGAGCCCTCGGCGAGTTGGAACGTCTCGAGCTGCGACGGGTCGGGCAAGCCAGCGGCGTACGAGGCGAAGACGCCCATCGTGCCGATGAACAGGGCGACGCCCAGCGCCGCGAAGGCGCCCAGGATCAGGGCCGGCAGCGGCGCGAACCCTGGGCGTGCGGTCGAGCGGGGGAGGCGAGGCGTCGGCCTGCGCGCGTAACGGTCACGGGCGCGCCGTGGGGGGCGTCCATACATGGAGTTCCAGACTGTAGCACGAGCCCCGGCGAAGGGCTGATCGCGCCTCCCGGAGGGCCACGCGGTCGCCTGGCCGGGAGGAATCGGCCTCTATACTCAACCGCCCATGGCCGCCCAGATTCTCGAGGAACTCGCCTGGCGAGGCCTCGTCGCGCACAGCACGGACGCCGATGCGCTCGGCGCTGCACTCGACGCCGGGCCGCTCACCTTCTATTGCGGCTTCGACCCGACCGCGCCGAGCCTGCACTTCGGCAATCTCGTGCAGCTGGTCACCATGCGGCGCCTGCAGCTCGCCGGACATGACCCGATCGCGGTGGTCGGGGGGGCCACCGGCCTGATCGGCGACCCGAGCGGGAGGTCGGTGGAGCGCAGCCTCAACGAGGCTCCGGTGGTTGCCGACTGGGTCGATCGGATTCGGGCGCAGGTGGAGCGCTACCTGGTCTTCTCCGGTCCGCATGCCGCGCGCATCGTGAACAACCTCGAATGGACAGCCCAGGTCTCGGCGCTCGACCTGCTGCGCGACGTCGGCAAGCACTTCAGCGTCAACCGCATGCTCGACAAGGAGTCGGTCCGCGCCAGGCTCGAGGGACCGGGCATCAGCTTCACCGAATTCAGCTACCAGGTGCTGCAGGCCTTCGACTACCTCGAGCTGCACCGCCGGTATGGCTGCCGGCTGCAGACCGGAGGCAGTGACCAATGGGGCAACCTGACCGCCGGGGTCGACCTCATCCGTCGCGTGACCGGTGAGGCGGTGCACGCGCTGGCAACACCGCTGATTACCAAGGCCGACGGCACGAAATACGGAAAGACTGCCGGCGGCACGCTCTGGCTCGATGCAGGGCTCAGCAGCCCGTACGCCTTCTACCAGTACTTCCTGAACTCCGACGACGCCGATATCGGCGCGCTGCTGAGGGTGTTCAGCTTCCGCACCCGGCAGGAGATCGAGAGGCTGGAGGCAGAGACGGGGCAGCATCCGGAGGCGCGCTCCGCACAGCAGGCGCTGGCCGGTGAGCTGACCACACTGGTGCACGGGTCCGACGCGACCGCCCAGGCCATCGCCGCGAGCGCGGCACTGTTCGGGCGGAGCCAGCTGGCCGACCTGGACGCCGAGACGCTGGCAGCCGCCGCGGCCGAGCTGCCGCGCGCAGAGGTGGCGGGGCCGATGCCTACCCTTGGCGAGCTGCTTGTCGTCAGCGGCCTGGCCGAGAGCCGGACTGTGGCGCGGCGGATCGTGGCCGAGGGCGGCGCCTACCTGAACAACCGTCGCGTCGCCGACCCCGACCTCGTACCGGACGACGCTGATCTCCAGCACGGGCGCTGGCTGATCCTGCGTCGCGGAAAGCGCAGCCTGGCGGTGGTCGAGAAGGTTCCCTAACGCTCCTCGCTCGATTTCATGAACGCCGACGCGATGGCCGCACCACCGATGACCAGGTGCAAAAGGGTTTCGGCCGGGTTCTCCAGGTTTGCCACGCCGAACGTATTCAGCTGCGAGCTCGAGCCGGCGGGCGCGAAGTAACCGTAGGCGGCGAAGAAGAGCGCGATCGCGCCGATGAGGCCGACGAGAGCGCGGTAGTGGGGAGCCAGGGCCCTGTTCAGCCCCGGCACGAACACCGCCGCAAGCGCCACGATTCCTGCGAAGGTATGCGCGAAGTTCTCCCCGCCATCCAGCCAGAAGGTGGGGGATCCTGACTCGGTGAAGACGTTCAGGTAGCCCACGGTCCCCACCAGCAGGAGGATGGAGCCCCCCGCGGTCAGGTACAGCCTCGGATACACCCGCGTCACATCCCTCGAATCCGCGGCCCCACCGTCCGGCGCGACCGTGCGTCAGAAGGTCACGCCTCGGTCAGTGCTTCTCCCCGGCGGCAACCTTGGCCTGGTGCTCCGCGATCACCTTGCCGGCAAGGGTTGAGGGCACCTCCGCATAGTGGTCGAGCTTCCAGCTGAAGCGGCCGCGCCCCTGGGTGATGCTGCGCAGCTCGGTCGCGTAGTGAAACATCTCTGCCTGTGGCACCTGCGCCCGGAGGCGCTGCATGCCGTCCGATGAGTCCATTCCCAGCACGTGGCCGCGCTTGGCGGTGATCTGGCCCATCACGTCTCCCATGTAGGCGTCGGGGACCACCACCTCCACCTCGAGGATCGGCTCCAGGAGGGTCGGATCGGCCTCCGGGAAGGCGCGCTTGAGCGCCTGGCTGGCGGCCACCTTGAACGCCATCTCGGAGCTGTCGACGGTGTGGTAGCTGCCGTCCACCAGGCGTGCCCGCAGGTCGACCACCGGATAGCCGGCAAGCACGCCCTCGGCCAGGGTCTCGCGCAGCCCCTTCTCAACGGCGGGGATGTACTGCTTGGGGACCACGCCGCCGACGATCTTGTCGCCGAACTCGAAGCCAGAACCGGATGGGAGCGGCTCGAACTCGATGACCACGTGGCCGAACTGCCCGTGGCCGCCGGTCTGTCGCTTGAAGCGGTTGTCGATCCTGGCCGGCTTGCGAATGGTCTCGCGGTAGGGCACCCGCGGGCTGCCGATCTTGACCGATGCGCCGAACTTCCGCTTCAGGCGCTCGACCAGGACGTCGACGTGGGCGTCGCCCATCGCTGTCAGGATCGTCTCGCCGGTGCCCTCCTCGCGATGGATGCGGGCGCATGGCTCCTCCTCGAGCATGCGTGACAGGGCCTGGCCGAGCTTGTCCAGGTCGGCCTTGCTCTCCGGCTCGATGCTGACCTGCAGGCTCGGCGCCGGGAAGTGCAATGGCGGCAGGCTGACCGCCTGCGCCCGATCGCGGACCAGGGTGTCCCCGATCTGGGTGCTCGCCAGCTTGGCGACCGCCACGATGTCGCCCGGGCCGGCCTGCGTCAGGTTCAGCTGCTCCTTGCCGAGCAGGCCCAGGATGTTCCCGATCCTCTCCTCGGCCTTGTGCGTCGCGTTCCACAGGTGCCCCTGCGAGCGAAGGGTGCCGGAGATGACCCGGAAGAAGGTGAGGCGTCCGACGAATGGGTCCGCGGTGGTCTTGAAGACCTGCGCCACGAACGGCGCCGCCGGATCGGGCTCGATCCGCTTGCCGTCAGCGGTGAGGCGCCCGCCGACCTCTGCCGCCGACGGCACATGCTTGGCGATCATCGCCGCCAGCTCACGGACGCCGATGTTCTTAAGGGCGCTGCCGACGAAGACCGGCACCACGCTGCCCTCGCGCGTGCCCTTGTGGACGGCGGTCTCGATCTCCGCGTCGCTGATCGCCTCGCCGTCGAGGTAGCGTGTCATCAGCTCGTCGCTCGCCTCGGCGGCGGCCTCCACCAGGGCCTCGCGGCGCGCCTCCTCGCCGGCCCGCATCTCGTCGGGGATGGGGACCTCCTTCGGCTTGCCGCCCTCGTACACGTTGGCATGCTGCTCGATCACGTCGATATAGCCGCGGAATGACTCGGCGGAGCCGATCGGCAGGTAGACCGGGGCGATCTTTGGCCCGAACTTGGCCTTCAGGCCGTCGAGGACCGCGTCGTAGTTGGCATTCTCACGATCCATCTTGTTGACGAAGATGAAGCGCGGCAGCCGGCGCTCCTCGGCCAGCCGCCATACCTCCTCGGTGCCAACTTCGACTCCCGCCGAGGCGTCGACCACCACGATCGCCGCGTCGACCGCGGCCAGGGCCTCGACCACATCGGCCTGGAAGTCCGCGTAGCCGGGGGTGTCGACGAGCGTGATCCGGGCCCCGTCGGCCTCCAGCGTGCCGATCGCCAGGTTGATGCTCTGGCGCCGTTTCTGTGCATCTGGATCGTGGTCGAGGGTCGCCGATCCGGCGTCAACGCTGCCCAGACGTGCGATGGCGCCGGCATCAAAGAGCAGCGCCTCGGCGAGGCTCGTCTTGCCGGCGCCGCCGTGGGAGATGAGGGCCACGTTCCGGATCCGGTCAGGGCTGGTCGGCTTCATCGGTGCTCCTTGTGCGCGGGTCGCAGCAGCCGAGGCCGATTCCGCCTCGGGCGAATCGTCAAGCCGGGAGTGGGGGCCAATTATAGGGAGCGGGCGCCGGCCGCCGATGGCCGCCGACCGGTCAGCGGCGGCCCAGCTCGATCCCGAGCCAGATGTAGAACAGCGGGCTCAGCACGAGACCGGTTGCCGCTGCGGGAATGGCGACCAGCAGGTTGGTGGGCGTCAGGATGATGAGACGGCCGAGGTAGACCACGACCAGCAACGCGCCGGCCGCCATGCCCACGATCGCAAGGTTTCCGGGCAGCGTCCCGCTGCGGCGCGACTGCCACGCCAGAACCAGCAGGCCGAGGCCGCTGACCCCGAAGGTGAGCAGCCCGCGCGGGTCGATCGGGCTCGGCAGCTGCGCGTCGGCGAAGACATCGGCGATCGGGACATGCACCGAGTTGGCCAGGTCGTAGCCGCCGTGGACCATCGCGCCGGTGGCGCCGACAGCGACCAGCATCAGGCCGAGCAGGCCAACCGCTGCGGCGCTCTCGAGGAGGCGCCGGTAGAGCGCCACCAGCACCAGCACGGACAGGAACCCACCGGCCATCAGGGCGATGGAGGCGACCGTCAGGCCGAGCTGTGGGGCGTAGCCCTCCACGACGCCGCCCAGGAAGGCGACCGAGTAGACGATCCCGCCAATGCCGGCCGCGATCGCGCCGGCGCCGGCCAGGCGCTCGTAGGCGGAAGCCGCGTCATGGGTCGGGTTCGGGGACATCACACAGCAGCATGCCACGCATCCCGCACGGCGGACAAGAGGCTACGTGGCCAATTCGTCGAACGCCTCGTAGCTGGCGCGGAGCCACAACGGCTCGCGATCGTCCCGCAGGCCGAAGACCCAGTCCGGTCCAAGGGTCGCCGTCAGGTCGAGGGTCGTGCCGACGCTCCGGAAGGCGTGCACCCGCTCGCCACCGGCCGCGATGGCGGTGGCCAGGTCGTCGGGCGCGAGACGCAGCGCGTATTGCGTGCCGATCGCCACGGCCAGGATCACACCGCTCGCCGGATGAACGAGCGCCGGTCCGTCGTAGACCAGGTAGCGCGAGTCGGCCGGCAGCGCAGGGTTGAGGACGTCCCACAGCCAATCGACCACGCCGGGGTGGGAGCCGAGATGCCGGCGGTCGACATCGGTGGAGGGCGGCCCGAAGCCAGACTCGGCCGCCGAGCGGCCGTGGGCCAGGTAGCGCAAGGCGCCGGCATTCTCCGGACGGTCGAGCAGGGAACCCATCGGCGCATGGTAGGGAGCCGCGGGCGGCATTGCTACAATCGGGCTCCAGCAAACCGGAGGCCCGATGTCCGGCCACAGCAAGTGGTCCCAGATCAAGCGACAGAAGGGCGCCAACGACGCCAGGCGCGGGGCGCTCTTCACCAAGCTGACCCGCGAGATCATCACGGCCGCGCGCCATGGCGGCGGTGACGTCGACGGAAACTACCGTCTGCGCATGGCGGTCGACAAGGCGCGCGCCAACAGCATGCCGGTGGAGAACATCAAGCGCGCCATCGAGCGGGCGACCGGCTCCGGGGCCGACGCAGTCCAATACGAGGAGATCACCTACGAGGGCTTCGGACCGGCGAACGTGGCGGTGATCGTGTCGGTGATGACCGACAACCGCAACCGGACCGCGTCCGACATCCGTAGCATCTTCACCAAGAGCGGCGGGACCCTCACCCCGGTCGCCTGGCAGTTCGAGCACCGGGGACTGCTCAGCGTGCCGCTGAAAGGGAACGATCCCGACGAAGTGACGCTGGCCGCCATCGACGCGGGAGCCACCGATGTCTCCTCGCCGGAGGGCGGCGCGATCCTGGTCGTCACCGAGCCGGGCGACCTCGAACCGGTCCGCGCCGCGCTCGCTTCGGCGGGCTATGCCCCGGAATCTGGTGAGCTGTCGATGGAGCCGACCACCAAGGTCGAGATCCGTGACGAGCGTGCGGCACGCCAGGTGCTTGCCTTCGTCGAGCGCCTCGAGGAGCTCGAGGACGTCCAGAACGTGTACGCCAACTTCGACCTGCCCGACGCCCTGATGGAGCAACTGGAGGCATCGGTCGCCTGACCTCCGGCGGCGCTACCATGCCGGCGTGATCGCGCTCGGCATCGACCCAGGCACCGCCGTATGCGGGTTCGGCGTGGTGGCGCTGGAAGAGGGGAGACTGCGTCTGGTCGACGCCGGGGTGGTCCGCACCGATGCGACCCACACCGACGCCGAACGCCTGCGAGCCCTGCACGCCTCCCTCGCGCAGCTGCTGGTCCAGTACCAGCCCCAGCGCGTCGGCGTGGAGCGCCTCTTCTTCCAACGCAACGTGCAGACCGCCATGACGGTCGGGCAGGCCCGCGGCGTTGCGCTCCTCGTCGCCGCCCAGGCGGGCCTCGAGGTCGACGAGCCGACTCCCAACGAGGTGAAGCAGGCCGTCTGCGGCAACGGCGCCGCCGACAAGGGACAGGTGGCGGCGATGGTGGCCCGGCTACTGGGCGTCGCCATGGACGGGGTGCCGGATGACGCGACCGACGCGCTGGCGGTGGCGATCGGCTGTGCCTATCGTGGCGTAAGCGCTGCCAAGCTGGCCGCCGCCCGATGATCGGCTCGCTGCGCGGCCCTGTGACCCACGTCGGACAGGGGTTCGTCCTGATCGAGGTCGGCGGAGTCGGCTACCGGGTGGTCGCCGGTCCGTCGCTGCTGGCCCGGCTGCGACTCGGCAGCGAAGCACGCATCTTCGTCCACCACCTCGTGCGCGAGGATCAGCAGGCACTCTTCGGCTTCGCGTCTCCGGAGGAGCTGGCCTTCTTCGAGCTGCTGATGACGGTGACCGGAGTCGGGCCGCGCCTGGCGCTGGCGATCACCAGTGCCCATGCCGTCACCAAGCTCCAGCTCGCCATCGTCACCGACGACGCCGACCTGCTCACCTCCGTCAGCGGCGTTGGGCGCAAGACCGCGCTCCGCATCATTCTCGAGCTGAAGGAGAAGATCCACGCCGCCGGCATCGCGGCCGTCGGAGGAGCCAGTACCGACTCCGACGTGGTGGCAGCCCTCGAGTCTCTGGGCTACACGGTCTCGGAGGCGCGCCGTGCTGCCGGCGCGGTGGCCGGAAGCGAGGGCGGGCTCGACCTGCGCATCAAGGCCGCGTTGCAGGAGCTGGCGCGGAACCGATGACCGTCGAAGCTGCCCGCTGGAGTGATCCCGCCGTGGCGCGCCGCATCCTGACGGAGTTCCACGTCTGGGCAGTGGTCGGCGCTTCGCCCGACCCGACACGGGCCAGCCATGGCGTGACCCGGACCCTGATGCGGTTCGGGTACGAGGTGATCCCGATCTACCCCCGCGAGACGACGATCCACGGCCTCGCCACCGTGCCGAACCTTCGCACGGCAGCGGCGCAGCGGCCGGCCGGCAGCCCCATCGAGGTGGTGGACATCTTCCGCGCGTCGCATCGCGCCGGGGAGCACGTCGACGAGGCGATCGAAATCGGCGCGAAGGCGGTCTGGCTCCAGCTCGGCGTCTGGGACGAGGCTGCCGCCGAGCGAGCCACTCACGCGGGCCTGCTCGTGGTGATGGACCGCTGCCCGGCGATCGACCTGCCGCTCCTGGGCATCGGCTGAGGACGCGTCGTCGCTAATCCCTGCGCAGCACCAGGCCGATCCGCCCGAACGGTGGGCGCGGATCGGCGTAGGTCTTGACCCGTGGGTCCGTGCTGGACTCGGCTCCCGGGTCCCAGAGCCGGTTCGTCGCCTCGAAGCTGACCTCGGCCAGCTGCGGCCAGCGCTCCAGCATCCGCGTTCCGATCTGGTTGACCAGGTGCTGAATCGAAAGGCTGACGAACTGGTGAAAGACCGATGCCGCCAGGTCGGCCACCTGCTCGCCGGCGATGTAGCGGCCGGGATCGGTGCCGAGCGCATCGGCCGGGTCGGCATAGCGCCAGCCGACGTCACACCAGATGTAGAGCGGCCGGTCACGGCGCTCGGGCAGAGTGGTGTGCTCATCACGTGCAAAGTCGGCGAAGGCGCTGCCTGTGATCTTGATTAGCTGGAGGTCGGTTCGACCGCTCGCGTGGCCGGTGATGCGGATCGCCGTCCCGTCACGCTCGAGGTCGAGCGAGGCAGTCGAGCGGTCGTTGCGGTCGCGCGCGAAGAGGACCTCCGACGTCGTGAAGCCCCCGGCATCTTCCGCTGGCACGAGAGCGGCTGGGAACGGCAGCTCGCGGCCGTGCATCGTCAGCCGCTCCATATGCGGGTACGCGGACAGGAACTCTCGGCCGACGTCGAACAGCCAACCCTCCAGGGTCGGCGCCGTCGATGCCAGGGTCGCCGAATGCATGAAGTTCTTCATCGTGTCGGTGGCAACCACCAGGCGGTTGTCGCCGCGGGTGTACGCATCCAGGAAGGCGGTGCCATGGACCGCCACCTCGAGCTCAGCTGCCATCAGGAGATTGTCGCGCCCGGTGAACGGCGACTCCGGAATCGCGGTCACGCCACGCAGGGGCGTGCCATGGGTGCGGTACACCTTGACATCGGCCTTGCCATAGCGGATCTCGTACTTCACGGGCCGTCCTCCTGCCCGCCGCTCTTGCCGCGCAGCGCACGCAGCCGATCGCCGGCGATGTAGATCGTGTCGCCGACACCCCGACGCAGCTCGGCGTCACGCTCATTCCGCAGGGCGACCTCCATCAGTGGCACGATCGCTGTCCGCGGCCGGCCGGCCACGAAGACGACG
>JBGQCU010000021.1:0-24692 GCA_041495495.1 Candidatus Limnocylindria bacterium
GCACGAAGCTGTCGACGGCGCGGACCGACCACAGACGGCGCCCGATGCCGGCCTCGGCGAGGTCGGCCACGATCGCGTCGGCGACCCCGCCGCCGGTTCGCCGACACTCATCGACCACCAGCACCGCGCCGATGGACGCCGCCTCCTCGCGGATCGCCTGGTATGGCAGTGGATTGAGCCAGCGCAGGTCGAGCACCCGCGCCGCGATCTCGTGCTGCTCGCGCAGGCGGCGCGCCGCCTGCAGCGACAGGCGCAGCCCGTTGGCGTAGGTGACGATCAACAGGTCCGCCGTGCTGGTGTCGAGCGGGCCGTAGATGCCGACCTCACCGGGGAGGAGCGCGGACGGCGGAGCGGGGTAGTCGGTCAGCCAGCCGCCGTCGCCATCGGTCTCCTGGTCCTTCTCGTGGTAGAGCGCGATCGGCTCCAGGAAGATGACCACCCGGCCGTCCTCGGCGGCCATGGCCACCGCGCCGCGCAGCATGCGTGCGGCATCGTCGCCGCGGGCCGGGACGGCCAGCACCACGCCGGGGATGTCGCGCAGCGCGCCGATGCTGTTGTCGTTGTGGAAGTGGCCCCCGAACCCCTTCTGGTAGGCGAGCCCGGGGACGCGCACCACCATCGGGTTGCGGAACTGTCCGGAGCTGAAGAACTGGAGCGAGGCGGCCTCGCCGCGGATCTGGTCGAGCGCGTTGTGCAGGTAGGCCAGGTACTGGATCTCAGGGATCGGCAGCAGGCCGATCTGCGCGGCCCCCTGGGCGATCCCCAGGATCGATGTCTCGTCGAGCAGGGTGTCGAAGACGCGCCCCGTCCCGAAGCGGCGCTGCAGCCCGTTAGTGACGTTGTAGACGCCGCCCTTGCGGCCGACATCCTCGCCGAACAGGATCAGCTCGGGCCGTCGTCCGAGCTCGTCGGCCAGCGCCGCGTTCAGGCATCCGGCAAGGGTGCGGGCATTGGGCAGCGTCGACTGCTCGGGGAGCGTTCCGTCATGCAGCGCCAGGCGCGCCGCCGGATCCAGCACCGGGCTGGCCGCCCGGGCAATGACGCGGCTCGGGTGGTACGGCGCCAGCGGAGCGATCACCTCCTCGGTCGTCTCCAGCCGCGGCCGGCGGGTCGCCTCCTCCGCGGCGGCCATCACCCGCTCGCGCGTCTCCGCGACCAGCCCCCGGAGCTGCTCCGGGGTGGCCGCCCCGGTCTCCACCAGGCGCCGTGCGTTGCGCAGCAGCGGATCGCGCGACTCGTTCTCGGCGATCTCCGCCGCCGACCGATACGACTGCTCGGCGTCACTGCCGGCGTGCCCCCACAGTCGCACGGTGCGCAGGTGCAGGAAGGCGGGGCGGCGCGCGCCGCGCACGTAGCGAACCACCTCGGCGATCACGTCCCACACCTCGTCGATCTCCCCGTCGGCCAGGTCATAGCGCAGGTGCTCGAGGTGGCCGAAGGAGGAGGCGATCCAGCCCTCGGGGGTCGGCACGCTGATGCCGGTCCCGTTGTCCTCGCAGACGAAGAGGATCGGCATCGGCAGGCCGATGCGCACCGCGTAGCGGGCGGTGTTGATCGCGGACAGGGCGGTGGCATGGTTGGCGCTGGCGTCGCCGAACGAGCAGAGCACCAGGGCGTCATCGGGCAGGTCGGTGGCGACCCCCAAGCGGCGGGCGCGGGCCAGGCTGAAGGCGAGCCCCATCGCCTTGGGCAGGTGGCTGGCGATGGTCGAGGTCTGGGGTGGCACCCACAGCGGCCGGCTGCCCCACACCTTGTGGCGGCCCTGCGCAATCGGCTCCTCGCGGCTGGCCACGATGCCGAGCAGGGTGTCGAAGGCGGGCGTCTGCCCCGGCAGCTGGCGCGCGCGGGCCATCATCAGCGCGCCGGACCGATAGTGCAGGAAGGCCGGGTCGTCGATGCGCAGCTGGGCGCCGAGCACCACGTTGTTCTCGTGCCCGGCGCTGCTGATGGTGTAGAAGCTGCGGTTCGTCTTCTTCAGCTCGCGCGCCGCCACGTCCAGCTGGCGCGAGAGGAGCTGGTCCTCGAACAGCTCGACCGCCTTGCGGGCGGTCAATCCGCCTCCCTCACGCAGCGGCGCGTCGCCGGCCCGGGGCGTTGCGGACGCGGCCGCCTGGGCCAGGTAGGTGTCGAGGGAAGCCTCGACGATGGCGACGCGGTCGAAGGTCATGCGGATCGAGCTCTCGCTGGTGATCGGCGGCGGAGGGGCCCGGCCATCATACCCGCCGAATAAGCGGCTGATAAGCGGGTAGTAAGGCCCGCGGATGTCTCCTGATCGCGCCCGGTCGTGCGCCCCGCCGATGTGGCGCAGCCGGCGTGCAGGGAGACGGCCAGATGCCGCATCACGACCGCAGGTCGAGCGCTCATACCGGCGGTGGCTGGCCGGCCTGAAAGCCGCGCCGGCGGTCGCCCGGAAGGCCGCGCTCGCTCAGCCGCCCAGCGAAATCAGGACGATGCCCGCCACCCCCAGGGCCACCGCCGCGAGTCCGAGGCGGGGGAGCGACTCGCGCAGGACGGTCCTCGCCAGCAGCATCGTCGCCAGCGGATAGGTGCCTGACAGCGCCGCCGCGATCCCGACCGGGATGGTGGCGAAGGAGAGCACCACCATGCCGTTGGCGGCGACGTCCAGCAGCCCGGCGATCGCGATCAGCGGCAGGACAGGGCGGAGCCCGGATCGGTCCGCGCGGAGCACGGCCACGCTGCCGATGACGAGCGACGCCGAGCCGCGGCTGGCGACCAGCGCCCAGAGCTGATCATGCTCCGCGGCCCGATCCAGGAAGACGAACCAGAACCCGAAGCCGAGCGCGGCGGCAACGGCCAGCAGCACGGCGTCGCGATGGACGCCCCGCGTGGTGGCGCCGCTCGCGGCCGCGACGGCGGCCAGCGCGCAGCCGACGCCGACGAGCTGCAGCGGCTGCATGGGGTTGCCCCACAGCAGCACGCCAACCGAGAGCGGGATGAGCACGCCGCCGACCCCTGAGACGGCCGAGACGAGCCCCATGGCGCCCAGCGCCAGGCCGCGGTAGAGCGCCGCCAGCCCCAGCCCGCCGGCGACGCCGCCGACTGCACCCAGCAGGATCGTGGCAGGCGCGGGAGCGGCGGGCCGCAGCACGACGAGGGCGACCAGGAGCAGTACGAAGCCGACCAGCTGCGCACCGCCGGTGACGAGCATGCCACCGGCACGCCGCGCCGCCACACCCCCGGCGAAGTCACCGCTGCCCCACGCCGCGGCGGATCCCACGCCGAGCAGCACTCCGGGTGCGACCACATGACCTCCGACGGACCGATCCAGCACCCCCGCCGCCGGGGGTCGCCGCGGACTGTAGCAGCCGGGCGCGGATCTGCTTGACAGGCGACCGGCGCGACCGCCACAGTGCCCCAATCCTCCCGCGCACCGAAGGGAGCTCGTGGCCCTCGAATCGATGACGGCAACTCCGGGCGCCCCCCTCGCGGGCCAGGGCGACAGCCGCTCGGCGCCCGCCGTTGCGGCGGTCAGGCTGGAGCGCCTGGTCAAGCGCTACGGCGACGTCGAGGCGGTCTCGGGGATCGACCTGGAGATCGGCGACGGCGAGTTCTTCTCGATGCTCGGCCCATCGGGCTCTGGGAAGACGACCACCCTGCGCATGATCGCGGGCTTCGAGACGCCGAGCGAGGGACGGATCCTGCTGCATGGCAAGGACGTGACCGGCGTCCCACCGTTCGACCGTGACGTCAACACCGTCTTCCAGGACTACGCGCTGTTTCCGCACATGACCGTCGGTGAGAACGTCTCCTACGGCCTGATGGTGCGCAAGACGCCGGCCGCCGAACGGGCGACCAGGACCACCGAGGCGCTGCGCATGGTTCGCCTGGAGGGCTACGAGAAGCGACGGCCGGGGCAGCTGTCCGGAGGTCAGCGGCAGCGCGTGGCGCTGGCGCGAGCCCTCGTCAACCGGCCGCGGGTGCTCCTCCTCGACGAGCCGCTCGGCGCGCTCGACCTGAAGCTGCGCGAGGATATGCAGATCGAGCTGAAGGCGATCCAGGGCGAGGTTCGCATCACGTTCATCTACGTGACCCATGACCAGGAGGAGGCGCTGGTCATGAGCGACCGCATCGCCGTCTTCAACCGGGGACGGATCGAGCAGGTGGGAACCCCGGCCGACGTGTACGAGCATCCGCGCACGACCTTCGTGGCGGGCTTCGTCGGGACGTCGAACCTGATCAAGGGGGCGACGGCGCGAGCCATTCTGGGACAGGAGGGGGCTTTTACCGTGAGGCCGGAGAAGATCCGCCTCGGCACGGCCGACGACACGCCGCTTCCTGGTGAGCTGTCGGCGCTCGGGCGCGTGCGCGAAGTCGTGTACCTCGGGTCCGACACGCGCTATATCGTTGTGCTCGACGAGGGAGGGGAGCTGGTCGTGACCCAGCAGAACCTCGAGTCCTCGTCGATGGAGGCGCTCGCCGCCAAGGGCAGGCCCGTCCGGCTCTCGTGGAGGCGCGAGCATGTGCTCGCTCTCGCGGGAAGCCCGCAGGCGGCGCAAGAAGGAGAGGAACCGGAGGGTCCATGAGAACCATGCGAATGCTGGCGCCGTTGGCCGTCGTGGCCGTGGTCGCCGCCGCCTGCGGAACGTCGGTCCCCAACGGGGCGCTGACGTCCCTGGGCGCGGGTGAAGGGGCGCTCAACCTGATCATCTGGGACGGATATGCCGAGAAAGGTGCCGTCGACCCGGCCTACGACTGGGTCACCGGCTTCGAGGCCGACACCGGCTGCAAGGTCAACAGCACCCCCATGACCGACTCCGCAAACGGGGTGCAGCTGCTCCAGTCCGGCCAGTACGACGGCGGCTCGTTCTCCGGTGACGCCACCATCCGCCTGATGGCATCCGGCGACGTGGCGCCGGTCAATGTCGACCTGATCCCGAACTACAAGGACGTCTTCGCCGGGCTCAAGCTCAAGGACTTCAACTCCAAGGGTGGGGTTCCGTACGGCGTCCCGCACGGGCGTGGTCCCAACCTGCTGATGTGGAACACGGACACCGTCACGACGGCGCCCACCAGCTGGGCCCCGATCTTTGAAGGCGCCGCAGCCTACCAGGGCAAGATCAGCATCTATGACTCCTCGATCTACATCGCCGATGCGGCCCTGCACCTCATGACCGTGAAGCCCGAATTGGGGATCACCAACCCGTATCAGCTCAACGACGCCCAGTTCGCGGCGGCCATCGATCTGCTGAAGAAGCAGCACGACAACGGCGCGATCTACTGGGGCCTGCTGACCGCCCAGGTCCAGTCATTTGCGGCTGGCGACACCGTGATCGGCACCACCTGGCCGTACCAGGTCAACCTGCTGAAGGGCGAGAACGCCCACGTCGACGCGGTCCTGCCGAACGAGGGCTCGACCGGGTGGTCGGACACCTGGATGATCTACTCGCACGCGGCTCATCCGAACTGCATGTACCGCTGGATGGACCACATCCTGTCGGCCCAGGCGAATGCCGAGGCCACCGTCTGGTTCGGCGAGGCACCCGTGACGCAGGCGGCCTGTACCTTCGCCGAGACGATCTCGCCGGGCCACTGCACTGCGCAGCACGCCAGCGACGAGACGTACTGGCAGAAGATCTGGTACTGGACCACCCCGCAGGCGGACTGCGCCGATACCGACGCGACAACCACCTGCAAGGACCAGGACGCCTGGGTTTCGGCGTGGACCACGCTGCGCGGCGCTTGATGCCGCTCGGCAGACCTCGATCTCGATAGCCGAGGCTCTCCCCGGAGACATCTCCCGGGGGAGCCTCCTTCCTCTTGGCAGCCGTGCCATCGAACCATGGACGGACCGATGACCGCCAACGACGCCGGAAGCGCGACCCCTCCCATGGCGGCTGGCCGCGGCCGGCGGGTGGCTCGCTGGCTGCATGCGCGGCCGCGGGCCCAGCTTCGGCTCCTGCTCCTCAGCCCGCTGGCATGGATCGCGATCGTCTACCTCGGCTCGCTCGTCGTGCTGCTGCTCAACGCCTTCTGGGCAAAGGACGCCTTCACCGGCAAGGTCGATCCCTTCCACTGGACCCTCAAGGCGTTCGAGGAGATCATCGGCAACCCGGTCTACCGCACGATTGCGCTGCGCACGGTGGGGATCGCCGTGCTCGTCACCCTGACCGACGCGCTGCTCGCCTTCCCGATCGCCTACTACATGGCCCGCGTCGCTTCTCCCCGGAAGCGCGGGGCCCTCATCGTGGCGGTGCTCCTGCCGCTGTGGGCGGCCTACCTGGTGAAGACCTATGCATGGCGCACGATCCTGCAGGGCAACGGCTTCCTGGCCTGGGTGCTTAGCCCGCTCGGCATCGCCGGCCCGGGGCTGGACAAGCTGCCGAACGCGTGGCTGGTGCTCAGCTACCTGTGGCTGCCGTACATGATTGTGCCGATCTACGCGGGCCTGGAGCGGATCCCGAACTCGCTGCTGGAGGCCTCGTCCGATCTCGGTGCGCGCGCCGGGACGACCTTCCGGCGCGTGATCCTGCCCCTGGTCGTGCCGTCGCTCGTGGCCGGCTCGATCTTCACCTTCTCCCTGAGCCTGGGCGACTACATCGTTCCGGACCTGGTGGCCAACGCCAAGTTCATCGGCAACGTCATCTATGACAACTCGGCCCTCGGCAACTTCCCGGTGGCCGCCGCCTACTCGATGCTGCCGATCGTGGTGATGGTCGCCTACCTGCTCGTTGCCCGGCGCCTCGGCGCCTTCGAGTCGCTGTGAGGAGGCGGCGTGATGGTTGAGTCCGGGTGGGTGCGCAGCGTCCTGCGCATCGCGGCGGGCCTGGTCATCGGCTTCCTGTACCTGCCGCTGGTGATCCTGGCCATCTACGCCTTCAACGAGAGCCGGCTGATGACCTGGCCCCCGCCCGGGCTGACGCTGCACTGGTTTGGTGAGGCGGCGGCCAACCCCGCCATTCGGGACGCCTTCCTCAACTCGATGCTGGCCGCAACCACGGCCACCGCGATCGCCCTCGTGCTTGGGACCCTGGCGGCCCTGGCGGTGCAGCGCTACGCCTTCTTCGGGCGCGACACCATCTCGTTCATGCTGGTCCTGCCGATCGCCCTGCCGGGGGTAATCACCGGCATTGCCTTGCAGACCACCTTCAAGACGCTCGGCGTCAACCTCGGTCTGATCACGATCATCGTCGGCCATGCCACCTTCTGCGTGGTGGTGGCCTACAACAACGTGGTTGCCCGCCTGCGGCGCCTGTCGCGAACGCCAGAGGAGGCGTCGGCCGACCTGGGGGCCGATACCTGGATGACCTTCCGCCGCATCACGCTGCCGGGGCTGCGGACCGCCATGCTCTCCGGCGCCCTGCTCGCCTTCGCCCTCTCCTTCGACGAGATCATCGTGACCCTGTTCACCGCCGGGGCCGGGACGCAGACCATCCCCATCTGGATCTTCACCGCCATTCAGCGCCCCACCGAGCTGCCGGTGGTCAACGTGGTGGCGCTGGTGCTGATGGCGGTCTCGGTGATCCCCGTCTACCTGGCGCAGCGGATCGGCGGCGAGACGGCGGGCATCGTGCGCTGAGCGACGCTAGCCCTCGCTGCCCGCCGGCCACGGTGCCGCGCGGCCGATCGGGCGCCCATCCGCCTCGCGCTCCAGCTGGTGCGAGCCACCCTCCGGCGGGTCGTAGCGCAGCCGCTCCACCGGCTTCCCCCCGAGCAGGTGGCTCTCCAGGATCTCGGCGGCATCGGCCGGGGTGAGGGCGGCGTACCAGATTCCATCCGGGTAGACGACCGCCATCGGGCCATTGCCGCACTGGCTGAAGCAGCCGGAGTGGTTGACTCGCACCCGTTCCGACAGGCCGGCGGCCCGCACCGCGGCCTTGAGGGCGGCGTGCACCCCAAGCCCATCGCCGTCCACCGACGGGCACCATTCACCCCGGGTGCAGACGAAGACGTGTCGCTCGTAGACCGGCATCGCGCTCCGAAGTACCCCATGCGGCGGCTCGAAAGTACCGGGCCTCCCGAGCCCACCTCAACCTTACTATCCGGCCAGAAGCCGCGCCCTCCGCACCGAAACGGTCCGCGCGTGCTCCAACAGCACTGGGAAACCGACACTGATGATCAGCAACGAGGTTGGGAAGCTGCTCACGGCGACCGAGGTCGCCGAGATGCTCCACCTGCACGTCAACACCGTCAAGCGGCTCGGTGATCGCGGCGAGATCCCGTTCTACCGGGTCTGCAAGCGCGGCGACCGACGCTTCCGCTACGACGACGTGCTCGACTTCCTGCGCCGCGCGAAGTAGCCCGCGCCGATTGATGCCGGTCCCGGCTCACGCCGGGACGGCCCCGTTCCCGCCAGGGGGCGCGACACGACCGCCGAGGTGCCAATCTCTCGGCGGTCGTTTCGTTATCGGATAATGCGCCGGCCAATGTCAGACGAACCGCGCCTCCGCCTCGCCGAGGGGCAGCGCCTCCTCGATGGTGGCGACCTCGAAGCGGCGGTGCAGATCCTTGCGCCGCTCACCGGCCATCCCGATCCCGAGCTCGGCACCGATGCCTGGCTGGCGATCGGAACGGCTCGCTACCGCCTTGACGACGAGGCCGGTGCCCTGCAGAGCTGGCAGCAGGCGGCCGAGCGCGGCGGCTCGCGGGCGTGGCTCGGCTGGCGCTCGGTGGCGGAGCAGCGGGTCCGCGACGGAGCCCTGGAAGAGGCGATCGCCGCCTACCGCGAGGCGGATCGCATGGCTCCGCCGGCCGAGCGCGGCGCGATCGCCAACCGCATCGCATGGCTGCTCAAGGAGACCGGGCACGACTTCGCCTCGCGGCGCCAGTTCAACCGGGCCCGCGGCGCGTATGGGCACTACGGCGCCTATGTCACCTCGGCGATCGTGGCCGTCAATGTCGTCGTCTTCGTGCTCGACGCTGCCCTCGGCGGCGGGTCTGGCTTCTCACTGACCGGCGGGGGCGGCCCCCTGGCCGAAGCGGGCGCGGTCTACGGGCCGGCGGTCGCCGCCGGCGAGTGGTGGCGCCTGATCACCGGCGCGTTCCTGCACCTGGGGATCCTGCACATCGGCTTCAACATGTACGCGCTCTGGCTGTTCGGCCCGATCATGGAGCAGATGTACGGGCACGTTGAGTACGCCGTCATCTACCTGCTCTGCGCCCTGGGCGGCAACGTGCTCACCGTCCTGGCGGCGCCCAACGTTCCGGCGCTGGGCGCCTCGGGCGCCATCTTCGGCCTGTTCGGCCTGGCGTTCATCGTCTCTCGTCGGCGGCATCTGCTGCTCGGGCCGCAGGCCCGCGCCATGCTCTCGCGGGTTGGCACCCTGCTGGTGCTGAACCTGATCATCACCTTCAGTGTCCCGTTCATCAGCTGGACGGGCCATGTCGGCGGCCTGGTGGTTGGCGCCCTGATCGGCCTGCTCCTGGCGCCGGCCAATGTGCCGACGCTCGGCGGGATGTGGCGCGCGCCCGACGGATCGCTGATGGCCCGACCCATCTCGGCGTCGATGCGCATCAGCGCCTACCTGCTCGTTGCCGCGGTGCTGGTCGCCGGCACCTGGGTCGCCATCGGCCGCATCGGCTGAGCGGCGCCCGGCGCCGGTATCATCACCGCATGTGCTACGACGACGACGCCCGACCACCGCTCCCACCGATCCGCGGCGCTGCCCTTGACGCCGGAGAGCTGACCCTCACTTCGGCCGACGGGACAGCTGTGGCGGCCTACGCGGCGCGGGCGGCCGCGCCGAGCGGCGCGGGGATCGTCGTCCTGCCCGACGTGCGTGGCCTGCACCCCTTCTACGAGGAGCTCGCGCTGCGCTTCGCCGAGACGGGGGTGGATGCCGTCGCCGTCGACTACTTCAGCCGCACCGCGGGAACCGGCCGGCGCGGACCCGAATTCGACTATCAGAGCCACGTACCACTGACGCGGCCCGAGACGCTGAACGCGGACGTGGCGGCCGGCGCGGCCTACCTTCGGTCGGAGCAGGGCGGGGCCGTGCAGCGCCTCTACACGGTCGGCTTCTGCTTCGGGGGGAGGCTCAGCTATCTGCAGGCAGCCTCGGGCCTCGGTGCCGCGGGCGTGATCGGCTTCTACGGCTGGCCGGTGGGTGCCAACCGCGCTGGCCTGCCGGCGCCGGCCGACGAGGCGCCCCATTTCGACTGTCCGGTGCTGGCGATCTGGGGCGGGGCCGACGAGGGGATCGGCCCCGAGGTGGTGGCCGCCTATGACCAGGCGCTGGATCGCGCCGGCGTGACGCATACCACCGTTGTCTATCCCGGGGCGCCGCACTCCTTCTTCGACCGGCGCTCGACCGAGCACGCCGCAGCCGCGGCCGACGCGTGGCGCCAGGTGCTCGGCTTCATGGGCGTCCCGGTCGAGGGCTAGGCCCGCCGAACGAGGCCACCGGCAGGGCTCAGGTCGAGGCGGGACGCTGCTCCGGGGCCTGCTCAGGCGACGACGCCGGCGGCGCGGGACGGGTGTACAGCCACAGCACCGTCGCCAGGTAGCCGACCCACACGATCACCATCGTCCACTCCGGCGAGCTGCTGTAGCCAAGGACCGCATGCAGCAGCTGGCCCAGCACGTTGCCCCCCTGCGGCTCGTGTGGCAGGACCGCACTGATGTCAAAGGCGATCCCGGTCCCGACCTGGAGCAGGTTCACCTCGATCAGCTCGTGCATGGCATTGGCCACCAGCCCGGCGGCGATGAAGATGAGCCCCACCCCCGTCCAGGTGAAGAAGGTGCGCAGGTTGATCACCCGCGCGCCCCGGTAGAAGCCGTAGCCGATCAGGGCGGCGGCCGCCAGCCCGATCGCCGCACCCACCAGCGTGCTCGGCGCGCCGGCGTCTGCCTGGGTCGCCGCGGTCACCTGCCCGAGCAGGAAGAGAGCGGTCTCGATCCCTTCGCGGACCACCGCCGTAAATGCGAGCGCCGAGAGGCCCCAGACGCCGCCGTCGGTCAGCGCGCGGTCGATCCCCGCCTGCAGCTCGCCGCGGATGTTGGCGGAGGTGCGTCGCATCCAGAAGAGCATCCAGGTGACGACCGCGGCGGCGAGCAGCATGGCGCTCGCCTCGAAGATCTGCTCCGCCGGGCTGGCCAGCTCGCCGATGGTCAGGAAGAGGGCGACCCCGACCACCAGGCTCAGGCCAAGGGCGGCCATCGTCCCGATCCAGATGCGACCGAAGTGGCGAGCGTTCCCGGTCCGGGCCAGGTAGGCCAGGATGATGCTGACGATGAGCGCCGCCTCGACCCCCTCGCGGAGGCCGGTGAGCAGTCCGGTCGTCAGAAAGCCGATGTCCAAGGGGTCTCCCAAGCGTCAGCCGAGGCCGATGCGGGCCATCGGCAGGGGTTCGGGAGACAGGCTAGCCCAGCCCGATTGGCCCGTCAATCGAAGCCTGACTGTTCTGGTCAGAATTGGCTGGCCACCTCCGAGGCGCCGGTGTCGACGGCTAGAATCCGAAGCGCATGATCGACTTCTCCCTGACCGATGCGCAGCGCGACGTGCAGCGCACGGCGCGCGCCTTTGCCGAGCGCGAGATCCTGCCACGCATTCACGAGCTCGACTCGACCTCGACCTACGACCGGTCCCTATACGAGAAGATGGGGGCGGAGGGCTTCCTGGGGCTGCCCATCCCGGAGCGCTACGGCGGAGCGGGGATGGACTACATCTCCTTCGCGCTCCTCTGCGAGGAGATGGAGCGCGCCGACACCGCCTTCCGCGTGGTCCTCAGCGTGCACACGGGGCTCAACTCGCTGACCCTCCTGCAGTGGGCGAGCGAGGACCAGAAGCAGCGCTACCTCGTCCCCCAGGCACGTGGCGAGAAGCTGGCCACCTTCGGCCTCACCGAGCCGGGCGTGGGGAGCGACGCGGCCAACCTGTCGACCACCGCGCGCCGCGACGGGGACCGCTACCTCCTCAACGGCAGCAAGATCTGGATCAGCCTGGCCGATACCGCCGACAACTTCCTCGTCTTCGCCACCGTCGACAAGAGCCTCGGCCACAAGGGGATCACCGCCTTCATCGTTGAGCGCGGCTTCCCCGGCTTCTCCACCGATTCGCTGCACGGCAAGCTTGGCGTGCGGGCCGGCAACACCGGGATCCTCTCCTTCGCCGATTGCGAGGTGCCGGTTGCCAACCGGGTCGGGGAGGAGGGCGAGGGCTTCACCATCGCCATGAGCGCGATCGACCAGGGGCGCTACACGGTTGCGGCCGGATCGGTCGGGCTGGCGCAGGCCTGCCTGGACGCATCGGTCAAGTACGCCCATGAGCGCAAGGCCTTCGGCGAGGAGATCGGCCGCCATCAGCTGGTCAAGCAGATGCTCTCCAAGATGTACGCCGGGATCGAGGCCGGGCGGCTGCTCGTCTTCAAGGCCGGCTGGAAGAAGAACGCAGGCGAGCGCAACACGCGCGAGACCGGGCTCGCCAAGTGGTTCTGCACCGACCACGCGGTCGCGAGCGCCCTCGACGCGATCCAGATTCACGGGGCCTACGGCTACAGCGACGAGTACCCGGTCGAGCGCTACCTGCGCAACAGCAAGGGCTCGGTCATCTACGAAGGAACCTCGCAGATCCACACCCTGATGCAGGCCGACTACCTGCTCGGCTACCGCCAGGATCACCCGCTGCGCCTGCCTCAGCCCCCCTTCGAAGGGGAGATGTAGATCCGCCTCAGACCGGGGGCTCCTCCGAAGCATCGTCCTGAAGTGCCGGCGTCGCTTCGGCCGGCCGGGGCACGCGGCGCATGCGGGTTCGGGGTGCGCTCACGATCCGCGGCGTAATGCACACGGCGGCCAGCAGGGCGGCCGGCATGAGGACCAGCAGCGCGGCCTGGGTCGGTTCGCTGTAGGCAAAGGTAACCGGATCCGGACCGTGGAAGCGGGGGTAGGGAAGGATCCCCAGCGCGGTCGCCCACCACAGCACGGCCGCCACGGACGCCGGCAGGACCAGGAAGCGGCGCCACCACCCGCCCTGGATGGCGATCGCCACCGATCCCGCCAGCAGGCCTCCGACGCCGCCGGCCAGCGACACGACGATCCCCAGCGGGGTCCAGGGCGTGCGCCCGATCCAGTACCCGTCGACCAGCGACAGGCCGGGGTTGTTGAGCACCTCGACCCAGGCGTACACGAGCAGGATCGAGGGGCCGATGATCATCAGGGCCAGCGCCAGGCGGGCCCACTGGCGGGCGCCGGCGGCCAGGCGCGACCCGGCGGAATCGGGCATAGCCGGCACTATACTCGCGGCCATGAGTCGCGCCGTCGAGCTGCTGCTGGGCCTGATGCTGCTCGTCATCGGCGTCCTCGTCCTGGCCAGCGAGCCGCTCGGCAACTGGTTCGCCGGGCTCGGCATCAGCGAGGAGCTGCTCGCCTGGTGGCCGGCCATCCTGGTGCTCCTCTCGGCCTTCTTCCTGGTTCCCGCAGCGCTGCCCGGCCCGAACCGCCGGCTGCGGGCGGGCATGGTGATCCCCGGCGCATTCCTGGCGGGCGTCGGCGGCGCGCTGCTGTACACCAGCCTCAACGACCGATGGATGGCCTGGTCGTACCTCTGGACGGTGATCCCGTTCTCGATCGGGATCGGGCTGTACGCCGCCGGCTGGATCGCCGACCTGCCGGCCTTCAAGTGGATCGGCTCCGGCATGGCGGTCGGGGCTGCCGTCGCCTACCTGGCCTTCGCCACGGCCTTCGGCGGCGAGCCGTTTCGCCTGGTCGGCTCGATCGGGATCATCGTGCTGGGACTGGCCCTGGTGGCGGGTGGCCTTGCCGAGCGGCTGAGCCGCAAGGGGAGCGGCTAGGCGGGCAGCTCCCGGACCCATCGGTCGAACCAGGCCAGAATCCGTTCCATGCGGTCGATGCGGCGGTCCGGTCGTCCCTGGCTCTTCAGCGAGTGGTGCTCCTCCGGGTAGAGGATGAGCTCCGTCTCGCGGCCAAGGACCCGCAGGGCGGCGAAGAGCTGCTCGTTGTCCGAGGCCGGGCAGATGCGGTCCTCCTCCGCCTGCAAGATCAGCAGCGGGGTGTGGATGCTGGCCACCTGGCTCAGCGGCGAGGAGCGCCACAGGCGCAGCATCCCGGCCCGGCTGAGCGGATCGCCGAGCTTCCAGCGGCGGTCGAAGTGCACGCCGAAGAACGAGTTGGCCCAGGTCGACACCTGGTTGCTGACCCCGTTCTCGCCGACCGCGGCGCGGAAGCGGTCCGTGGCACCGATCAGCCACTGGGTCAGGTAGCCGCCGTAGGAGAGGCCCATCACCCCCAGCCGCTGCGGATCGGCCATGCCGCGGGCCACCAGCGCGTCGACGGCCGCCAGCGCGTCCTGCGCGTCGAGCTCCCCCCAGTGGCCGCGCAGCGCGTCGGTCCACGCCACGCCGAAGGTGGCCGAGCCGCGGATGTTCGGCATCAGGACCCGGTAGCCGTGGCCGGTCAGCATCGTCCCGTCCATCGTGCCGCCCGGGCCCCATGCACCGGCCGGCCCGCCGTGAAGGTGCAGGATGGTGGGCAACGCCTTGCTCCCAGCCCCGACCGGCGAGGCGAGCCAGACCTGCATCGGGCCGCCCGGTGCGTCGACCCACAGCTCGTCCCAGCGCGGGAGCGGGAACCGCCCCTGCCAGGCCGATCCGTCGTGGGTGATCGGCCGCAGTCGTGCCGGCGGGCGCGTGCCCTCCGCCTCGACGGCGTAGATCTCCGTGGCGTGCCGATCCACGCCGGCGCCCAGCGCCACGCGGCCGGCCGAGGCGGCAATCGCAGCGCCCACCACCCGACCCGGCGCGACCGTCGGCTGCGCCTCGCCGGCCAGGGTCACGCGGTAGGGGAGGTTGCGTCCGTCGGTGGCGACGATGACGAGCAGCTCGTCGTCCGAGAGCCAGGCCGGCCCCTGGCCGTCATCGGCCTGCACCAGGTCCGCCCATGCGTCGCAGCCGATTGAACGGTCGAGCGAGGTCGTGAGGCAGCGCGGCTTCCCTCCCCGGGTGCGAGCGACCCACAGGCGGACCGGTATCTGCTCGCCGGGATCGGACACATCGGTGCCCAGGAAGGCGATCAAGCGGCCGTCTGGGGAGATGGCTGCCCGGCTGACGGAGCCCCGCAGGCTCGCCAGCAGAGTGACCTCTCCGCCGGCCGCGGGGACCCGGTACAGGCAGCTGCGCGGGGCGATGTTGGTATCGGGACCCATGTCCGCGGTAAAGGCCAGCCACGATCCGTCAGGGGCCCAGGCCGGCTGCGAGGCGTCGAAATCGCCGCTCGTCAGCTGGCGCGGCTTGGCCCCCCGGCGCGCATCGACGACCCACAGGTGGGTCCTCCGTTCGAGGTGCCCGACATCATCGTCGCGAAAGTCGGTGCGGGTGATGCGGCGGGCGATGATCGCGCGCCCCTTTCGCTCCTCCCCGACCGCGAAGCGGTGCGTGCCCGCATGCGCAAGGAGCGCCAGGCGCTGCCCGTCGCGGCTCCAGCGGGGCGAGCCGGCGCCATGCACCAGCCGGGTCAGCTGCCATGCCTCGCCACCTTCCAGCGGCGCGATCCAGATCTGGGGCTCGCCCTTCTCCTTGCCGGCCGGGCTGCGCACGAAGGCGAGCGAGCGGCCGTCGGGGGAGATCGCCGGCGCCGTGTCGCGCACCGGGCCGCGCGTCAGCTGTCGCGCCCGGCCGCCGCGCCACGGGGCCTCCCACAGGTGGGAGCGATACGCCCCCGCGCTCACCGTGCGCGACCCGTACACGACGAACTCTCCATCGGGGGAGAGATCGAACGTTTCGATGGCAACCTGGGCGTTGACCAGCGCCCGGCCGGTGGGGAGCGTCATGCGCAGTCGAGCATAGTCGAGCGGTGGGCCGAATCGTTGACCGGCGGCCACGGGGTGTGCCATCCTCGCCCCCTCACCCAAGCGGCCGTCCTCGCACCTCCTGAAGGGAGAGTCGGATGCACGTCGCGCACACCCCCCGCTTGCTGCCGCTGCTCGTTGGACTCAGCCTGGTCCTGGCCGCGTGCGGCAGCGGGACCCAGAGCACGCAGCCATCGGGCAGCGGTGGGCCGACGAGCAGCAGCACGGCGACGGGCGGGACGGTGCGCATCGGGATCGGCGGCTCGCCGGACAGCCTGAATCCTGGCAACGGTCTGCTGTCTGAGGCGTACACCCTCTACGAGCTGGTCTACGACACCCCGATCGCGCTCTCGGCGGACGGGACCTTCGTGCCAGAGCTGGCGAAGAGCTGGGCGGTGAGCGCCGACGGCCTGACCTGGACCATGGAGCTGGTTGACAACGCCACGTTCCACGATGGGACGCCGCTCACCAGCGCGGACGTGAAATTCACGCTCGAGCTGTACCGCGACACGTCTGCCTTCCCGTACATGCCGAGCTACCTCGACGTGTTCCCGACCATCGACGCACCCGATGCGACCCACGTGGTGCTGCACGCCACCAACCCGATCGGCAACTTCGAGTCACGCATGGTCTTCATGTACATCCTGCCCAAGCACGTCTGGGACAAGGTGGCCGACCCGGTCGCCTTCGACAACGCTGCGATGATCGGCTCCGGCCCATTCAAGCTGGTGGAGAACAAGCAGGGCGAGTTCACACGCCTGGCGGCCAACACCACCTATTGGAACGGCCCCCCGCATGTCGCCGATGTGATCTTCCAGACGATCTCGAACTCCGATGCACGCGTCGCCGCGCTGACGCACGGTGACGTGGACATGATCACCGAGTTCCCGCACACGGCGGTCGCAACTCTCCAGAACGCCGCGAACGTGAAGGTCGTCATCGCCGACCCGGTCAGCGGCAGCCTGCGCGACGTCTTCTTCAACCTGGTCGACCCGGCCAACTGCCCGACGGCGGACGGCGGCATCTGCTCGGGGCACCCGGCGCTGCGGGACGTCCAGGTGCGGAAGGCCCTGGCCATGGCCGTCGACAAGCAGCAGATCATCGACGTCACGCAGCTGGGCCTGGGAACCCCCGGCCTGAGCCTGGTGCCCAGCGGACTCGGCGACTTCTACGCGTCCGAGGTGCACGACCAGGGGTTCAGCGTGTCCGGCGCCAACGCCATCCTCGACGCGGCGGGCTACAAGGATACGAACGGCGACGGGATCCGCGAGTGCCGCGCCAGTGCCCCGTGCGGGCCGACCGGCGACCTGACCTTCCGCTTCAGCTATCCGAGCGACCTCGACCCGGCGCCGCGCGAGGCCGACCTGCTCAAGTCGATGTGGCAGGCGATCGGCGTCAAGCTCACCATCCAGGCGCTGGACCCGGACACGCTGACCAGCGTCTGCTGTCCCGCCTTCGACTACGACATCATCCTGTGGCACTGGGGGTCCGATCCCGATCCGCAGTTCCTGCTCAGCGTCCCCACCTGCGCGGAGATCAGCACCGGGACGAGCGAGACGGGCTACTGCAACCCCGCCTACGACGACCTCTACCGCCGGCAGGGAATCGAGCCGGATCACGCGGCGCGTGTCGCGATCGTGCATCAGATGCAACAGATCCTGGTGGACCAGGTGGTCTACCTGGTGCCCTACTACGAGAAGGACGTGCAGGCCTATCGGACCGATCGGTTCACCGGCTGGTACCAGGGTCCGACCTCCATCGGCCTCGAGGATCCGACCTCCCTCACGGTGATCCGTCCCGTCCAGTAGCGAGCGGGCCCCCGAACCGGGGAGGCGAGGCGTGAGCGGTCGCGGCGGCTACCTGGCGTCCAAGGTCGCCTGGGCGGTGGTCACCCTGTTCGTGGTCATCACCTTCAACTTCGTCCTGTTTCGGATCCTGCCCGGCGACCCGGCCCGCTCGGTGGCAAAGGACCCGCGTCTCTCCCCCGCGGCGGTGGTGGCGCTCGAGGAACGCTTCGGCCTCAATCTGCCGCTCTTCGTCAACACGACGGGCGGCAGTCCGCTGGACTCCCAGTACTTCCGCTACCTGGGCTCGCTGGCGCACGGCGACATGGGGCAGAGCTACGCATACCGTGACAAGACGGTCTCGTCGCTCATCGGCAGCGCCCTGGTCAACACGCTCTGGCTGGTGCTACCGGCCGAGCTGCTGTCGATCGTCTTCGGCGTCCTGCTCGGCCTGGTCGCAGCCTGGCGGCGGAGAACCTGGATCGACGTCTCGGCGCTCTCCTTCAGCCTCTTCCTGTGGTCGCTGCCGACCTTCTTCCTGGGGATCATCCTGCTCTTCGTCGGGGCGAACCTGTTCGATCTGCCGACCGCCGGCAGCGGCACCATCGGGGCAGCCTATGCCTCGCCCTGGGATTTCCTCCTCGACCGCGGCCGGCACCTGCTGCTGCCGACGGTGACCTTCACGCTGGTCCTGCTGGGCGAGTACATGCTGATCATGCGCAGCAGCGTGATCGATGTCTTCAGTGAGGACTACATCCTCACCGCCAAGGCGAAGGGCCTCTCGACGTTCCGCATCATCCGCGATCACGCCCTGCGCAACTCGATGCTGCCGATGGTGACCCTGATCGCCATCAACCTGGGTTTCACCGTCTCCGGGGCGATCCAGGTCGAGGAGGTCTTCTCGTGGCCGGGTATCGGCGCGTTGACCGTCGAGGCGGTCGCAAAGCGCGACTACCCGGTCCTCCAGGGCGCCTTCCTGCTGCTGGCCGTGTGCGTGGTGCTGGCCAACCTGGCGGCCGAGCTGCTGTACGGGTGGCTCGACCCGCGCGTGAGCGAGGGATGAGCCGATGACGGCCGTGGTGGAGGTCAGCGCACCGCACGCCGGGCTGGTCGCCGCTCCGCGCAGCATGCTGCGCACCGTCCTGCGGCGACGGATGGGGCTGGTCGGTGCGGTCATGCTGCTGATCGCTCTCTTCGTCGCTGTCTTCGCCCCGCTGATCGCGCCGTACGACCCGTTCGCGAACGTCCACATCTCGATCACCGACATCTACCACAAGCCCTCGGCGGCGCACCTGCTGGGGACCGATGACGGCGGCAAGGACGTCCTCTCCTCGCTCCTCTACGGCGCCCGCGTCTCGCTCCTGGTGGGCTTCTCGGCGGCGCTCATGTCACTGCTGATCGGCGGGGTGATCGGGATCGTGTCCGGCTACCGCGGGGGCCGTTTGGGCGCCTCCCTGATGGGGATCACCGACTTCTTCCTGGTGATCCCCGACCTGGCGCTGCAGATCGTGATCGTGGCGATCGCCGGGCAGAGCCTGGTGAACATCATCCTGGTCATCGGCGCGCTGGGCTGGACGACGACCGCCCGCGTCGTCCGCGCGCAGACCCTCTCGGTTCGCGAGCGGAAGTTCGTCTTCCGCGCCCGAGCCATCGGCGCCGGCGACCTGCACATCCTGCGCCGCCACGTCTTCCCGCAGGTGCTGCCGCTGATGATGGCCAACCTGGTGCTGGTGATCAGCCTGGCGATCCTGTCGGAGTCGACGCTGGCCTTCGTGGGGCTCGGCGACCCGACGGTCATCAGCTGGGGCTCGATGCTCAACTTCGCCTTCAGCCGGGGAGCGATCTCGGCCGGTGCCTGGTGGGCGCTCATCCCGCCGGGCATGGCGATCGTGTGGGTCGTGCTCGCCACCACCCTCCTCGGCACGGCGCTGGAGGAGGCGCTTAACCCGCGCCTCAAGCGCCACCACCTGGAGGCCGATCCGCACGCCGAGGCCGATCGGACGCGCGTCGGCCCGCCCCCGCCGCTGCCGACACCGGGCGTCGAGGCGCCGATCCTCCAGGTGCGCGGCCTGTCCGTTGAATTCGAGGTGGAGGGCGGTGCGCTGCGGGCCGTCGACGACGTCAGCTTCGACCTGCACCGGGGCGAGACAATCGGCCTGGTGGGGGAGTCCGGCTCGGGCAAGACGACGACGGTGCTCGGCCTGCTGCGCCTCCTCCCGCCGGGCGGTCGCACGGTCGCCGGGCAGGTCTTCTTCGACGGCGAGGATCTGCTGTCGCTCGAGGATGCCGAGCTGCGCGCGGTGCGCTGGTCGCGCCTGTCGCTCGTCTTCCAGGGCGCCATGAACGCGCTCAACCCGGTGCGCCAGGTCGGCGACCAGGTGGCCGAGGCGATCCGCACCCACGAGCCGCAGATCGGCAAGGCCGCCGCGGCGGCGCGGGCGACGCAGCTCCTGGAGCGGGTCGGCATCGGCCGGCGCCGTGGCAGCGAGTATCCGCACACCTACTCGGGCGGGATGCGCCAGCGTGCCATGATCGCGCTGGCCCTGGCCTGCAACCCGGATGTCATCGTGGCCGATGAGCCGACCACCGCCCTCGACGTGATGATCCAGGCCCAGATCATGGAGCTGCTGGCCGGACTCTCGCGTGAGCTGGGGATGGGGACCATCCTGGTGACGCACGACCTGGGAGTGGTGGCGTCGTCATGCGACCGGGTGCTGGTCATGTACGGCGGCCGCATCGCCGAAGAGGGCCCGGCCACGGCGCTCTTCGGCGACCCGCAGCACCCGTACGCCCGCCTGCTGCTGGCCTCCTTCCCCGATATCGCCCACCCCGAGCGCGAGCTGCGCGGGATCCCCGGCACGCCCCCCCGCCTGGACGACATGCCGTTCGGCTGCCCGTTCGCGCCGCGCTGCCCATCGGCCTTCGATCGCTGCCGAACCGAGCGCCCGCCCGACTACCCGATCGGCGAGGGCCGGCGTGCGGCCTGCTTCCTGCTCGACCCGGCCGAGGCGCGCCGTGGCTGAGCCGAACCGATCCGAGCCCACGCTGGTGGTGGAGGGGCTGGTGAAGCGCTTCCCGGCCCGCGCCTCGCTCAGCGACCTGCTCCACCGTCGCCGGATCCCGCCGGTCGAGGCGGTCGCCGGCGTCAGCTTCAGCGTGAGCGGCGGCGAGGTGCTGGCCATCGTCGGCGAATCGGGCTGCGGCAAGACGACCACCGCGAACCTGCTGCTCGGGCTGCTGCCGGCGACCGCGGGGCGGGTCCTGCTTGCCGGCAGCGAGGTCGGCAGCATGTCCCGCCGCGAGCTGTCGCGCGTGCGACGCAATATCCAGATGATCTTCCAGGATCCCTACGAGTCGCTGAACCCGCGGATGCGGATCGCCGAGATCGTGGCGGAGCCACTCCGCGTCCACGGCGAGGCCGGCACGACGGTCGAGGAGGCGGCGCGCGTGCGCGAGGCGCTCACCCAGGCCGGCATGACGCCGCCCGAGGCATACCTGGGGCGCTTTCCGTTCGAGCTCTCCGGCGGGCAGCGCCAGCGGGTCGCGATCGCGGCGGCGCTCACCCTGCGGCCGAGGGTGCTGGTCGCCGACGAGCCGGTCAGCATGCTCGACGTCAGCATCCGGGCCGAGATCCTGAACCTGCTTCGCGCACTGGCCGATGAGCACGGCATCGCGGTGGTGATGATCACCCACGACCTCTCGACGGTCGCAGCCTTCGCTGACCGGGTGGCGGTCATGTACCTCGGCCGCATCGTGGAGCACGGCCCCACCGCCGAGGTGCTGGCCGATCCGCAGCACCCCTACACCCGCGCGCTGCTGTCGGTGGTGCCGGTGCCGGATCCGGCCGCGCGGCGCAGGCCCCAGATCCTGGCCGGCGAGGCGCCGGACCCGTCGCACATGCCGGCCGGCTGTCGCTTCCACCCCCGCTGCCCGGTCGCCTTCGACCGCTGCCGCAGCGTCGACCCGCCGCTCTTCGACGTCGGCGAAAAGCACCAGGCGGCCTGCCTGCTGGTGGAGGGCGGCGCGAGCCGACCCGCCCCGGACTAGGGGTTCAGGTCCGGAACAGGATCGGCAGCACGATCGCGGTCACCAGCGCGCCCAGGGCGCCGGCCGTGGCGCCGCGCGGCAGGCGCGACCACGACCCCGCGGTCAGCGCGGCGAGGGCGGAGGCTGCCAGGGCGCCGGACAGCCCCGCCACGGCGGCGGCCAGCGCATGAGCCACGGTCGGGGAGGCCGACCCGAGCTGCCGCTCGCCGGCGCTCACCGCGCCCGCCGCCACCACCAGCGCGGCGCCGAGCAGCGCGGCGCCGACGGTGCCGGTGAAAGCTCGCAGCCGCCCGATCTGGGTTCCGCCGGCCGCGGCCGCCCCGATCACCAGCGTGAGCGCCACCGCCCAGGTCACCGGCAGCGGCCGGGCGGCGTCGTGCGGGGCGGCCACCGCATACCAGGCCAGGGCCAGTGCCGGCGCCGCCAGCATCCCGATCGCCGCCACCCAGGTGAGCGGCCGCGTCCAGTCCTCGGGGTCTTCCGGCGGCACCACCGTGCCGAGCCGGACGCTGACCGGGAGCAGGTCGTCGGCGTCGGGCTCCGGCGGCTCGTTCACGTGGGGACCGCCTCGCCCACCTCGCGCAGGCTCGGCACCGTCGCGAGCCGCAGCCCCAGGATGCGCGCCCCCAGCTCGCGCACCATCCATCCCGCCTCGGCCTGCACCGCCGCGTCGTCGCTCTCCAGCGCGAGAGCGGCCAGGGCGTGCAGCTCGGGCACGGCGCTCGGCGTGTCGAGGTCGTTGTCCATGGCCGCCAGGAAGCGATCCCGGTGCTGGCCCACGGCAGGACTGAGCGATGCCGGGTCGGCGGCGGCCGGCGCGAGGGGCTCGATCTGCTCCGCGACGAGGCACGCCCGTCGCAGGCGAGCCGCGTCGACCGCGGCCGCCTCGAGATCGGCCTGGTGGAATGCGAGCTCGCCTCGGTAGTGGTGGCTGACCAGGTGGAGCCGGATCGCGTCGCCGCTATGGGAGCGCAGCAGGTCCCGCACCAGGACCAGGTTGCCGAGCGACTTGCTCATCTTCTCTTCCTCGTAGCGGAGCATGCCGGCGTGCATCCACCACTCGACGAACGGCCGCTGGCCGGTGGCGCCCTCCGACTGCGCGATCTCCGACTCGTGATGCGGGAAGGCCAGGTCGCCACCTCCGCCGTGGATCTCGAAGTGGCTGCCCAGGTACGCGCTGCTCATCGCCGAGCACTCGATGTGCCAGCCCGGGCGCCCCGCCCCCCACGGCGAGTCCCAGGCCGGCTCGTCGGGCAGCGACGGCTGCCACAGCACGAAGTCGAGGGGATCGCGGCGCCCCGGCATCTGCGGCCGGCTGCCGCGCTCCATCGCGATCGGCAGCATCTCGTCGCGCGACAGCTTCGACAGCTCGCCGTAGGTCGGGCAGCTGGCGACGCTGAAGTAGACGTGCCCCTGCGCGGCGTAGGCGTGCCCACGCTCGAATAGCCGGGCGATCAGGGCGAGCATCTCCGGGATGTGCTGCGTCGCGCGCGGGAAGTGATCGGGCGGCAGCCAGTTGAGCGCCGCCATCTCGGTCAGGAAGGTGGTCACGTGTCGGTTGCCCAGGTCGAGGTAGTTCTCGCCGCTCTCGCGCGCCCGGCGCAGCATGTCGTCGTCGACATCGGTCAGGTTCTGCACGTAGACCACCCGGTGCCCGAGGTACTTCAGGTACCGATGCAGGACGTCGAAGGCCAGGTAGGTGAAGGCGTGGCCCAGGTGCCCGGTGTCATAGGGCGTCACGCCGCAGACGTACATTCCCACCGGGCCGGGACCGATCGGTCTGAACGGCACGAGCTCACCGCGGCGAGCATCGAACAGACGGAGGGTCACGGCCGCGATTCTAGGCGCTGGTAGAATCGGCGGGCTGGAGGGGAAGTCAGACTGACGCCAACTGCATTGGAGCCGAGGCCATGTGGGACGTTCTGCGCTGGTTCGCCGTCTTTGTCGCTGCCATCCTGGTGATCGTCGCCGGGCTCTACATCATCCTCGGCAAGCCGCTGCCGATCCCGCATCTCTTCTAGATCGGCTACCAGAGCACCGGCTTGGTGCTCATCAGGAAGCCGATCACCAGCGTCGCGGCCGCCATCGCATAGGCCACGTACCGCACCCGGCTGGCCTGCCTGCGCCAGCCCTCCGGGTCGGGGTTCGAGCGGCGCACCAGGCGGCGCAGGCTCGGACGCGAGATGAAGGCCGCCAGCAGCAGGTTCACGGCGTAGATGGCCAGCGCCACCAGCAGCCACGGTTTGGCCAGGATCTCCGTCCCCAGGCTGATCACCAGGCCGGCCCCGGTGAGCGCCAGTCCGATGGCGATCACCACGCCGCCGGTGCCCTGCATCGTCATCAGGATGCGGCTCACCCCGCCCGTCGGCGGGCCGGCGACGCCCTGGCGCAGCAGGAAGGGCAGCAGGAGGCTGGGCGCCAGCAGCGAGATGGCCAGCGCCACGTGCACGACCAGCAGGATCGGAAACCAGTTCAACGCTCGGTACCTTACCGGCTAGGATCCGCCCATGCGCATCGTCAACGCCGACCAGGTGCGCGCCGCCGCACCGATGCCACAGCTCCTCGACGCGGTCGAGGCGGCGTACCGTGACGTGGCCGCCGGGCGCGATCGGTCCCCGATCCGCTCGCGGATCCCGATGGGCGGCGGGGACCTGATCCTGATGCCGGGCGTGCGTGAAGGCGGGGCGGGGGCATCGGTCAAGCTGGTGACGGTGATGCCCGGCAATGCGTCGCGAGGGCTGCCGACGATCCAGGCCATGGTCGCCTGGTTCGACGCGGAGTCGGGGGAGCCGCTGGCAATTCTTGACGGCGCCACGGTGACCGCGATGCGCACGGGAGCCGCCTCGGGGGTCGGCGCCCGCCTGATGGCGCGCCCCGATGCGCGGGTGCTCGCTCTCTTCGGGGTCGGTGCCCAGGCCGCCTGGCAGGTGCGGGCGGTGATGGCGGCCAGGCCGATCCGCGAGGTACGGGTCTACGCGCGGACCTCGACCCGCCGCGAGGCCTTTGCAGCGGCGATGGCGCAGGAGCTGGGTTCCGGTATCACGGTCGTCGCCTCGGGCTCGGCCGAGCAGGCGGTCCGCGGTGCTGACGTCGTCTGCTGCGC
>JBGQCU010000022.1:0-24192 GCA_041495495.1 Candidatus Limnocylindria bacterium
AGGGCACGGTCGACTCGATCAGCGGCGACACCATCGTGCTGAAGACCGCCAACGGCTCGACGCTCACCGTCAACCTGTCGGGCTCGACAACCTACGGCAAGCAGGTCGCCGGGCAGAAGAGCGACATCGCCGTTGGCAACACCGTGCGGGTCGGAATCAACTTCACCGCAGGCCAGAATCCCGCGAGCGGGAGCGTCAACGCCACCTCGGTGACGCTGGTGACGCCGTAGGTCGGCTGACGATGGCGGCCCGCGGCAGCCATCTGCCCAGGTTGCCGTTGCGTGCCCAGTGCTGAGGGCAGGGTTGGGTAAGGCCGATCAGGTCCCAGTACCCGGGTCGTACAGGGCAGGCGGTAGCCCACTGCCGCCAGCCAGCAGCACCGTGCCACCTGACAGCAGCGTGGCCGTGTGGCCGGTGCGGCCCCCATTCATGTTCCCGGCGGCGGTCCAGGACCCGCTGGCGGGGTTGTACAGCTCGGCGGAAGCCAGCGCGCCGCCAGCGCCGTTGCTGCCGCCTGCCACCAGCACCATTCCATCTTCGAGCAAGGTGGCCGTGGGACCGGAACGGGACGTGACCATGTTCCCGGTGGCGGTCCAGGACCCGATGCTGGGGTCGTACAGCTCGACGGAGGTCAGCGCGTCGTGGCCGGCGCTGCCGCCCCCGACCACCAGCACTTTGCCGTTAGGCAGCAAGGTTGCGGTGTGACCGATGCGGCCCGCGGGCATGCTCTCGGTGGCGGTCCAGGACGCGCCGACCGGGTCGAAGAGCTCGGCGGAGGCGAGCGCAACGCCGCCCGTGCCGCTGCTGTTGCCGCCTGCCACCAACACCTTCCCATCGGGTAGCAACGTGGCCGTGTGGAGGAGGCGGGGCGTGACCATGCTCGCGGTGGCGGTCCACGTCCCCTGGATCGGGTCATACAGCTCGGCGGACCCCAATGCGTTGCCACCGTGGCCACTGTGGATGCCGCCCGCCACCAGCACCTTGCCATCTGGCAGCAATGTGGCGGTGTGGGAGGTGCGGACCTCGATCATGTCGCCGGTGGCGCTCCAGGTCCCGCTGATCGGGTCATACAGCTCTGCCGAGGCTCGTCGCTCGGTGCCGCCCGCCACCAGCACCTTGCCGTCGGGCAGCAGCGTGGCGGTGTGGCCCTCGCGGGTCTCCGTCATGCTCCCGGTGGCGGTCCACGACCCCGTGCTGGGGTCGTACAGCTCCGCGGAGCCCACCTCACCGATGCTGCCGCCGGAGCCGGTGAGGTAGCCGCCGGCCACGAGCACCCTGCCGTCGGGCAACAGCGTGGCCGTGTGGCCGGTCCGGGCACCGGACATGGTTCCGGTGGTGGTCCACGAACCGGCTGGCGATGCGGCAGGCGTCGCACTCGGTGCAGACGACGCGGACGCCCCGGGGTTGGCGCTCGCCGATGGTGATCCGGTGGCGCATCCGCTGACCGCAAACAGCATGGCGCCGCCCGCCAGGGCCGCGAGGAAGCGATAGGGCGGGTCTCGCCGTTGGGTCAGAGGTCCATGCTACACCCGCGCAAAGCGGCCACCCTGGGGTGATCGGGCTTCTGAGCGACCCGCACATTGACCGCCGCGCGCCCGGAGCGCCCGTCGGCGCGACGTCCTAGGATGAGGTGTGAGAGATGGCATGCTCCAGCCCAAAGCGACCTGGCTGCTGATCGCCGATATCTCGGGCTACACCGGCTACCTCGCCGCCGTCGAGCTCGACCATGCACAGGACATCCTGGCCGACCTGATCGGCACCGTGGTCACATCGCTGCGCCCGGGCTTCCGCCTCGCCAAGCTCGAGGGCGATGCGGCGTTCGTCGCCGCACCGGCCGAGAAGCTCGACGGGTCGCTCCTGCTCGACACGATCGAGCGCTGCTATTTCGGGTTCCGCAGGCGACGTCGGGACGTCCGCCAGGCGACCTCGTGCAGCTGCAACGCCTGCGTTCGGATTCCCGATCTCAATCTCAAGTTCGTCGTTCACCAGGGCCTTGCCCTGCGGCAGCGGGTCGCCGGGAGCGAGGAGCTGCTCGGGTCGGACGTCATCGTCGTCCACCGGCTGCTCAAGAACGAGGTGGTGGAGCGGCTCGGGATCGGCGCCTACTCGCTCTTCACGCAGGCGGCCGTCGACGTGATGGCGATCGATCCGGCTGCGCTCGGCATGAGCCCGCTCGCGGAAACGTATGAGCACATCGGCGAGGTCGGGACCTGGGTCTACGACCTCGAGCGCCGCTGGCAGGAAGAAGAGGCTCGGCAGAGGGTCTTCGTGTCGCCGGAGGAGTCCGCATTCACCGTGTCGGCGGCCAGCAGCGCCCCGCCCCAGATCGCTTGGGAGTTCCTGACCGTCCCGGGGCGGAGGGCGGGGTGGCAGACGGGGGTGACCGACGTCCTCCTCGTCGACAGCGCGGGCAACCGGCGCAGCGTTGGGGCCACGATCCACTGCATGCACGGCACGGAGGCCGTCATCGAGGAGATTCTCGACTGGCGCCCGTATGACTACTGGAGCAATCGGTCGACGATCAACACGCCATCGGGGCCGATAAAGATGCTCTCGACGGTGGAACTCGAGCCGACCGCGTCCGGGACCACGATCCACTTCCGGTACGCCTCGCCGAAGACCGCGAAGGAGCGCGCGGTGTTCCAGGGTCTCGCGCCAATGTACGAGGGGATCTTCAAGGCCAGCACCGCTTCGATGATCAGCCAGCTCGAGGCTGAGCTTGCGGATCGCCGGATCGATCCACCCCTTGAGCCCGAGCTGCCCGCACGGAAGCCGGACAGCGTCCTGGCCGCTCTTGCGCCCGATGCGATGGCAGGCTCGCTCTAGACCACACAGGCGTCGTCCTCGCGCCGGACGCTCCAGTTCGTCAGTTCAGGGACGCACTGTCACGGTGCCTCGTCGAAGCGAACCGCGCCGATGCGGGCATTGAATGTATCGGCGATATAGAGGACGCCCGCCGGATCCACGAAGACGCCAATCGGATCGTTGAGCTCATGGTCCGCACCCGCCACGGTGGTGATGATGCCGTCGAGGCCGACCCGTCGAATCAGGTCTGCGTGGTGTTCTGCGATGAACAGGTTTCCGTCGGGGTCGACTGCGATCCCCCACGGATCGTAAAGGGGAATGGAGGTCGCCGGCACGCCCTGTGCCCCAAACAGACCGTTGCCGCCGCCTGCCCAAGTCGTGATCACGCCATCTCGGTCCACTCGGCGGATCACCTCGTTGTGCCACTCGGAGAGGTACAGGTTGCCGTCGCGGTCGACTGCGACGTCCCAGGCGTCAATCGTTGCCTCGGTGGCGGCCCCTCCCTTATCTCCTGAGTAGCCTGGGACGCCCGTGCCTGCCACGGTTGTAATCGTCCCGGAGGTATCGATCTTGCGGATCGCGCCACCATCTGCGACATACAGGTTGCCTGCGGCGTCAAAGGCCATGCCGCCCGGCCAGTTGAGGCCTGGTCGTGCCGTGTTGAACAACTGTGCTGCCGTAGCGGGGCCGCCATCCCCGGAGAAGCCCCGTTCGCCGGTGCCCGCCACGGTGGTGATGATTCCCTGGAGGTCCACCCTCCGGATCCGATAATTGAAGACGTCCGCGATGTACAGATTGCCGTCCTGGTCCAAGGCGAGGTAATGCGGCTCATTCAGCTGCGCGGAGGTAGCCGGGCCCCCGTCCCCCGAGAATCCGGTGACGCCCGTACCGGCCACGGTAGTGATAATCCCGTTCGGATCCACCCTGCGAACGGTATTGCCCCCGGGCGCGGTGCAAAAGATGCCTGCATCGGCGATGTACATGGTGCCCGCTGCGTCGACGGCGACGTCAACGGGCCCGCAGAAAGCGGCCGACGTTGCCGGACCGCCGTCCCCCAATGCGCTGCCGCCACCAGCGACGGTCGTGACTGTCGGCGAGGTCGGCGAAGATGTGGGGCTGCCGGTCGACGTTGAGACCACGGAGAGCGACGGCGTCGCGCTCGAGGTAGCGGAGCAGGCCGCCACGACAAGGGTGAGCAGGATGCTGAGAAACGATGGCCAGGTTCGGAAGACGCGCCGCCGCAACATCTCAATTCGCACGCCAGGTCCGGAGGTCGTTCCCGGTCGACTCATCGCGGGACTCTACACCTGGACCTGCACCTGACTGCGGTAAAGGTCCTAATGGCGAGCCCCGTACAATGGGGGCCGCGCGCCCGTAGCTCAGCGGACAGAGCGGGTGGCTTCGGGCCAGAGACCCCCGAAGCGCTTTGCTTCGAGCATCAAACGACGAGCAAAGCGCCCCGGGTTTTCCGCTGTCAAGGGCGGCCTGTTCCGAAGCATCGACATCGAACAGAGGACGACAGATGACGATCGAGGAATGGCTGCTCGAGTCCGATCCGGCGATCAGTTGGCAAGCCAGGCGCGACCTCCTCAGCGAGCCCGTCGATGCCGTCGCCGCGGAGCGCGCCCGCGTTGCGCACGAAGGCTGGGCAGCGCAGCTGCTCGCACTTCAGATGCCGGACGGCCATTGGGGCGACGACCTTGCGAACCCCGAATGGATCACCTTCCTGGCCCTGGTGTTGCTGTGGGACATGGGCCTGGACCCCATCAGCGACGAAGCTCGCCGAGCGGTGGCCCTGGTGCGCGACAACCTGACCTGGCACTGGTGGGACAAGCGCTTCTTCGAGGGCGAGGTCGAGCCGTGCATCAACGGTCGGGTCCTCGCCGTCGGCGCCTACTTCGGCCAGGACGTGCAGCCCCTCGTGGAGCGGCTTCTCGGCGAGCAGATGGAGGACGGTGGCTGGAACTGCGAGCAGGAGAACGGCTCGACGCGTGGGTCATTCCATTCGACGATCAACGTCCTTGAGGGGCTGCTCGAGCACGAGCGGGCCGCGGGTGCCACCCCCAAGGTCACGGCCGCGCGCGAGCGGGGCCACGAGTACCTGCTGGAGCGACGCATGCTTCGTCGGCGTTCGACCGGCGAGCTGATCGATCCGGCGTTCGTCCAGCTCGCGTACCCGACGGGCTACCACTATGACGTCCTGCGCGGACTCGACTACCTGCGGGCGGCAGGCGTTCGCGCGGACGAGCGCACCAGCGAGGCGATCGACGTCGTGGCGTCGAAGCGCGGCCCCGACGGGCGATGGCTGCTCGGGAACCCCCATGACGTCGACGGGGACATGTGCCTTCCGCCCACCGTGGCAGAGCAGCTGTTCGAGATGGGCGAAGCCCAGGGCAAGCCGAGTCGGTGGATCACCCTTCGCGCCCTGCGGGTCCTGCGCTGGGCCGGCCGGTAGGCAACTCGCCGCGCCCCTCCCTGCGGATCCGCCCCGAGTACGTGTCACCCTGGTCCATCCAGCAGGCTCACCCGGACACCTCGATGTCGAAGTCGGTGGCAGGGCAGGATGTCAACCATTCCGCTCTGTTTGAGCGTGAATCGCGCGCCCGTAGCTCAGCGGACAGAGCGGGTGGCTTCGGACCAGATACCCCCGAGCGCTGTGCTCCGAGCGTGGGCACTCGACCGAAATACGTCGAATCATCCGCTGTCTTTGAGTCCGCAAACCCACCAGATGCCGGATCGTCGTGACCCGCTGAATGGCTGCGGCGCTAGCTGCCGCTTCGCTGCTCACGGAGGGAGATGACCACATTGCCCTTCTTGCGCCCGGTGTCCACGTAGCGGTGCGCTTCCACGATCTGGTCCAGCGGGTAGGTCCGGTCGATGACGGGGCGGATCCCTCCCGCCTCCGCCAGCTCCTTGAGATATGTCAGGTCTTCTATCTGCAACTTCGGTGATCCATCGGTGACCGAGACGTACCTCCCACCGGGGGTGAGGCCTCCCTTGCCTCCCAGGCTCATGGTGCGGTGTACCACGGGAACCGCGTCGAAGATCAGGTCGTACCTGTCTCCCCTCGTGAGGAAGTCCTCCTTGGTGTAGTCAATGACGGTGTCCGCTCCCAGCGAGGCCACGAACTGGAGATTGGCCGTGCTGCACACACCCGTGACACTGGCTCCGAAGTGCCTCGCCAGCTGCACAGCGGAGGTCCCGACGGCTCCGGAGGCGCCGTAAATGAGGACGTCTTGCCCGGGCTGAATGGCACCGCGCCTCAGATAGTACAGAGCGAGAAGTCCGCCGTACGGGATCGCGGCCGCCTCGTCGTAGCTCAGGTTGTCGGGCTTCCGCGAGAGCAATCCGCCTTGGGACATGCATTTGAACTCGGCGTAGCAGCCGAACCCAAACCGATCAAACCCAAAGACCTGATCGCCAGGACTGAACGAGGTCACCCCGTCGCCGACGGAAGCCACGTCGCCCGCCAGCACCATCCCCAGTGGTCTTCTCGGTGCCCTGAATCCGACCGCCACCCGCATCGGGAGCCAGAGGAGCCGATTCACGTGGCCGCTGCGCACGATGCAGTCACTGGATGTCACTGCCGTCGCAGCGATCCGGATGCACACCTCGCCCTTCCTTGGAGCTGGGGCATCGACCTCTCGGAGCTCGAGCACTTCGGGCGGACCGTAACCCGTGCAGACGACTGCTTTCATCTCAGAGTCCCCGCAGTCTGCGCATCCGCGCCCCGCTTTTCCCCCGGCAGGCCTGCGCCTGAGTCAACGGCCCTCACGCCCTTGACGAGGAGCCACAATGCCAGCCCGAGCTCCGCGACGAAGCTCACCGCGAGCCCGGGGTAGCGGATCGCAGGGTAGTCCGGCAGCAGCAGAGCCTGGAGGAACCAGATCAGGACACCTATCCCGTCGAGCACCAGCAGGACGCCCAGGAACCGGGGAAGCGACCTGGACTGGTAGACGAGATAGCCGAGCGGGAACAACCAGGTGCCGAAGAACAGCTGGGCCGTGACCCAGCCCATCTTGTAGACGTTGATGGACAGGTACGCCAGCCCCTGTAGCTGTGCCGCCGAGTAGGCCTCCATGTGGCTGGCCCCCTCTCCCTGCAACATCACGGAGACCAGCGACAACAGGCTCGCGCCCTGGATGGCGACACCGACAGCGTTGAGCAGCAGAAAGAGCAACGCCAGGTGCTTGTTGACCGGTCGCAAGAGAACGTAGAGACCCCAGGCGGCCATGAGGAAGAGGAACCCTGAGATCAACGCGATGACGAGACCGAGGCGGAATGAGCCCTCATTCGTGCCGATCGCCTGGTAGACCTGCTGCGCCGAACCCAGCCCGATTTGCCCCAGCATGGTGGCAAGCACGGAAGCCACGAAGTATGCGAGGTAGAAGCCGCCCGTGATCCGGGCTACCTTGTCCTGCGCCAAGTGATCCGTGATCTTGAGAGACATCCTGGTCGCTCCCTCTGCTCCGACCTCAATCTGCCGATCTCCCCTGGAATCGCACCACGGCCCGTTGGACGATCCGACCGGGCTCAAATCTCCTGGCACGGCCCGGCTGGCGCAAGTGTCGTTTGTCACGTGCGCGGCTGGTCGGCGGAACACGATTCACACCTCCGAGCGACTGGGACCGCCACCCGGGTTGGGTTACCATGCCCATCGTCGGCGTCGCCGACGCCGCGGCCTAGGGGACTGCTTGAAGGTTCCGAAGACCCTCAGGCATTCCGCTCCGGGAGCGCGTGGTCAAGCGATTGCCGAGTTTTCCGCTCTGTTTGAGCGTGAAACGCGCGCCCGTAGCTCAGCGGACAGAGCGGGTGGCTTCGGACCATCAGGTCGCGGGTTCGATTCCTGCCGGGCGCGCCACACCAATCGAGAGTGCGGATGAAGACCCTGGGCATCATCGGTGGCATCGCGCCGCCGTCGACTGTCGACTACTACCAGCGCCTGACGTTGGGCTACCGCGCCCTGAGCCCCGAAGGCAGCTACCCGTCCCTCCTCATCAACAGCATCGACGCCACCCATTTCTTCCCGATGGTCCTGGCGAACGATCGCGCGGCGCTAACCGACTACCTCGTTGCGGAGGTCGACCGCCTGGCGCGCGGCGGCGCCGATGTGGGCCTGTTTGCCTCCAACACGCCGCACGTGGTCTTTGACGAGGTGGCGGCCCGGTCGCCGATTCCCCTCATCAGCATTGTCGAGGAGACGGCCAGGGTGGCGCAGGCCGAAGGCTTCCACAGGGTGGGCCTGCTTGGCCTCCGACCCACGGTGGAAGGGCACTTCTATCCCGATGTCATGGCGCGACGGGGGATCACGGTCGTCATCCCGGACGCGGACGACCGAACCTACGTCCACGATCTCTACCTCGGCGAGCTGGTCGAGGGGGTCTTCCGCGACGAGACGCGCACAGGCATCGCTGCTGTCGTCGATCGGATGCACGCGCGAGATCAGATCGATGCGATCATCCTGGGCGGCACCGAGCTATCGGTCCTGTTTCGGGAAGGCACAGGCCTGAGCGTGCCAACGCTCGATCCCACGGCGATCCACGTCGAGAGCGCGATCGCCTGGCTCCTGGGGTCATAATCTTCCACGAGCGCCGATCCGCGGCAGAGCGGGAAGGACACCCATGACCGCCATCATCCAGACCGAGAAGCTGACCAAGTACTACGGCAGCCACCTCGGCATCGTCGACGTCGACCTTGACATCCAGGAGGGCGAGGTCTTCGGCTTCCTGGGGCCGAACGGCGCCGGCAAGACGACGACGATCCGGACGGTGCTCGACCTGATTCGCCCGACCAGCGGACGGGCGCTCGTCTTCGGTATCGAGTCGACCGTCGACCCCGTCGCCATCCACCGCCGCATCGGCTACATCCCCGGCGAGTTCACGCTGTATGACCGCCTGACCGGCGGTCAGACGATCGAGTACTTCGCTAACCTGCGCGGCGGCGTGGACCGTGCCTACCAGGCGGCGCTGATCGACCGTTTCGAGATCGACCCCAAGCGACGATTCCGCGAGTATTCGAAGGGCAACAAGCAGAAGATCGGCCTGGTCCTTGCCCTTCAGCACCGACCCGAGCTGCTCATCCTCGACGAGCCGACCTCCGGCCTCGACCCGCTCGTCCAGCAGTCGTTCTTCGCGCTCGTGCACGAGGCGCGGGCCGAGGGCCGCACGACCTTCCTGTCGAGCCACATCCTGAGCGAGGTCGAGCGCACCTGCGATCGGGTGGCGATCATCCGCGAGGGACGGATCGCGAAGGTCGACAGCGTCGAGGGGCTGCGCGACCTTGCCCACCACCAGGTCGAGCTGCGCTTCTCCGGGCCGGTCCCGATCACGGAGTTCGAGGGCCTGCCCGGTGTCAGCGATGTCACCGCGGATGACCACGTATTGCGCATGCGCGTCTCGGGCCCGATCACGCCCGTCGTGCGCGCGGCTGCACGCTACGAGCTGCTCGACTTCGTCAGCCGCGAGCCGACGCTGGAAGAGACCTTCCTCGCGCAGTACGGCCGCCAGCCCACGGAGGCCCTGGAGGCCACCGAGGCCGGAAAGCCATGACCGCTCATGTAGCTCTGTTCCGCGTTCCGTGGTTCAGCCGCGTCTACGGCCTCGGCAGCGTCTACGCCAAGGCGCTGCGCGACTCACGCCTCTCCCTGATCATCCTGGTCGGCCTGACCGGCGGGCTGATGCTCGTCGTCGGCGCGGCCATCGGGCAGGACATGGCGACTCCAGCGGCGCGCCAGGACCTCGTCCGCCTCGTCAACAGCATGCCGCCGATCCTGATCGGCCTTGCCGGCAACCCGGTCAACGTCGGTACCCTGGGCGGCTATCTGTCGTGGAAATACGGCCCGTTCTTCGCGCTCATCATCAGCATCTGGCTGATCATGGGACTGTCATCGGCGCTGGCCACGGAAGCCCAGCGCGGAAGCCTCGATTTCATCGCGGCCACGCCGCTCGGCCGGCGGCGCATCGCGCTGGAGAAGCTCAGTGCGTACCTGACGCTGCTGGGGGTGGTGCTGGTGATCCTCGCCGCGTGCACCGCGCTGGCCGGGGCCGTCTTCGGAACGATTCCGGGGGACGCGATCTCATCGGCCGCCGCCATCAACTTCGCGTTGTGGGTGGGACTCATCGGTCTCGCGTCCGGCTCGGTGGCCTTCGCCCTCGCGCCGTTCGTCGGACGCGGCTCGGCGGCCGGGGTCGCCGGCGTGTTGATGATGGCCGGATTCCTGGTGAACGGCTACCAGCCTTCGGTGCCGCTCTTCCGGGCGATCTCGGGCTTCACCTGGTTCTCCTGGACGGCCGGGAACGTGCCACTGGCCGGCAGGTTCGACTGGGCGTCGCTGGTTCCCGTGGCTCTCGTGGCAGCGGTCCTCCTGGTTGTGGGCGTTGAGGGATTCGCCCGCCGCGACCTGGGGGTGACGACCGCTATTCGCCTGCCGCAGCTCCCGACCGCCCTGCTCGGTGTCAGGGGTCCCGCGAGCCGTTCGTTCGGCGAGCGCCTGCCCCTGGCGGTGCAGTGGGGAATCGGCATCGGCCTGCTCGGTCTGATGATGGGCGCCGGTGCGCGCGCATTCGCCGACGCGCTGGCCGCCGCATCGCCGGGCACGCTCAGCTTCTTCCACGCGGCCTTCCCCGACTACGACCTGACCAGCGCCGGGAGCTTCCTGGAGCTGACCTTCGTCGCCTTGGGCTTCATCATCGTCGGCTTCGCGGCGTCGACGCTCGTCGCCGGCTGGGGCTCGGACGAAACGCGCGGACGACTCGAAATGGTGCTGGCCACGCCGCTGGCGCGCGCCCGTTGGCTGATCGCCTCGGGCCTTGGCCTGTACTGGTCCATCGTCGTGGTCACCGCACTCCTGGCAACGGGGCTGGCCATCGGCGCAGTGATCGCGGGCGGTGACGTCGCCACTCCGGTCCTGGGCTCGGTGGTGGTCGGTCTGTATGCGGCGGCGCTGGCGGGCATCGGCCTCGCGGTCGGCGGGGTCTTCGGGGTCTCGATCGCCGGCGAGGTCGTGGCCGGCCTGGTCATTGTGACCTTCCTCATCGACCTCGTGGTGCCGGCGCTCAAGTGGCCCGACTGGGTGCACCAGCTGGCCCTCACCTCGCACTTCGGGCAGCCGATGGTCGGCACCTGGGATCCGGTCGGGATCATCGTCTCGCTCGCCCTCGCCGTCGCCGGCCTGGCCATCGGGGCATGGGGGATGGCTCGCCGCGACGTGAACGCCTGACGGCAGCGGAGATCTGATGACCACGCGAGGTACCGTCAGCCGCGCGGCGCTGGCAGCCGCGCTTCTCGTGCTGGCGGGGATCCTCATCTGGATTGGGGTGACGCGGTTCACGACCGGCGCCACCGGCACCGAATACCTCCTCGGGTCCGCCCTCCTGCCGCTGGCAGCAGCCGGGCTGCTCTTCCGCCGTCGAGGAATGGGAGCGGGACTCGCGGTTGTGGCGGCGCTGCTCGGAGCCCTGGTCGGGGTGGGGCTGTCCTTCTGCCTGTGCAGTGCACCCCTCAAGACGGAATCGATCGCGCTTCTGGTCGCCTCGCTGGCGGTCTTCGTGCTGGCCCTCGTCGAGCTCCTGACCCTTCGTCTGGCCTGGGTCGCCGCGGCGATCGTGATCGGCGTCTTCGTCCTGCTGTTCCCCGGCTATTGGTCCATCTTCGCCGCGGGCCTGGTCATCGTCGGACTGGTGGTCTGGCTCCTGATCAGAAGGCGGGGATCCGGAAGCGGCGCCTGACAACTTGCATGCCCAACCAGCCGGGGATCAGGCCAAGCCGCACAACGGCGAGGCCGTAGACTCGGCGGCGTGACCGCCGTGCCAGTCGTCACGTCGCATCCCGTGAGGGCGGTGCCGGGCAATCCGGAGCACGCCGCGGGGATCGGCCTGGCGCTCTTCGCCTTCGTCGTGTACTGGTTCACCGGCCCGATGATGGCCGGCGGCGATTCGTTCGTGCCGCTTGCCGATGCCTTCCTCCACGGCCGCCTGTCGATCCCCGTCGACCGGCCCTGGATGGAGCTCGTGCCGGTGCCCGGCGGCGGCGGTGCGCAGTACTCGCCCTTCCCGCCGGTCCCGGCGCTCACCCTCATGCCGGTCATCGCGCTGCTCGGCCTCTTTCCGGGGACCGGCGAGCTGTCGGGCAACGTCATGGCAGCGGTCTTCGGGGCGGCAAACGTGGCGCTGGCGTGGTACCTGCTGGCAGCCATCGGGGTCGCCCTTCGGCCCCGGCTGGTGATCGTCATCGGCTTCGCCTTCACCACCCACTGGTGGGTGGCGGGCATGGCCGGCACGCATCACTACGCGCAGGTGGTGGCCACCTTCTTCCTGCTGGCTGCGCTCAACCTGGCGGTGCGCCGCACGCGACCGATCCTCGCCGGCCTGGCCCTGGGGCTGGCCGCCGCCAGCCGCCTGCCGACCGGGCTGGCGCTCCCGCTCCTGCTCTTCCTGTTCTCAGACCGATGGCGCCCGACCCGGGCGCAGGCCTGGCTGCTCGCCGGGCTGGCCGTTCCGGCCGCCCTCTTCGCGGCGTACAACCTGGCCCGCTTCGGGTCGCCGTTCGACGTCGGCTATGCGCATATCCCGTCCGGAGACGCAGGCCTGCTGGTGACCGATGAGCCGTGGTACAGCCACGGCCTGATCTCGCCGTTCTACATCCCGCGCCACATGTACGCCATCTTCCTGCAGGGCCCCGCGGTGGTCGATTCGTTCCCCTTCCTCAAGCCGCAATACACCGGGCTGGCGCTGACGTTCACGGCGCCCTTCCTCTTCTGGGCGGTGAAGGCGCGTGGCCCGCTGGTGGCGATCACCTGGCTGGCGGTCGAGCTGGTCATGCTCCCCGACCTGATGCACGGGGCGTGGGGATTCGCCCAGTTCGGCTATCGGTTCATCCTGGACGCCGTCCCGCTCCTGCTGCTGCTTCTCGGCTGGGCCTATCGCGAGCGAGCTTCATGGAGCCTGGTGGCGGCGGTGACGGCCGGCGTCGCCGTGCACGTCTACGGCATCGTCGTCATCAACGTCTTCGGCTTCGTTTCCTGAGCCGCTCGGCTCAGTTGTCCAGGTGGAACGGGACGTCGACCACGATCGTGTTCTTGCGCCCGAAGAGGCGCAGCTTGAGGCGCAGGCTGGTCTGGTTGTGCAGCAGGTTCTCCCACCAGTGGCGCGGGACGACCTCGGCCAGCACCACCACGATGGGGCGCGTCGGATGCAGTGACTGGAGCGCGTCCATGTAGCGCAGCAAGGGGCCGACCAAGGCGCGATAGGGTGACTCGACCACCACCAGCTCCATCGGCCCGCCCAGGGTTTCCCAGTGCTCGCGCAGCTGCTCGGCGGTGTGCGGGTCGTTGGTGATGTGCACCGCGGTGGCGTGCGGCGAGATCGTGCGGGCGAACGCCAGCGCGCGCCGAGCCGGACGGTCGAGGCGGGCCAGCGGCACGATCACGATCGGGTCGAGGTCTGCGTCGTCAGCGCTGCCGGGGACCGCCTGCAAGGCGATCGACATGGACCGATAGTGCGCCCGGATGGAGAGCATGAGCAGGATCAGGATCGGTGCCAGGACCATCACCAGCCAGGCACCGGAGAGGAACTTGGTGCTGGCCACGATGACCACGATGACCCCGGTGGTGGCCGCGCCCAGCCCATTGACCACGAGGCCGACCTGCCAGCCCTTCTCGCGACGCTGGAACCAGCGCACCACCATGCCCGACTGCGACAGGGTGAAGGCGACGAACACGCCCAGCGTGTACAGCGGGATGAGGGCGGTGACGCTGGCGTCGAAGACGATCAGGAGCAGGGCGGCCAAGCCGGAGAGGGCGATGATGCCGGTCGTGAAGGCCAGCCGCTCGCCGCGGAAGCCAAACTGGCGGGGCATGAACCCGTCGCGCGCCAGGAAGCTGGACAGGCGGGGGAAGTCGGCGAAGCTGGTGTTGGCGGCCAGGGCCAGGATCAGCGCGGTCGCGACCTGGATCACGATCAGGAACCAGCCATCACCGACCACGTGCTTGGTGAGCAGCCCCAGGACGGTGTGGACCTCCTTTGGATCCGGGATCACGTGAATGGCGCTCGCGAGTGAGCTGATCCCCAGGAACAGGGCGCCGAAGATCGTCACCTGGAACAGGAGCGTGATGCGCGCGTTGCGCCACTCGGGCGGCTTGAAGGCCGGCACACCGTCCGAGACCGCCTCGACGCCCGTCAGGCCGGCCGCACCGGAGCTGAATGCGCGCAGGGCGAGGAAGACCGCGGCGATGCCGACCATCTGCTGCGCGCCGGCTCGGGCGGTGAGCCAGTCGGGCGGGGCGTCGAAGGTCCCGAGGTTGCCCAGCACGAACTGGCGGAAGAGGCCGATCCCGATCATGGCGCCGACGGTGACGATGTACAGGTAGGTGGGCGCCATGAAGATCGAGCCGGACTCGCGGATGCCGCGCAGGTTGCCGAGCATCAGCACGGCCACGATGACCACGGCGATGATGACCCGCTCGTGGAAGAGGCCGGGCACGATCGAGGTGATGGCGGCCACGCCGGCCGAGACGGAGACCGCGACCGTGAGGGTGTAGTCGATCAGCAGAGCGGCTGCAGCGGTCAGGCCCGGGAGGGTGCCGAGGTTGTCGCTGGCGACGATGTAGCTGCTGGCGCCGTTGGGGTAGGCCTTGATGGTCTGCATGTAGCTGGTGGCCACGATCCCGAGGATGACGACGATGGCGATCGTGATCGGCAGGGTCAGGCTGATGGCGCCGATGCCGCCGAGGACGAGGATGCGCATCATCTCCTCGGTCGCGTAGGCCGACGAGCTGATGTTGTCGCTGCTGAAGATGGCCAGCGCCTTGAGCTTGGTCAGCCGCTCGTGCGTCTCATGGTCGCTCGAGATCGGCCGGCCGATGAGCACCGTGCGAATCCGACGGAGGGCGGCGGTCCAGCCCGTCCGGCTCAGCATCGTGCGCTCGGATGCGATCAGCGTCCCTTGCACGCCGCGCTCGAACTCGTCCTCGAACGGCCGCACGATGCGGACGTAGGTGTCGCCCAGCCGCTGTCCCTTGCGCTTCTCGCGGACCTCGAGCAGGGGATCGACCCGCGGCGATTCGGGATCGTGGCCACGGTCCGGAGGGCGATTCGAACTCATGCGGCGGGTATTACAGCACCGATCGGCGCCGCGCCGGGCCCGTCAGTGCTCGTCGACCTCCACCGGCGCATAGGTCATGCGGCCGGCCACCCCCCACGCAAAGCCGAGCAGCGAGGCGCCAACCACGATCGTCCCCGCCACCGCGAACATGAGCGGCACCGCTCCCAGGTCGACGATCGCCCCGGCCAGCGCGTAGCTGAGTGGCGCCAGGCCGACCGAGCCGAGCATCACCATGCTCATCACCCGGCCGCGCATCGCCTCCGCGGTCCGGCCCTGGAGCCACGAGATGACCTGCACGTTGATGAAGCCGGCACCGATGCCCAGCGCCGCGAGGAGGCCAAGAGCGGCCGGGACGTTCGGCGCGACGCCGATGAGCCCGATCGCCAGGCCGAGCCCCACCGCGATGCCGAGCACCACGGTGCCCAGCTGCGGCACGCGCGCCACGGAGCCGGCCGCGACGGCACCCAGCAGCGAGCCGGCGCCAAAGGCGCTGAGCAGGATGCCGAAGGTGGCCGAGCCCCCGCCCAGGGTGTGATCGGCCAGGAAGGGGAGCCCCACGCTCAGCGGCCCGGTGAACGCGAAGTTGAAGGCGGCGGTCAGCAGGATCAGGGAGCGCACCGCGGGATCGCCCCAGGCATAGCCGAACCCGGCCGAGATGGTGCCAAGCAGGCTCGGCCGGGCGCCGTCGGCAGGAAGGTCAGGGTCCGGGGCGCGGCGGCCGCCGACGACGAAGAGAAGCGCCGTGGCGGCCACCGCGAACGAGACGGCGTCGACCACGAAGGCGGGGCCGGTGTGGACGAGGGCCACCACCAGGCCGGCCAACGCCGGACCGATCAGCCCGGCGAGCTGCTGGCTGCCCTGCATCAGCGCGTTGGCCGGAGGCAGGGTCGCTTCGTCGACCAGCATCGGCAGGATGGTGCTGATGGCGGGGTAGAAGAGCGCGTCGACCACGCCGAAGATGGCGGCCATGATGTAGAGCTGCCAGAGCTCGGCGCGCCCCGTCAGGACGAGCGCCGCCACCACGCCGACCAACACCGCTCGGATGAGGTTCGAGTAGAGCATCAGGCTGCGCGGCGACATGCGATCGGACAGCGCTCCCCCGAGCAGCATGAAGATGGCCCGCGGGATGGCCGCCACCATCAGCACGCTTCCGAGGGCCAGGCCCGATCCGGTCAGCTGCAGCGTCAGCCAGGCGAGGGCCACGAAGTGGAACTGGTCGCCGAGCACGGAGATGCTCTCGCCGGTGAACATGAGGCGGAAGTCGCGCACCCGCAGGGGGCGCAGGAGGTGCCGAGGACCGGCCGGCGCTGCCGGCGCTGTCAGGGCATCGGAGCCGTCCATTGGGCTACTCGATGCTGATCAGGACGGCGTCGCCGTCCTCGTCCTCGGCGTCGACGAGCGGCCCGATCTGGTCGGTCTCGACGGCACGCTCGATGAGCGCCGCGTAGCTGTCCGGGATGCCCGGCACCATGCGCGCAGCCATCGCCGCGAAGGCGAGCGGCACCCTCACGTCGACGACATGGCGCCCGCGTTCGCTGACCTGGATCCGCACCCGGCGGCCGCGGCTCGCCCCCTTGCCAGCCATCGGGCCGGATGAGGCCGATGCCTGCGCCGGCTCGGCGAATCGTGGCGCGCTCGAACGGCCGAGCGCCTCGATGATGGGTGCCGCCTCCTCCGCGGTCAGCTTGCCCTCGCTCACCAGCCGCAGGACGGTCGCCAGCTCCTCGCCCATCTCAGGCACCTCCCGCCAGGCGACGCGTGGCCTCATCCACGTCGATCTCGCCTCGCTCCAGGGCACGCAGCACCTCGAGCTGGGTCGCCTGGTCGGGGACCGATGCCGCCGCTGCCGGCTCTCGCTTCTTCTCGACCACCACGATCCGCCGCGGACGGCGCACGTCGACGTCGCCGGACATCGAGTTGAAGACGAGCCGCGGCCCGCCGCTGCCGATGATCAGCCGGCGCCGATCGATCTGCCCCTCGAGCCGATGGTCGAGCTCGCTGCTGACGTCAGTGGAGATGCCGTGGATCTCGAAGGTGGCGCTGCCGATGAGACCCACGCCAAGGTCGCCGCTCACCGTCTCGACCTGGAAATCGCCGCTCGCGGCCAGCTCGCCCTCGACCTCGACGTCGCCGGAGACGGTGTTCGCGCGCAGAGAGCGCAGCGTCGGTGCCGTGATCGACACGTCGCCCGAGACACCCTGCACCTGGACGGCCAGCGGCACGTCGGCGCGGATGGTGGCGTCGCCCGAGACGGTCTCGAGCCGCACCGAGCCGCCCAGGTCGGAGAGCATGAGGTCGCCCGACACGGTGCGATAGCGCTGCTCGCCATGGAAGCCGCTGACCTCCATCTCGGAGGAGACGGCGGTCAGGCGCAGCTGCGCGGCGGAAGGGATCTCGGCGACCACGGAGATCTCATATTGCCCTCGCCCGCCGAAGAGGCGGCCGATCACCGAGCCGACGGACGGAATGCTGTCGGGCTCCTCGACGCTGAGATCGGTGCTGCCGCGCTGCACGCGCAGCTGGACCTCCTCGAAGATGCGGTCCGCCTCGGCATCGGACGGCGCCGAGATCTCGAATGTGGCTCGCAGATGGACCTCGCCCCCGGCGATGCCGCGAGCGCGCACGTCGCCAGAGTGGACGGTGAGCGAGACGCTGCCGCGCTCACCCACGGTGTGGTCGATCGACTGGGTGCGGACGTAGGTGCCCATCGCTCAGCCTGCCCCGAGGGCCCGCAGCGCTTCGGCTGCCTCGTCTGCGGAGAGCTCGCGCCGCGCGAGCCGCTCCAGGATGGAGCGCCGCTCCTCGGCTGCCGTGTCGGTGGTCGGATTGGGTGCGTCCGCCATCGGTTCGTCGACGGGCGGCGCGTCACCGTCGGCCAGGCCGAGGGCTCGCACCAGGGACTCGACTCGCCCGCGGACGGTGGGGTAGGAGATGCCGAGCTCACGCTCCATCTCCTTGAGGTTGCCGCGGGAGCGCAGGAAGCTCTCGAGGAGGGCCAGCTGCTCCCGGGACAGTCGACCAAAGCGGCCGACTCCGAACTCGCCCTCCAGGGCGGTGCCGCAGCTGCGGCAGTGGAGGCGCGTGATCGCCAGCTCACCCTCGCAGACGGGGCAGGTCGAGATGACGTCGCGTGCCATCTATCGGCGCCCCACCTTGCGAGCGGCCTGGCGGTCGCGGCCGAGCCGGAAGATGCGCTTGCCGGAGCCGTCGATGACCCCCTTGCGCGTCTGCATGTCTCGGATCCGGTCCTCGGTGGCCAGGATCGCGAACTGGAACTGGTTGTCCAACATTTTGGATGCGCTCCTCACGTTCTGCTAAGTGGCTTGTCGCTTTTCTTAGGTCCTGGGCGGAGAATAGACCTCCACTTTCCACTTGTCAATACCCTTTTGGCATTTTGTCATGGGAATCTTCAAATTGGCAAGTTCGCCTCGCTCCCGAACGGGAGTCGAGGCTCCGCCGGCGGGGGCTGGTGACAGGACGCACCAATCGGCTACCATCGGCCCCAAGCCAACATGGACCTCAGCCTTCTGCCGTACCAGCCGGATCGCGACGTCTATCGGCTCTTGGGGGTGGCCCCGAATGCCGGTCGCGTCGAGATCGTGGCCGCCTGCCGCCGGCTGGCACGAGCCTTCCACCCGGACCGCAACGGGTCGCAGCGCGCCACCGAGGAGATGCAGGTGGTGAACGCGGTGCGGTCGCTCCTGACGGACCCCGATTCCCGGGAGGAGTACGACCGCGAGCGGCTCAGCTTCCTCTCGTTGCTGGCGCGCGAGCGCCCGGCTGCCCAGGCCGCGCCGGCCACACCGGGCAGCGCAGCCGCGCCGGCCCCTGCCGAACGCGCGATCGGGCCGGCCGTATCGCGCACCGCAAGAGCCGCCATGGCCGGCATGCTGGCCGCCATGCGGGCATGGTCGCCGGCACGCTGCGGCGCCTGCGATGCGGTGGTCAGGCCCGAGTACCGCTTCTGCGGTGGGTGCGGTGCTCGGCTACCCGCCCCGGTTGCGGTCAGCCACGACGAATCGCGCTGATCAGGCCTCGCGCGGGTCGATCCGCTCCGGGTCGATCCCCAGCTCGCTGATGGCGCGCACCAGCTCGCCGCGGTCGGCGGCTCCGGTCAGGCACAGCCCGTGGAGCGCCGCGTAGGCGATCTGCTCGGGGCTCACCTCGAAGTGCACGCGGAGCGCCTCGCGCGTGTCGCTGCGCCCGAAGCCATCGGTCCCGAGCACGGTGAAGGGGCGGTCGATCCAGCGCGCCACCATGTCCGGCAGCGCCTTGAGGTAATCGGTGGCGGCGATGATCGGTCCGGTCGTCGGCGCGAGCTGCTCGACCACGTACGGGACGCGTGGCTCGGCCTCGGGATGGAGGCGGTTCCAGCGCTCGGCGGAGAGCGCGTCGTTGCGCAGCTGCTGGAAGGACGGCACGCTCCACACGTCGGCGGCCACGTCGAAGCGCTCGGCGAGCAGATCGGCGGCGCGCAGCGCCTGGTGCAGGATGGAGCCCGATCCCAGCAGCTGCACGCGGCGTGACCCGCGCTCGGCGACCCGGAAGCGATACAGCCCGCGCAGCACGCCCTCCTCGACGCCATCGGGCTTGGGCGGCATGGCCCAGTTCTCGTTGTAGAGGGTCAGGTAGTAGAAGATGTCCTCGCCCGGTCCGCCGTACATGCGGCGAATCCCCTCGCGCACGATGATCGCCAGCTCGTAGGCGAAGGCCGGGTCGTAGGCCAGCACATTGGGGACGGTGCTGGCCAGGATGTGGCTGTGCCCGTCGTCGTGCTGGAGCCCCTCACCGGTGAGGGTTGTGCGGCCGGCGGTGGCGCCCATCATGAAGCCGCGCCCGCGTGCGTCGCCGAAGGCCCAGATCTGGTCGCCGGTGCGCTGGAAGCCGAACATCGAATAGAAGGTGTAGAACGGGATCATCGGCTCGCCGTGGGTCGCGTAGCTCGTGCCCGCGGCCGTGAAGTCGGCCATCGCGCCCGCCTCGGTGATCCCCTCCTCCAGGATCTGCCCGTCGGTCGACTCGACGTACGAGAGGAGGAGCTCCTTGTCGACCGCCGTGTAGCGCTGGCCGAGCGGGTTGTAGATGCCGACCTCCTTGAACAGCGGGTCCATGCCGAAGGTGCGCGCCTCGTCGGGGATGATGGGCACGATCCGCCGCCCGATCTGCGGGTCGCGCACCAGGTTGCGCATCAGCCGGCTGAAGGCCATGGTCGTGCTGGCCGGGCGATCGGCGCCGGCGAAGAGCTCGGCGAAGGCCGCGTCGTCGGCCGGCGGCAGCGGCTTGGCGCGCACGATGCGCCGCGGCATCACGCCGCCCAGCGCCCTGCGCCGCTCGAGCATGTAGGCGATCTCCGGCGAGTCGGGGCCGGGGTGGTAGTAGGGCGCGTCGGCCAGCTGCTCGTCGGGGATCGGCAGCTCCAATCGGTCCCGGAAGATCTTCAGCTCATCCTGGGTCAGCTTCTTGGCCTGGTGGGTGACATTGCGCCCCTCGATGCCGGGGCCGAGCGTCCAGCCCTTCACCGTCTTGGCCAGGATGGCGACCGGCGCGCCGGTGTGGGCGACGGCCGCGGCATAGGCCGCGTACACCTTGCGGTAGTCGTGCCCGCCGCGCCGCAGCTTGGCCAGCTCATCGTCGGAGAGGTGCGCCACCAGCGCCTTCAGGCGCGGATCGGGCCCGAAGAAGTGCTCGCGGATGTAGGCGCCGTCCGCTACCGAGGCCCGCTGGTAATCGCCGTCGAGCGTCTCGTTCATCTTGGTCAGCAGCACGCCGTCCGTATCGCGGGCCAGCAGGTCGTCCCACTCGCGCGCCCAGATGACCTTGATCACGTGCCAGCCGGCCCCCCGGAAGGTCGCCTCCAGCTCCTGGATGATCTTGCCGTTGCCGCGCACCGGTCCGTCGAGGCGCTGGAGGTTGCAGTTGACCACGAAGGTCAGGTTGTCGAGCCCCTCGCGCGCCGCCAGCCCGAGCGCGCCGAGCGCCTCCGGCTCGTCCATCTCGCCATCGCCGGTGAAGGCCCACACCCGGCTCCCCGAGGTGTCGGCGATGCCGCGCGCCGACAGGTAGCGGTTGAAGCGCGCCTGGTAGACGGCGGCCATCGGGCCCAGGCCCATGCTGACGGTGGGGAACTGCCAGAAGTCGGGCATGGTGCGCGGGTGCGGATAGGAGGGCAGGCCGGTCCCCGGGCCGCCCGTCTCGCGGCGGAAGTGGTCGAGCTGCTCGGCGCTCAGCCGGCCCTCCAGGAAGGCGCGGGCGTAGATCCCCGGCGCGGCGTGGCCCTGGAAGAAGATCTGGTCGCCGGCCCCGCCGTCGTCGCGGCCGCGGAAGAAGTGGTTGAAGCCGACCTCGTACAGGCTGGCCGCGCTGGCGTAGGTCGACAGATGGCCGCCGATCCCCTCGAAGCGCGAGTTGGCGCGCAGCACCATGGCCAGCGCGTTCCAGCGGATCATGCGCCGGATGCGATGCTCCATCGCCTCGTCGCCGGGAAAGGGCGGCTCCTGCTCCGTGGAGATGGTGTTGACGTAGCGGGTCTGGGTCAGCGGCGGCAGGCCGACCTGCAGCTGGCGGGCGCGCTTGAGCAGCTTGAAGAAGATGAAGCGGGCGCGCTCGGGACCCGCCTGTGCCACCACCGCGTCGAGCGAGTCGAGCCACTCCTGCGTCTCGGCCGGGTCGACGTCCGGCAGCTGCTGCTTGAACTGGTCGAAGATCTCGTGCATGCGGCGCACATGGTACAGACCGATGCCGGGGTAGACTCAGACCGATGTCTCGCGAAGAGCGGCGCGCCTATCAGCGCATGACCAAGAAGCAAGACCCGTACGCGCTTCCCGCCACCGGTGCGGCGCGGGCTCGGCAGCAGCGCATCGACCGGGTCAAGGCGCAGCGCGCGGCGGCAACCTCTGCGCCCCCCGGCGCCATCTCGCGCCGATTCCTGGTCTGGGCCCTCGGCGGGGCGGCGGTGATCGGCCTGATCGCATTCTCGCTGGCGTGGCCGCGCGGGATGCCATTCGCCGGCTACGTGGGCGTTGGGGTCACGGCGGCCTGGGTCGCGGTCGCCTTCGGCGTCCGCGCCCTCCTCAGTCGCGCGGCTGGTCGGCGCTAGCCTGCCGCGGCGAGCGGGGGATCGACGGTGAGCGGCATCCCCGGAGCGGCGATCCTGGTCGTGCTGGCCTACCTCGTCGGTGCGCTGCCGTTCGGGCTGCTCATCGGGCGGCTGGCGGGCGGGGTCGACCTGCGCGAGCACGGATCCGGCCGCACCGGGGCCACCAACGCGCTGCGCACCATCGGTCCGGTCGGCGCGGTGGCGACCTTCGTGCTCGACCTCGGCAAGGGCCTCGTGGCGGTGCTCCTCGCCCGATGGCTGTACCAGGCCGGGCCCGCGGAGTCGCCGGAATGGGTGGCGGCCGCCGCCGGGGTCGCCGCCATCGCCGGTCACATCCGCTCCGTATTCATCGGGTTCCGGGGCGGGCGCGGCGCCGCGACCTTCACCGGCGCGATGCTGGCCACGGCCCCGTGGACGGTCGCAATCGTGGTGCCGCTGGTCGCGCTCATCGTCTGGCGGACGCGGATCGTCTCGCTCGGCTCACTGGCCGGCGCCCTGCTGGCACCGGTGATCACCGCGGCATTCGTGCCGCTCGGCCAGGCGACCTGGGCCGGCGTCGCGCTGGGGGTGGGCGGCACGGCCCTCGTCACCGCGGCGCACGCCGACAACATCGCCCGGCTGCGGGCCGGCACCGAGCGCAGGATCGGCCGATGAGCGGGCTCCGACCGCGACCGCGCCTGACCACCCTGCCGAACCTGCTGGGAGTGGCCCGCATCCTCGCCACCCCGGTCGTGGTGGCGCTCCTGCTGCTGCCGTTCCCCGGCGCCGGGCTGATCGGCTGCCTGCTCTACATCGCTGCGGCCATGACCGACTACTTCGACGGCCGCATCGCGCGGGCGCGCGGCCAGGTGTCGCCGCTCGGCATCTTCCTGGACCTGACCGCCGACAAGGTGCTGGTCGCCGGCGTGCTGATCGCCATGGTCGAGGTGGGTCTGCTGCCAACCTGGATCGTGGCGACCCTGCTCATCCGGGAGCTGGTGATCCAGGGCGTGCGCCAGCTGGCTGCGTCGGCCAACGTCGTCATCTCGGCCCGGGGCCTCGGCAAGTGGAAGGCGTTCGGGACCAACGTGGCGATCAGCGTGCTGCTGCTGGCCTTCGACGCGCAGACCGGCGGGCCGGTGGGGCGCGTGGTCGAGGCGGGCACCGTCCAGGCGATCGGGTTCTGGCTGGCGGTGCTGGCCGCCGCGCTGGCCATCATCTCCGGGGTGGCCTACCTGCGCGGTGCCCTGCCGATCCTGCTCGGCCAGGAGCGCTGAGGAGCGAGGGTCCCCCGGCGGCAGCCGGCTAGTCGGTACGGAACTCGCTGACGCGGCGCAGGTTGACGATCACGGTTTCGGCCGTCTCGTCGGGTTCGTTGTCGCGGCCGAAGGTGGCATCGGTGAGCGGGAGGAATCGCCGTGTCGCGCGCAGGATCGGATCGTCCTGCTCGCCCGGCCGCAGATGCGCGGTCCCCGCCAGACGGTATTCGCTGGCCCGGATCAGCACCTTGTGCTGGTTGGTAGGCAGGCGCTGCGTCGGCGGGCTGACGTGCGGCGGGGGCACCACGAGCACCAGCTCGTCGGGAAAGACCTCGGTCCACTGCGTCTGATCGGCCCCTGCCGGGAGGAACGAGAAGGGCTCGCCGGACTGGAGGATGTCGGTCATGCGTTGGCCCTGCGTGCGGACCCAGCCCCTGACGTCCCCGCCCTCGATGATGAGGCGGATCGGCTCGAGATCCTCGATCGGCGATTCCATGCTGACCGCTCCCTGTGCTCCCCCGACTCTACTCCCGCTGGCAACCGAGGGCGACAGGACGATCGCCGGTGCTATTTGATCAGGCGCTGCTCCAGGCGATTGAGGGCGATCCACATCGCGATCGCGCCGAAGATGACGAGGTAGACCAGGTCCCACAGCTCGTGCACGCCCACCAGGCCGGTGGCCAGTCCCCGCAGCAGCCCGACGGCATGGAACAGCGGCGTTGCCTCCATCGCGATCTGGATCGGCACCGGGTAGATGCTGATCGGGAAGAAGGTGCCGGAGAAGAGGAACATCGGCATCACCACCAGGCCCATCGGCAGGTCGAAGTCCTGCACTGTGCGCAGGTAGGCGGTGGTCGCCAGGCAGGCCGCGCTGAACGCGGCGCCGATGAGGATCGAGGCGGGGATGACGAAGAAGAGCAGGGGTGACATCACCAGCCCCATGCCGATCATGAC
>JBGQCU010000023.1:0-23496 GCA_041495495.1 Candidatus Limnocylindria bacterium
TCATCGGGGAAGTTATAAGTGCGGATCTTCTCGGCTCGCTCGCCGCTCCCGACCTGCGACCGGCGCTGATCGCCCCGCTCCTCCGCCTGTCGAGCCTGCTCCATCTCGAGCAGCCGTGCGCGCAGCACGGCCATCGCCTTGGCCTTGTTCTTGTGCTGGCTCTTCTCGTCCTGGATCGCGACCACCAGGCCGGTCGGTAGGTGCGTGACGCGGACCGCGCTGTCGGTCGTGTTCACGCTCTGACCACCGGGTCCGCTGGACCGGTACACGTCGATCCGGAGGTCCTTCTCGGGGATCTGGATCTCCACCTCGTCGGCCTCCGGCAGAATGCTCACAGTGGCGGTCGAGGTATGGATCCGTCCCGCGGCCTCGGTGCTCGGCACACGCTGCACCCGATGCACGCCGCTCTCGTACTTCAGCCGCGAGAAGGCCCCCTTCCCCGCGATCTCGGCGATCGCCTCCTTGACGCCCCCGCCGGCGCCCTCGCTGGCCGAGATGAGATCGAGCCGCCAATGTCGTCGCTCGGCGTAGCGGGCGTACATTCGGTACAGGTCGCCGGCGAAGATGGCCGCCTCGTCGCCGCCCGTGCCGGCGCGCACTTCCAGGATCACGTCGCGGTCATCGTTCGCGTCGCGCGGCACCAGCAGGCGCCGCAGCTCGGCATCGAGCGCCTGCTCGCGAGCCTCGAGCGCGACGAGCTCCTCGCGGGCCATGGCGCGCACCTCCTCATCGGGGTCGTGCGCCATCGAGCGGGTCGCCTCCAGCTCGTCACGCACCGCGGACCAGGCGCGAATGGCGATGACCACCGGCTCCAGGCGGGCCAGCTCGCGGCCCAGCGCCTGCAGCCGCGCCGGGTCACCGGCGACGGCCGGGGTGGCCATCTCGGCGACCACCGCCTCGTAGCTCGACTCCAGCTCGCGCAGCCGATCGATCATCGGTTGGCCGGCAGCGCCGCCTCGCGATCGGACGCGAGGCACGACGCCAGCGACGCGATGCTGACCTCGAGCATGCCGCGGTCCGGTGGGCGTGTCGTCAGCGACTGCAGCCACAGGCCGGGAGCGTAGAGGGCACGCACCAGGCGGTTGCCGTAGTGGCTCGCGCCGAAGCGGACCAGCTCGTAGGCGAAGGCGGCGATCACGGGCACCAGCACGATCCGCGAGGCGAAGAGGAGCGGAAACGGCACGCCGGCCCGCGGAATGAGGCCGAAGAAGAGGATGCTGACGACCACCACGATCAGCAGGAACGTGGTTCCGCAGCGGGTATGGGCGGTGCTGAACCGATCCACCTCGTCCGGCGTCAACGGCCGGTCGGCCTCGTGGGCGCTGATCGCCTTGTGCTCGGCGCCGTGGTACGCGAAGACGCGGCGAACGTCGGCCGCGCGCCCGATCAGCCAGATATAGGCCACGAAGACGGCCAGCCGGATGCCACCCTCGGCCAGGTTGGCCAGCAGGTCGCTGGTCGTGGCCCGCTGGGCGAAGGTGGAGAGGACCAGCGGCAGCACGAAGAAGAGCGCGACGGCGAATCCGAGCGAGATGACCATGGTGACCGCCATGGTGCCCCTCCCGATCTGGATGTCCTCCCCCTCGGCAGCGATCGCCGCCGATCGCATCAGCATCCGGGTCCCGATCACCAGCGCCTCATACAGGACCAGAACGCCCCGGGCGAAGGGCACCCTCGCCCAGCGGCCGCGCGCCAGCGCGGCGGGGAGCGGCTCGCTGTAGGTCCGGATCTCGCCGGACGGGGGGCGGACGGTCATCGCCACGGTCGTGCGCCCGCGCATCATGACCCCCTCGATGAGCGCCTGTCCGCCATAGAAGAAGTCGGGCATGCGGAAGCGTGGCCGCTGCCCGGCGCGAGCGATCGAGGAGATCACGAACGGGCCGGCGGCGACCAGCAGCTCCGGTACCAGGAACAGGAGATGGGGGGCCAGCCGCGCCGGCCAACCGTTCAGGTGGCGGCGCATGGCATGACTAGCGCAGCGACCGCTCCATGCGTCGCTGGAACCGCTCGACCTGGCCGGCGGTGTCGACGATGTTCTGGGTGCCGGTGTAGAAGGGATGACAATTCGCGCAGACCTCGACGCGGATCGACTCGACGGTCGAACCGACCGTGAAGGTGGTCCCACACACGCAGTGGACCTGCGCCTGATGGTACTGCGGATGAATCTGGGTCTTCATGAGGGGGGCTCCTGGGTCTGACGGCTCTCTACGCCGCCGGGTGCTCGGGGGTGATGACGCTGACGCGTTTCTTGTGGCGCGTCTCGTGGCTGAATTTGACGGTGCCGCCGCTCGTGGCGAACAGGGTGTAGTCGCGCCCCATCCCCACGTTCTGGCCGGGGTTGAAGGTGCTCCCTCGCTGACGGACGATGATCGTGCCGGCCTGTACCTGCTGCCCGTCGCCGCGCTTGACGCCGAGCCGCTGCCCGACTGAATCGCGGCCGTTGCGGCTGGAGCTGCCTGCCTTCTTGTGTGCCATCTGTCGCTACTCCTTGGCCTTCGGCTTCGCCGCACGGCGCGCCCGGGGCTTCTCGACAGCCGCCTCCACCGCGGGGGCCACGGACTTCGCGGCCTGCGGTCGCGCAGCGCGCGGTGCGGCCTTTGCCTTCGGCGCGGGCGCGGCGGCGGTCTTCTCAACCGGCGCTGCCGCCTTCCTGGCCGCCGTCGGGTTGATGGCGTCGATCCGCACCCGGGTGAGGTGCTGTCGGTGACCGGTGCGGCGGCGGTACTTGACCTTCTGCTTGAACTTGAAGATGACCAGCTTCGGCCCCAGCGCCTCGCCGATCACGGTGGCGCTGACCGATGCGCCGGCCACGACAGGCGTGCCGACCGTCACCTGGTCGCCATCCCCGATCAGCAGGACGCGATCGAAGGTGAAAGACGTGCCGGGCTCGCCGTCCAGCCGCTCGAGCGTGAGCATGCTGCCGGCCTCGACGCGGTATTGCTTTCCGCCGCTGCTGACGACGGCGTACATGGTCATCTCCATGGGATTGGGGGGCTGTTCGCTCCGCGCGTTGGCCGACGGGCTCGACGCACGGCAAAGCGGGCAGACGAGGCGCCCGCGGGACGGCGAAGTCTACCGGGCGATCGGGGGAGTGTCAACGAACAGCAGGCGCGTGCGGACTGCGGGGCCCGCACGAAGACGCACGTCGAGGGCGCCGACCACGTCCTCCGGGCGCCCGGCGCCACTGGCATCCAGGCGCAGCACCATCCGCAGGCGGCCCCGATGCGCCTCCTCGTCAACCTCAAGCACCTCGGCGTCCTCGAGGAGTGGGCGCAGGTCACGCGGACCGGCGTCCGCCCGGCGCTCGCTCTCCCCGCGCCGCCGCCTCCCGGGGAGCTGCCGCGCGGCCAGCAGCCGCACCACCGCGCCACGCAGTGCATCGCTGGTCAGGTCCGGCCCGCCGCGCACCTCGATCTCGTACTCGGCCGCCCGCAGCTGCGAGGCGGCTGACGGGAAGCCATGCCACACCTCCCGCGCGTCAACCACCTCGATCCCCTCCGGCAGCAGCGCGGCAGCGGCCTGGATCCGCCCGATCGGCACCAGGTCATCGAAATAGGCCTCCAGCACCTCGCCCCGCAGCTCGATGCCGACCGGCAGGTTGGCGGCGAACTTCAGGCGCGGCCGCGGCCGCTGGGCGCTGGACTGCGCCAGCGGCAGCCCAGCCTCGCGGAACGCGCGCTCGAACTCGGCGAGCAGCTCGGCCTGGCGGATCCGCAGGGCGGGGTGGCGTCGCGCAAACAGCAGCTGCCAGCGCTGACGTGGCTGATCCATCGGTCTCGTGCTCATGGGTGCCCAGCGATGGTAGCGCCCGCCCCTCGGATCGACCAGCAGCGTCCCTCAGAAGGTGGGCTTCCAGGCGTGCATCCGCACCGACTGCAGGATCCCCATCCCGAACAGGAGCGAGATCGTGGATGAGCCGCCATACGTGATGAATGGCAGCGGGATTCCTGTCACCGGCATGATCCCGGTCACCATCCCGATGTTCACCGCGATCTGGAAGAGCAGCATGCTCGCCAGGCCTGCGGCGACCGCCGAGCCAAGCGGATCGCGGGCTCCCCACCCGATGCGCAGCACGCGCCAGATCAGGAGGCCGAACAGCGCCAGCAGGACCGCGCCGCCCACGAAGCCGAGCTCCTCGGCGACTACGGTGAAGATGAAGTCGGTCGACTGCACGGGCAGGAAGCCGAGCTGGTTCTGGCGCCCGGCGGTCAGCCCCTGCCCAAGCAGCCCGCCGGATCCGACCGCGTTGAGCGCCTGCACCAGCTGGTAGCACGCCCCCTGCGGGTCCGTCGCCGGGTTCAGGAAGCAGAAGAGGCGCTGGCGCTGGTACTCCTGCAGGGCGCCGACGGCGAAGGGCGCCAGCGCCACCGCCGCCCCGCTGAGGAGCGCCAGCCAGCCAATGCCGGCCCCGCTCATGAACAGCATCCCGAACAGGATCGCGACGAAGACGAGGGCTGTCCCCAAGTCTGGCTGGCGATACACGAGGAAGGTCGGAACGACGATCAGCAGGGCGGCACCGGCGATCGTCGAGAGGCGCCCGACGCGCTCCCCGCGCGATGCCAGGAAGGTCGCCAGGACGACGATCATCAGCACCTTGCTGATCTCGCTGAACTGGAAATCAAGGCCGATCACGCTGATCGACATCTGGGCCCCGAACAGGTTTGTCCCGATCAGCCCGGTGGCCAGCAGCAGGCCGAGCACGACCAGGTAGATCGGCGTCGCGAAGGTCTGCAGCCAGTGATAGTCGATGCTGGCCGCCACAGAGAAGAGGATCAGGCCGACGGCGATCCAGATCAGGCTCTTCACCGTCTGAGACAGGCCGCTTTGACCCGCGATCGCCTGGTAGTTGGCGGAGTAGCCCATGACCACCCCGAACCCGATCAGCAGCAGGAGATACACGAGCAGCTGCCGGTCGAATGCTCGCCAGCGCCGCGCTCGCGTCATCTCAACAAAGGTTGCCGTCGCGGCCGTCATCGGTCAGTTCGCCGTGACCTGAGACTCGCGCCGGAGATCCTGGCTGAGCCCGAAGTACTGCTGCAGGAAGTACTTGACCACCTCGAGCGAAAGGTTGCCGCGCACGACCGCCGAGTAGGTGAAGGTGATGATGGCGAGGGTGGCGTCCGTGGCACCGGGCTTCGATGGGAGGTAGGCGACGAACCACGAGTGAAACGGGAGGACGCCCTGGGCGCTGGGAGTGCCGAATTCGGCGGTGCCGGTCTTGCCGGAGAGCGCGGCCGGCAGGCGCAGATCACGGATGTTTCCGGCGTGCCCGGTCGTGATCACCTCGCGGGTGCCGATCCGCATGATGCGCAGGTCCTCGGCGCTGGCCGGAAGGTCGCGGATCACCTCCGGCGCGTAGGACTGGATGAGGTTCCCGTTCGCGTCGGTCTCGCCACGCACGATCATGGGGCGCATCAGGTGGCCCCCGTTCGCGACGGCCGCGTAGGCGTCCAGCAGCTGAAGCGGCGTCACCGCGATCGCGTTCTGGCCGATCCCGGCCTGGGCCAGCTCACCGGTGAAGACGTCCGGGCGGCCCTGCGACTGGGCCCACGCCTTGCTGATAACGGTGCCAGCGGCCTCGCCGGGCAGGCGGATCCCGCTCCGCTCACCGAAACCAAGCTCCTGCGCCCAGCTGCCCAGCCGATCCACGCCCAGCCCGACCGCCATCTGGTAGAAGAATGTGTCTGAGCTCTTGGCATAGGCATCCACGATGCTCAGCGGCCCGAAGCCCCGGTGGTTCCAGTCGAACAGGCATTGCCCCTTGGGCGCATCGGGGATCTGGTAGCAGGCATAGGTCGGCCAGCGCTGCGAGACGGTGGTGACCCCCTCCTCCAGCGCCGCCAGGCCGGTCACCAGCTTGAACGTCGAACCGGGCGGGTAGATGTCGGCGATGGCATGGTTCCGCAGCGGCTTGGTGGGGTCGGCCAGGTACGCTGCGAAGTCGGTGGTCGAGATGCCGGCCGCAAACTTGTTGTTGTCGTAGGTCGGCAGCGAGACCATCGCCAGGATCTCGCCCGTCTGCGGGTTCATGATGATGGTGACGCCCTGCGCCACGCCCGCCGCCTTCAGACCCCATTCAAGGGTCTCGGTCGCGATCCGCTGCATCCGGGCATCGACGGTGAGCATCAGGTTCTTGCCGGGCACCGGGTCGCTCAGCCGTTGCAGCACCTTGACCGGCCTGCCGGCCGCATCCCGCTCGAGCAGCTCACTGCCGTAGGTTCCGCGCAGCGCCGCCTCGAAGCTCGACTCCACGCCGTCGCGCCCGATGCTGTCATCGCGCAGGTAGCCCAGCGCGGTCAGGTCGGCAAGCTCCCCCCGAGAGACCGGCCCCGTGTAGCCGACAAGGTGCGAGAGGAGCTCTCCGTTCGGGGCTCCGGTCTCGTCCAGGTACTGCCGCGTGGCCTCCGCCCCCACGGTGATGCCGGGCAGCTGCTCCTGCTCCTCGCCGATCAGGAGCGCGGCGTCACGGCTGATGTCGTGGCCCAGGGGCAACAGGTCGAAGGGCGATCCGCTGAACGCTGCAAGCCGTTGGCGCAGGACCGATACCGGTACGCCCGAGAGCTGCGCGGCGCGGGCAAGCACAGCGCTCCGCGTCGACTCGATCGTCGGCAGGTCCGCCGGCCGCGCGTAGAGCGTCCACGACGGCGTGTTCACGGCGAGTGGTCGGCCCTCGCGGTCGAACAGCAGGCCGCGCGGCGCCCTGATCGGAACCTCGACGGTGCGCGCCGCCTCTGCCCGGGCGGCGTAACGCGCCCCGTCGACAACCTGGAGCTGGAAGAGTCGCCCCCCGAGGACGCCAAAGACAAGGACCGCCGCGACGGACGCCGCCACGAACCGTGCCCGCGAAGGGAGGGGCGTCGCCTTCGCGTCGAGGTCGGCCATTTACGCAATCACCATGCCGGCTTCTCGTCAGCACTCATGCGTGACAGCAGCACCCGCGCGGGGAGGATCACAACGGCCGCGATGAGGGTGTTCAGGAGCGCCGCGACGGCGACCCGCTGCACAGGGAGGCTGCCGGAAAGCGGAAGATCGATCATCTGCATCACCCCCAGACTGATCGCGTCGACCACGATCGACCCGATCCCGACTGCCACGACGGGGTAGGCCCACGACAGGCGACCGAAGAGGCGTTCTCCGCCGGAGACGCCGGCCACGACGAGCAGCAGGCCGAGCGGAATGCTGCCGAGCGGATCCCTCGTCAGGAGATTGGAGGTCAGCCCGGCTACGAACGCCCACGCCACGCCGGGTCCGAAGCCCTTCACCACGGTCACGACCACCACCGCCACGAGCACGAGATTCGGATGCACGTCGCCGATCGCGATGACGGGAGCCACTGCGGCGTGCAGGATCCCGGTCAGGACCGCGAGAAGGAGGGCGATGTAGCTGATCTGCGTTCCTCGACCGACTCGACGGACGGCGTGGCGGTGGCGGCGGGGCGGTATGCCGAGTATACCGAGCGGGCCCTTTCAGGCGGGCCACGGAACGCCCGTTCCACGTGAAACATGACGGCTGGATAACGCCGCGATAAGCCGTCGGTAAGGGTCCCGGCTGGTAGAATGAGCACGCCCATTCGAACTCGCAGCGGAGTGCCCGTGATCAGGGTCACGGCCTGTACCAACCAGAAGGGCGGCGTTGGGAAGACGACCACGGTCGTAAACCTGGCGGCCTATCTGGCCCTCTCCGGAACCTCGACCCTGGTCATCGATCTCGATCCGCAGGGGAACGCGACGAGCGGCCTGGGTGTGGACCGGCGGTCGCTTGATCGATCGATCTACGACGCACTCATCAACCGGGTGCCGATCGGTGAACTGGTGGTCGGCACCACCGTCCCCGGTCTGGACCTGGTGCCGGCGGCCCCGGCGCTCTCCGGCGCGGAGGTCGAGCTGGTCGGCCTGCCGGCTCGCGAGCGACGGCTTTCGGCCAGCCTGGCCGATCTTGGTGAACGGTACGACCGGGTTCTCATCGACTGCCCGCCATCGCTGGGCCTGCTGACGGTGAACGCCCTGACAGCGGCGGATGGTGTGCTGATCCCGATCCAGACCGAGTACTACGCCCTGGAGGGACTGAGCCAGCTGGTGAATACGATCCGCATGGTCCGAGAAGGTCTCAACCCGAGGCTGGAGATCGACGGCGTGCTGCTGACGATGTACGACGGGCGCACCCGCCTCTCCGTTCAGGTCGCCGCGGAGGTGCGCCGGCACCTGGAGGGCGCCGTCTACGACACGGTGGTGCCCCGCAGTATCCGCCTGTCGGAGGCGCCCAGCCATGGGCTGCCGATCGCGCTCTATGACCCTTCGTCGCGGGGCGCGGAGGCCTACGGACGCCTCGCCGCAGAGGTGACTGCGCGTGGCTAAGACGTTCGGCCTGGGTCGTGGCCTGGACGCGCTGATCCCGCGAGCCGCTCCCTCGGCCCAACCTCCCGAGATCCCGATCGACCGCATCGCTCGCAATCCGCACCAGCCGCGCGTCCGGTTCGACGAACAACAGACGGCCGAGCTCGCCGCGTCCATCACCCAGCACGGTGTGCTGCAGCCGATCGTGGTGCGCGCCGCCGCGGACGGCGGTTACGAGCTGATCGTCGGTGAGCGGCGCCTGCGCGCCGCCCGGCTGGCCGGTTTGAGCCATATCCCCGCCGTCGTGCGCGAAACGGCGGACGGCGAGCCGCTCGAGCTGGCCCTGGTCGAGAACGTGCAGCGGGCGGACCTCAACGCGATCGAGGAGGCATCCGCCTATCGCGAGCTGATTGACCGCTTCAGCCTCACCCACGAGGAGGTGGCGCGCCGGGTCGGGAAGAGCCGCGTCGCAATCAGCAACGCGCTCCGGCTGCTCGACCTTGCCCCCGAGACGCGAGAGGCGATCGCCGATGGCCGCATCAGCGAGGGGCATGGCCGCGCACTGGCAGCGCTCACCATCCCCGAGCTGCAGCGCGCAGCTCTGCTGGTCGTCCTTGACCGGCACCTGTCCGTGCGTCAGACGGAGGAGCTGGTGCGCCGCAAGCGCGATCCCAGCACCTCGCACCGCGCTCGGCCAATCTCCGGCGACCTGACCGACCTGGAGGCACACCTGCGAGGGCTGCTGGCCACCCGGGTCGGGATCGTGCGCACCCGGCGCGGCGGGCGCCTCGTGATCGACTTCTATTCGGACGAGGAGCTCGATCGCCTGTACGCGATCATCACCCGCGGCGTCGGCGGGGGCGCCTCGTGAGCGCGCAGCCCGAGCGCCGCCCGCGGCGCAGCAAGGCGGTATCCGAATACACCGCCGCCAACATCCAGGTGCTCGAGGGGCTGACCGCGGTCCGCAAGCGCCCGAGCATGTACATCGGCTCGACCGACGGGCGCGGCCTGCACCAGCTGGTGTGGGAGATCGTCGATAACAGCATCGACGAGGCGATGGCGAACGTCGCCACCCGGATCGACGTGACGATCCACGGCGACGGGCGGGTCGAGGTGGTCGACGACGGGCGTGGCATCCCGGTCGGCAAGCACGCATCGGGCAAGGACGCCCTGGAGGTCGTGCACACCGTGCTCCATGCCGGCGGCAAGTTCGGAGGGGGTGGCTACAAGGTTTCCGGCGGCCTGCACGGCGTTGGCGTCAGCGTCGTCAACGCGCTGTCGGTGGCGATGCGGGTCGAGGTCCTGCGCGAGGGCAAGCGCTATACGCAGGAGTACAGCCGCGGGACGCCGAAGGGCCCGGTCCGGCAGCAGGGCGGCACAGCCGAGGCAAATCGAGGCCTGGTGACGGCCAAGGAGCGGCAGCACGGCACCCGGACCTTCTTCCAGCCGGACCCCGAGGTGTTCGAGACGCTCGACTTCAGCTGGGACCTGATCGCCACGCGATTGCGCGAATCGGCCTACCTCAACAAGGGCCTCTGGATCTGCCTGCGCGACGAGCGGATCGACCGCGAGAAGAATTTCTACTTCGAGGGCGGCGTCACGAGCTTCGTGCGACACCTGAATCGGCGCCGCGACGTGCTCAACCTGCGCCCGATTCACGTCGAGCGCATGGTCGACACCACCAGCGTCGAGGTCGCGCTCCAGTACAACGATGGCTTCGCCGAGAATGTCCTGGCCTTCGCCAACAACATCCACACGGTGGACGGCGGGACGCACGTCACCGGCTTTCGAGCTGCCCTCACCTCGTCACTGAACGACTGGGCGCGGAAGGCGGGGATCCTGTCCGAGAAGGACGCCAACCTGAGCGGCGACGACGTGCGCGAGGGTCTCACGGCAGTGATCAGCGTCAAGCTCACCGATCCGCAGTTCGAGGGTCAGACCAAGGCCAAGCTCGGCAACGCCGACGTCAAGGGCGCGGTGCAGGCGGCGGTCACCGACGGGATCATCCAGCACCTCGAGGAGAACCCGGCCGACGGCCGGCGCATCATCGAGAAGTCGGTCACGGCGGCGCGTGCGCGCGAGGCTGCGCGCAAAGCGCGTGATCTCGTCATCCGCAAAGGGGCGCTGGACGGCATGGCGCTTCCGGGCAAGCTGGCCGACTGCCAGGAGCGAGATCCGGCGCGCAGCGAGCTGTACATCGTCGAGGGCGACTCGGCCGGCGGCTCGGCCAAGCAGGGGCGCGACCGGCGTACGCAGGCGGTCCTCCCGTTGCGCGGCAAGCTCCTCAACGTCGAGAAGGCGCGGCTCGACCGCGTGCTGTCGAGCGAGAACATCCGGCCGCTGATCATCGCGCTGGGAGCGGGCATCGGCGACCAGTTCGACATCGCCAAGCTTCGCTACCACCGCATCTGCCTCCTCTCCGACGCCGACGTCGACGGCGCGCACATCAGCACGCTGCTGCTCACCTTCTTCTTCCGGCACATGCCGGAGGTGATCGAGCAGGGCTACCTCTACCTCTGCCAGCCGCCGCTGTATCGGGTCAGCACCGGCAAGGTGACCCGCTATGCCAAGGACGAGAAGTCGCGTGACCAGGCCATGAAGGAGCTGTCGCGCGAGGGGAAGACGAAGAACGTGAGCGTGCAGCGCTTCAAGGGGCTGGGCGAGATGAACCCGGAGCAGCTGTGGGAGACGACCATGAACCCCGACACTCGCACGCTGCTGCAGGTCTCGGTGCGAGACGGAGCGGAGGCGGACGAGGTGTTCAGCACCCTGATGGGCGAGCGGGTCGAGCCTCGGCGCGACTTCATTCGAGGCGAGGCCCGCAAGGTCCGCAACCTGGACTTCTAATCGGAGCCGATGACGACCGATGCCGAGCCGACACGTCGCTGATATCCGCCAGGTCGAGGCGAAGACCGGCCGCAAGGTCGAGGAGTGGTGCGCCCTGCTCGAGGCCAATGGCGTCGGCGAGCGGCGGGATGCCGTCAACTTCCTGCGCGACGGCTACGCCATCAGCCACGCCTTTGCGCTGGCCATCGCCGACCACTGCCTCCGTCGCTCCCGGACCGACGAGTTCGGGACCGAGGGCTTCTGGGACGACGAGGATGACCGCTGGTGAGCGGCGCGAAGGGCGATGCAGCCACGATCGGCACCAGCCGGCTGATCAAGGCGTCCGATGGGCGCCGCTACGCGTTCGCCGATCACAACTGCTTCGCCTGCGGGGGAGCGAATCCCATCGGCATGCACCTCGCCATCGAGCTCGGCGAGGGAACGGCCAGCACGACCTGGCTGCCCGGCCCGAACTTCGTCGGTTGGGAGGAGAAGGTGCATGGCGGCCTCCTGGCGACCCTGCTCGACGAAGTCATGGCCTGGGCGCCGTCCAGCTTTGACTCCTGGGCGGTGACCGCCGAGATCTCAATCCGCTATCGCTCCCCGGCAAACCCGGGTGAGCCGCTGACGGCGCGCGGCTGGGTCACGGAGCGCCGGCGCCGCATCTACCAGGTGCGCGGCGAGGTCCGAGGAGCGGATGGTCGCCTGGTCGCCGAGGCGCACGGCCGGTTCCTGGGTGCGAGCCCATCGGTGAAGGCGCAGCTCAAGGCCCGATACGGGCTGCCGGCCGAGGTGGCGACCGCCGGGGCGCGGACCGAATGAGAGCGACAAACGCGACAGCGCAGCAGAGGGAACGAGCAGCCCAATGACGATGGACCGCCCGGACGCCGTGCGGCGCGTCTCGATCGAGGACGAGATGCGCTCGGCCTACATCGACTACGCCATGAGCGTGATCGTGGCTCGCGCCCTGCCCGATGTGCGCGATGGGCTGAAGCCAGTGCATCGGCGAATCCTGTACACGATGCACGAGATGGGGCTGCGCTCCACCGCCGCGTATCGCAAGTGCGCCGGCGTGGTCGGCGACGCGCTCGCCAAGTACCACCCTCACGGCGACGTTGCGCTGTACGACGCACTGGTGCGCATGGCCCAGGACTTCAGCCTGCGCTACCCCCTCGTCGACGGGCAGGGCAACTTCGGCTCGATCGACGGCGACCCGGCAGCTGCGTATCGGTACACCGAGGCGCGTCTTACCGCGATCAGCGACGAGATGCTGGCCGACATCGAGAGGGAGACTGTCGACTTCGTCGACAACTACGACGGCCGCCTGCGCGAGCCGACCGTCCTGCCCGCGCGCCTGCCGAATCTTCTGATCAACGGCAGCTCTGGGATCGCCGTCGGCATGGCCACCAACATCCCGCCGCACAACCTGACCGAGATCTGCCAGGCGGTCATCGCGCTCATCGACAATCCGCAGCTGACGGTCGACGAGCTGTGCGAGATCGTGCGCGGCCCCGACTTCCCGACCGGCGGCACGATCTTCCGCTTCGAGGATCAGCGCAACACGCTCACCGGCGAGAAGGAGCGGATCGACGTCATCCGCCACATGTACGCCACCGGCCGCGGCCGCGTCGTGATCCGCGGCCAGGTCGCCTTCGAGGAGAACGAGCGCGGCCGCATCTCGGTGGTCATCACCGAGCTCCCATACCAGGTGAACAAGACCACGCTCATCGAGAAGATGGCGGAGCTGGTCAGCGGCAAGCGAATCACGGATGTGAGCGACATTCGCGACGAAAGCGACAGAACCGGCATGCGCATCGTGGTCGAGGTGAAGCGAGATGGCTCGCCGCACACCGTCATGCAGCAGCTGTTCAAGCACACGGCCCTTCAGACCAGCTTCAGCGCCAACATGCTCGCCCTCGTCGATGGCCAGCCGCAGACGCTCGGCCTGAAGCGGATGCTGGAGCATTACATCTCATACCGGCGCGAAGTCATTCGGCGACGGACGCAGTTCGACCTGGCGCGGGCCCAGGAGCGGGCCCACATCCTGGAAGGGCTGAAGATCGCGCTCGACAACCTCGACGAGGTGATCAAAACGATCCGCGCCTCGGCCGACGGTGACGCTGCCCGTACCGCCCTCGTCAGTCGGTTCAAGCTGAGCGAGGCGCAGGCCAACGCCATCCTGGAGATGCAGCTTCGCCGCCTGGCCGCGCTGGAGCGGAAGAAGATCGAGGACGAGTACGAGCAGGTCATCCGCCTCATCGCCGAGCTCGAGGACCTGCTGGGCAACCCCCGCAAGATCCTGGTGGCCATCCGCGAAGAGCTCGACGAGCTCGTCCGCAAGTACGGCAACGAGCGCAAGACGCGGATCCAGTCCGACGCCAACCGCGAGCTGACGGCAGAGGACCTGGTGGCCGCCGAGGACGTGGTCGTCACCCTCTCGCAGCGGGGCTACATCAAGCGGCAGCAGATCGGCACCTTCCGCTCGCAGCGGCGCGGCGGCAAGGGCAAGCTGGCGATGATCACCCGCGAGGAGGACGCCGTTCGCCACCTGCTGGTGGCGAACACCCACGACAACATCCTCTTCTTCACGAATCGCGGCCGAGTCTTCATCACGAAGGTGCATACCCTGCCCGAGGCGAGCCGCCAGGCGAAGGGACTGCCGATCATCAACCTGCCAGGCGTCATGGTCGACTCCGGCGAGTACGTCAGCGCCATCATCACCCTGCCCCAGTTCGAGCCGGACCACTACATGGCGATGGCCACCCGGCGCGGGATGATCAAGAAGACCTCGCTGGCCGAGTACGCCAAGATCCGCAGCAACGGCCTCATCGCGATCAGCCTGGTCGAGGGCGACGAGCTGCGCTGGGTCGGCCTGACCGATGGCTCCGACGACATCATCCTGGCCACCCGCGACGGGCAGGCGGCCCGCTTCCACGAGACCGAGGTGCGGCCGATGGGCCGCGACACCCGTGGAGTCACCGGGATCCGCCTGCGCAAGGACGACGAGGTCATCGGCATGGAGGTGGTGCTGCCCTCCGCCGAGCTGCTGGTGGTCACCGAGCAGGGCTACGGCAAGCGCACGATTCTCGCCGACTTCCCGGTGAAGCACCGTGCCACCGGTGGGGTGATCGCCAACTCGCTCAATGCCGAGACCGGGAAAGTCGCGGCGGTGCGGGTGGTGGGTCGCGAGGACGAGGAGCTGATGCTCATCACCGAGGAGGGGACGATCCTGCGCACCGAGGTGAGCAGCGTGAACCGATATCGTCGCGCGTCGCGCGGCGTGACGGTCATGAAGCCGGGCGAAGGGGATCGGATCGTGTCGATCACGGTGTTCGTCGATGACCGGCCGCCGACCGCCGAGGACGACGCCGAAACCGAAGCCTGAGCGGCGCGGCGGAGCGACTAGAATCGGCGCAGGGAGTCCATCCGCTCGGAGACCGGACGTGTACGCCGACGAGTTCAGCATCTACGCCGGCAACGCCAATCGGCCATTGGCGCAGCAGATCACCCGCTACCTGCGCACGGAGCTCGGCAAGGCCGAGGTCTTCAAGTTCGCGAACGACAACATCTTCGTGCGCGTCATGGAGAACGTCCGCGAGCAGGACGTCTTCCTGGTGCAGCCGACCTCGCGGCCGGTGAACGACTCGGTCATGGAGCTGCTGATCATGATCGACGCGTTCAAGCGCGCCAGCGCGGGGCGAATCACCGCGGTGGTGCCGTACTACGCCTACGGGCGCTCCGACAAGAAGGACCAGCCCCGGGTGCCGATCACCGCGCGCCTGATCGCCGACATGCTGACCGTGGCGGGGGCCGATCGGGTGCTCACCATGGACCTGCACCAGGGCCAGATCCAGGGCTTCTTCAGCATCCCCGTGGACGAGCTGACCGCCGTCAACATCCTGTCGCGCTACATCCGCGAGAAGAACCTGGCCGACATCGTGGTCGTCAGCGAGCTCGGATTCGCCAAGAAGGCACGCAACTTCGCCGAGATCCTGCAGGCCCCCCTCGCGATCGTGGAGAAGCGCCGGGTCGGGAACGAGGACAAGACCGAGCTGATGAACATCATCGGTGAGGTGGGCGGGAAGACCGCGGTGATCATCGACGACGAGATCGACACCGCCGGCTCGCTGCTCGAGGCGGTCGGTGCCCTGGTGGCCGAGGGCGCCGTCGCCATCTACTCGTGCGCCACGCACGGCGTCTTCTCCGACAAGGCACTGGAACACATCGAGGCCAGCCCGATCACCGAGGTGATCGTCACCGACACCATCCCGTTGCCGGCAAACGCCAACCGCGACCGGATCACCGTGCTGTCGATCGCGCCGCTCTTCGGCGAGGCGATCAAGCGCATCCACCGCGGCGAGAGCGTCGGCGCGCTCTTCTCCTCAGAGGTCCAGCTTGTCGAGGAGATGACCTTCTGGGGGAGCCACCAGGAAGAGGAGGAGACGCAGGCCGCGGTTCCGGTGGAGGGGTAACCCGCGCCGTACGCCAGGCCGGCTCGGGTCGGCCGTGATGCCCATCGGGCTATACTCGGACTCCCGATGCTGAAGTTCCTTTCCCGGCTGTCGGACTCGAACGAGCGCGAGGTCCGCCGCTACGAACCGACCGTGGCCCGCATCAACGAGCTCGAGCCGGACTACACCGCCCTCTCCGATGCCGCGCTGCGCGCCAAGACCGAGGAGTTCCGCGCCCGCCTCCGGGAGGCGCTGGGCGACCTGCTCATCCCGATCGAGCAGCGCCCGCTGACGCCCCAGGAGGCGAGTGAGTCCGAGCTGGTGGCTGCCGACCCGACGCGGATCAGCGAGGAGCGCAAGGAGCAGCACAAGCGCGAGCGGCGCGAGATCGACGCCGCGCTTGACGAGATCCTGCCCGATGCCTTCGCCGCCGTGCGCGAGGCGATGCGGCGGGCGCTGGCCAAGCGCCACTATGACGTGCAGCTGATCGGCGGGATGGTCCTCCACTCGGGGGCAATCGCGGAGATGAAGACCGGCGAGGGCAAGACCTTCGTCGCGCCGCTGGCCGCCTACCTGAACGGGCTGACCGGCCGTGGCGTGCACGTCGTCACCGTCAACGACTACCTGGCCAAGCGCGACGCGCAGTGGATCGGGCAGGTCTTCTGGCAGCTGGGGATGAGCGTCGGCTCGATCCAGCACGAGGCCGCCTACCTGGTCGATCCGGACTTCCCGCAGACGGATGAGCATCTGCGCAGCCTGCGACCGGTGGCGCGCGCCGAGGCCTACACGGCGGACGTTACCTACGGCACCAACAACGAGTTCGGCTTCGACTACCTGCGCGACAACCTGGTCATCGACCTGGGGGCGCGCGTGCAGCGCGGTCACTTCTTCGCGATCGTGGACGAAGTCGACAACATCCTGATCGACGAGGCACGCACCCCGCTCATCATCTCCGGGGCCGCCGAGGAGTCGGCCGACCAGTACATCCAGTTCGCCCGGCTGGTGCCCCGCCTGGACGCCGAGCAGGATTACATCGTCGACGAGAAGTTCCGCCAGGTGGCGATCACTGAGGCCGGGACGGGCAAGATGGAGCGCTGGCTCGGCGTCGACAACCTCTTCGACAACGACTTCTCGATGGCCCGCCACCTGGAGCAGGCGCTCAAGGCCGAGGCGCTCTACAAGCGCGACAAGGAGTACGTCGTCAAGGACGGCGAGGTGGTGATCGTCGACGAGTTCACCGGGCGGCTGATGCCCGGCCGGCGCTGGAGCGAGGGGCTGCACCAGGCGGTGGAGGCCAAGGAGGGGGTCAAGATCCAGAACGAGTCGCGCACGCTGGCCACCATCACCTTCCAGAACTACTTCCGGATGTACGACAAGCTGGCCGGCATGACGGGCACGGCCGAGACCGAGGCGGAGGAGTTCCACAAGATCTACGACCTGGAGGTGCTCGCGGTCCCTACCAACCGGCCGATGATTCGGGACGACTTCGCCGACTTGGTGTTCGCCAGCCAGAAGGGCAAGTGGCAGGCGGTCGTCGACGAGATCGTCGAGGAGCACGAGCGAGGCAGGCCGGTGCTGGTCGGCACGATCAGCGTCGAGGTGAGCGAGATGCTGGGCGAGATGCTCAAGCGGCGCGGTATCAAGCACAGCGTGCTGAACGCCAAGTTCCACGAGCGCGAGGCAGAGATCGTGGCACAGGCGGGCCACAGCAGCAGCGTCACGATCGCCACCAACATGGCCGGCCGCGGCACCGACATCATCCTCGGCGGCAACCCGGAGATGCTCGCGGTGGAGCTGCTGCACAAGAAGGGCATGAACGTCCTGGAGGCCTCAACCGACGAATACGCCGCCGCGCTGGCAGAGGCCGATCGCCTGTGCGCCGAGGATCGGGAGCGGGTGATCGCCGCGGGGGGCCTGCACATCGTTGGCACCGAGCGCCACGAGGCGCGCCGCATCGACAACCAGCTGCGCGGTCGATCCGGACGCCAGGGCGACCCGGGAAGCACCCGCTTCTACCTGTCGCTGGAAGACGACCTGATGCGCCGCTTCGCAAGCGACCGCGTGCAGTCGATCATGCGCACGCTCGGCTTCAACGACGAGACCGCGCTCGAGTCGCGCATGGTGAGCCGCACCATCGAGGGCGCCCAGAGCCGGGTTGAGGGCTTCAACTTCGACACCCGCAAGCACGTCGTGGAGTACGACGACGTGATCAACCGCCAGCGCGAGACGATCTACCACGAGCGTGAGCGGATCCTGCGCTCCGACGACCTGTCCCAGACGGTGCTCGCCATGCTCGATGAGGAGGTACGGGGGCTCATCGCCGAGCACACGGCCGGCGAGTTCGCAGTCGAGTGGAACCGGGATAGCCTCAGGGCGCAGCTGCTGGCGATGGTTCCCACCCTCGACCTGCGCGAGCTCGCGGCGATCGACGACCTGGCCGACGCCGAGCAGATCACCGCGGCAGTGGCGCAGCTGGTCGAGGACGCCTACCAGCAGAAGCGCTCCGAGGTCGGGGACGATGGGATGCTGGTGCTGGAGCGGCTCGTTCTGCTGCGCGTCATCGATTCGCTGTGGGTGGAGCACCTCACCGCCGTGGACGACATGCGGCGGGGGATCGGGCTGCGGGCCTACAGCCAGCGCGATCCCCTCAACGAGTTCAAGGTCGAGGCGTACCAGATGTTCGACGAGCTCAAGACGACGATTCGCCACGACATCACTCACACCATCTTCCGGGTGACGGTCACGCGCGAGCCGGCGCAGCGCCAGTCGCGGCCGATGATCGAGAGCCGGCCCGATGTCACCGGCGATGCGTCCGCCACGGCGGCCGCATCCGCAGTCGCGTCGAGTGGCAACGGCTCGGGTCGGAGCGGCGCGCCGAGGAAAGGCGGGCCGAAGATCGGGCGCAACGACCCGTGCTGGTGCGGATCGGGGAAGAAGTACAAGCGCTGCCACGGAGCCTGAGGCCGCCAAATCCTCGGGGTTGGCGAAGCGAGGATTACCGGCTACCATACGGGCTCAGGATCGCGAGGCCTAGTGACCTCGCGTTCCGCGCAAGTGGAGGGCTACGTGAAGCAGCTGACCACCCCTCGTCGAGGTTCGGACACCCTCACCCCAACCCCTCCGACAACCTCGCTCCCGCTGGTCACCCGCTTCCGAGACCCCTCCCTCCCCTACGAAGACCTCATCGTCTGCGAGCGCGACTGCATGCGCTGCAGCTACGCAATGACCCTGGACTGCGACGGCAACTGCGGCTCCTGCCCGCGGAAGGGCTACTGCCCGTGCGTCAACCCTGCCAAAATCCGCAGCAAGAGCGTACGGCTGACCGAGATGGAGCTCCCCATGGTGGCGGCCGTTGGACGCAATTAAGGACGAGGCGCTCCGGCTCGCGCACCTCGTGGCCGATACGGCGGTGCGCCTTTGACTTGCCCGCCAAGGAACTCGAGCTCGCGGAGCTGACCTCGCGCTCCTCCGATCCCGGCCTCTGGAACGATCAGGCTGCCGCGCAGACCGTGCTGCGCCGCGCCGACGAGCTGCGCGAGGAGATCGGCTCCTGGCGCGAGCTCGGGGCCCGCGCCCGCGCGCTGTCGGAGATGGCCGAGCTGGCCGCCGCCGAGCCGGACAGCGGCGCCGAGCTGGCCGCCGACCTGGAGCGCGAGCTGGCGGCCCTGACCGCAGATTGGAACCGGATGGAGGGGCGCCTGCTCCTTTCCGAGCCCTATGACGAGCGGCCGGCGATCGTATCCGTGCATGCCGGCGCAGGGGGCACCGAGAGCCAGGACTGGGCCGAGATGCTGCTGCGCATGTACCTGCGCTGGGCGGAGCGCAACCGCTACCGGACCGAGATCCTCGACCAGACCGAGGGCGAGGAGGCTGGTCTGAAGAGCGTCACGGTGGCGATCGACGGTCGCTGGGCCTATGGCCGGCTCAAGAGCGAGCGGGGCGTGCATCGGCTGGTCCGCATCAGCCCCTTCGACTCGCAGAACCGGCGCCACACGAGCTTCGCGCTGGTGGAGGTGATGCCCGAGGTCCCCGAGGACGCCGTCGTCGAGATCGACGAGCGCGACCTGCGGGTCGACACCTACCGGGCCAGCGGCGCCGGCGGGCAGCACGTCAACAAGACCGACTCCGCGGTTCGCATCACGCACCTGCCGACCGGCATCGTGGTCACCTGCCAGAACGAGCGGAGCCAGACCCAGAACCGGGAACGGGCGATGGCGGTCCTGCGCGCGAAGCTGGCCGAGCGCGCGATGGAGGAGCGCGAGGCGGAGATGGCTCGCCTGCGCGGACAGCATGTCGAGGCCGGCTGGGGGAACCAGATCCGCAGCTACGTCCTGCAGCCATACACCATGGTCAAGGACCTGCGCACCGGGGTCGAGACGTCGAACCCGACCGCGGTTCTCGACGGCGACCTGGACGACTTCATCGAGGGCTACCTGCGCTCGCGGATCGGCGAGGTGGAGACACCGTGACGGACACGCTGCAGCGCCCATACGTCGCCCGGCCGGCTCCGCGCGAGCCGGTGATCAGCATGGTCGACGTTGGGATGACCTACCCCAACGGCAAAGTCGCGCTGGTCGACGTGAACGTGAGTATCCCGGCGGGCGACTTCGTCTTCCTGGTCGGCCCGTCAGGCGCCGGCAAGAGCACCTTCATCCGGCTCGTCATCCGCGAGCAGCTGCCCACCGCCGGGCGGGTGGTGGTGGCCGGGCGCGACCTCCAATCGATGCGCCGCAGCCAGGTGCCCGCCCTGCGGCGCCGCATCGGCATCGTCTTCCAGGACTTCCGGCTGCTCCCGGCCAAGACGGTCTTCGAGAATGTGGCCTTCGCCCTGGAGGTGACCGGCGCCACCAGCGCCGAGATCCGCCAGCGGGTCCCGCGGCTGCTCAACCTGGTCGGCCTCCATGAGCACGACGACCACCTGCCGACCCAGCTCTCCGGCGGCGAGCAGCAGCGGACGGCCATCGCCCGCGCCCTGGTCCACGACCCGGCCATGCTGATCGCCGATGAGCCGACCGGCAACCTCGACCCGGTCACCAGCTGGGACCTGATCCAGCTGCTGATCCAGATCAACTCCATGGGCACCACGGTGCTGATGGCGACCCACAACCAGGAGATCGTCAACGCCATGCGCCGGCGCGTGCTGGCGCTCGAGCACGGCACCCTGGTGCGCGACGAGTCGGGCGCCGCGTACGAGCGCGAGTACTAGGCCGATGCGATTGCTGCGCTTCGTCGCCTTCTCGGTGATCCGGGCCTGGCAGGGCTTCTGGCGCAACGCGATGATGAGCCTCGCCGCCACGGCGACCGTGGTCCTCATGCTCGTCCTGCTCTCAGGCCTGTTCATCGTCCTGGGCGGGCTGAACAGCGGCCTGCAGTACATCGAGAGCAAGGTCGGGGTCACGGCGCGTCTGGTCGACGGCCTCCCGCAGGAACAGATCGATGCGCTGATGGCCGACATCCGAGCCCTGCCCGGCGTGGCGCAGGCTGACTATGTCTCCCCCGAGACGGCCCTGGAGCGCCTCAAGGAAGCGTATCGGGAGCAGGGCATGACGCTCGACCTGGGCGGTGCGCAGATCAGCCTGTATGCCAGCGTCGAGATCAAGCTGACGGATCCGAACATGGCCGGCGGGGTCCAAGACGCACTGCGAGGGCGTCCCGAGGTGGAACGGATCACCACCCGCCAGGTCGACTACGACAAGCTGCTCAGCATCATCGGCTACATCCGCACCGGCGGGATCATCGCCCTGGTGCTGGTCGGGCTGACGGTGCTGTTCATGATCGTGAACATGATCCGGATCGCCGTCTACAGCCGATCGGGCGAGATCGAGATCATGCGGCTGGTGGGTGCCAGCGACTCGTTCATCCGCTGGCCGTTCATCCTGGAGGGGATCCTGTGCGGTGTGATCGGCGCCGTCATCACCATCATCCTGGTGGCGATGGCCTGGGAACCGATCCAGCCGATCATGGTGCGCGTCTTCCAGATGCCGACCGCGGTCAGCACCCAGTTCCTGGCGGTCCTGTCGGCGATCATCCTGGGGGTCGGCCTGGGGGTCGGCGCGATCGGCAGCTGGATCAGCGTGCGAGCCAACCTGTCGTCGGCAGCCTGAGCGCGCTCCGCGGCGGTAAGCGAAACGTAATGGCGCCGTAACCGGGTCGCCGCCGACCCGGTGCTACACTCCGGCGCCGATGACCGACCAGATCCCCGATCCGATGCCCGAGCAGAGCCCCGACGCGCCCCTCGAGCACGGCCAGGACCCGTTGCCCGAGATCCGGCCCGCCCCGCTGCCCACCACACCACCCGAGCGCCCGGCGACGCGCGGACCGTCGGCGGTCCCCTGGGTCATCTCGCTGGTGCTCGCCAGCATCGTTGGCGCGCTTCTCTTCGGCGCCGGCTACCTGGCTGCGGGCGGAGCCCATGCCGGCGGGACCTGCTCCGCGCCGACGCCGGCCTTCGCGCCGTTGTGCGAGGCCTACGACAACCTCAAGAGGCAATTCGTGGACAAGCTCGACGACACGCAGCTGGTCAACGGCGCGCTGCAGGGCCTCTTCCAGTACGGCGTCAAGGATCCATTCAGCGGCTACATGACGCCGGACGAGTACGAGCGCGCGAAGGGATCGCTGTCCGGCGAGTTCAGCGGGATCGGCGCCGAGATGTCGGTCAAGAACCTCACCAACCCCGCTGACCTGGCCGCCTGCACGCAGCTCTCCGCCACCTGCGCCCTGGTGGTGGTGGCGCCGATTGCCGACTCGCCCGCCGAGGCGGCCGGGCTGCAAGCGGGGGACGTCGTGCTGGCGATCGACGGGGTGAGCGTCAACGGAACCACCCTCCAGACCGAGGTCGGGAAGGTGCGAGGCGATGCCGGGACCAAGGTCACGCTGACCCTGCAGCGCGGAGACCGCACATTCGACCTGACGATCACCCGCGCAAAGATCACCCAGCGAGAAGTGACCAGCAAGATGCTGGACGGAAAGATCGGCTACATCGCCCTGCACGGCTTCAGCCTGGCCAGCGCCGACCAGTTCCGCGGTGATCTCAAGAAGCTGCTTGACGCCGGTGCCGTCTCGATCGTCTTCGACCTGCGTGACAACCCCGGCGGTTACATCGACGCCGCGCAGAAGATCGCGTCGCAGTTCATCGGCTCCGGGCTCATCTTCAGCCAGGAGTCCTCCGGCGGCGAGGTGCGGCCGTGGAAGTCGACCGGCGACGGGGTGGCCACCGAGGCGAGCCTGCGGGTGGCCGTGCTGATCAACAAGGGCAGCGCATCCGCATCCGAGATCGTGGCCGGCGCGCTCAAGGACACCCACCGCGCGACGATCATCGGCGAGCCGAGCTACGGCAAGAACACCGTCCAGGTCTGGACGCCGCTGCAGAACGGTGGCGGCGTGCGGATCACGATCTCGCGCTGGTTCACGCCCGACCACCACTCGGTCGCGCCGGACGGCGTGCAGCCGGACATCACCGTCGAGATCCCGGCCGGCACCCCGGCCAACCAGGACCTGGTGCTGCAGCGCGCGATCACCGAGCTGTCCGCTCCTGCGGCATCGCTCAGCTGGCTCCTGGCGGCGGCCTGACCAGGCGGGCCGCGGCCATTGCGCCCGGACGGGACGGCTGCTAGCATCGCGCCCAACGAAAGGAGGTGGTGTGCAGTGAGTAGTTCCTGTCACGCCACCACCGAGGCGGTGCGCTAGCACCCCTTCGCGTGGTAGCGACGAGAGAGCCGGCCGATACGGTCGGCTCTTTCCTTTCTCCGCCCTATCGCCCGCCTAGGATCTGACCAGCAAGAGCCGATGCCCGACAAGACCGTCGCCGTCAACCGACGCGCCCGCCACGAGTACGCCGTCGAGGAGACCCTCGAGGCGGGCATCGTGCTGACCGGAACCGAGATCAA
>JBGQCU010000024.1:0-22996 GCA_041495495.1 Candidatus Limnocylindria bacterium
GCCTGCGAGGGGGCCGGCATCGTCCAGATCGAGATGCACTTCCTGCCCGATGTCTACGTCCAGTGCGAGATCTGCAAGGGGAAGCGCTACAACCGCGAGACGCTCGAGGTCCACTACAAGGGCCACAACGTGGCCGAGATCCTGGAGATGACCGTCGATGAGGCGCTCGCCTTCTTCAGCGTCGTCCCCTCGATCCGCAACAAGCTCCAGACCCTCCACGACGTGGGGATGGGCTACATCCACCTCGGCCAGCCGGCGACGACCCTCTCCGGTGGCGAGGCGCAGCGAGTCAAGCTGGCGACCGAGCTCTCCAAGCGGGCGACGGGGCAGACCCTGTACATCCTCGATGAGCCGACCACCGGGCTCCATTTCGACGACGTGGCCCGCCTGCTGCAGGTGCTCGGGCGGCTCGTCGAGGCCGGCAACACGGTGGTGGTCATCGAGCACAACCTCGACGTCATCAAGAGCGCCGACTGGGTGATCGACCTGGGTCCCGAGGGTGGCGCGGCGGGCGGGGACCTCGTGGCCGCCGGCACCCCGGAAGAGGTGGCGCGCACGCCGGCCTCATACACCGGGCGCTACCTGCGACACGCATTGGGGATGAGCGACCAGGCGCCGGTGCGCCGGGTCCGACGGCGCGAGCCGGCCGCCGTGGCAGGCTAGCGGAGCAGCACCGGACCCGTATCATCGGCACCCCGGCCAATTCGCAAGGAGGGCAGCACACACATGATGGCAGCAGCCGCCGTGCTCCAGGCGATCCAGTCGCGGCGTCAGTGATGCCGTCTCGCGACGATGCGCTGGCGCTCCTCAACGAGTGGAATGCAAGCCCCTCGCTGCGCAAGCACGGCCTGCTGGTCGAGGCCGGCGTGCGCGGCTACGCCGCAGACGACGGCCTGGACGAAGCCGCCGCGCAGCGGTGGGGGATCGCGGGCCTGCTCCACGACCTTGACTACGAGCGCTTCCCCGACGCCTCGACCCACGGCGCCGTGGCGGCCGACGAGCTGGCGCGCCGCGGGTACCCCGACGAGGTAATCCAGGCGGTGCGCACCCACAACGACGCGCTCGGCATCCCGCGCACCAGCCGCCTTGATCACCTCGTCTACGCCTGCGACGAGCTCGCTGGCTTCCTCGTCGCGGTGGCCCTCATGCGCCCGTCCCGCCGGCTGGCCGACGTGGAGCCGGCCAACGTCCGCAAGCGAATGAAGGACAAGGCCTTCGCCCGAGCGGTGCCGCGCGAGATGCTGCTGGCCGGCGCCATTGAGGTCGGGCTCGAGTTCGACGAGCACGTGGCCCGCATGGTCCGCTACCTGTCGGTCGTCGCCCCCGAGGTCGGGCTGTAGCCCATCTCCTCCAGGAAGCGGGAGGGACGGGCCGGGTCGAACGAAAGCACGAGCCGTTGGGTCGCGCGCGTGAGCGCGACGTACGCGAGGCGCCGCTCTTCCTCGAGTGCGCGCGCCGGGTCGGTGGCGCCGAGCAGCGCGCGGCGGTTCGGGAAGCGCTCCTCCTCGAAGCCGATGACGACAACGGTCGGCCACTCGCGGCCCTTGGCTCCATGCACCGTCACCAGCTCGATGGGGGCGGTCGGGTCCCGCAGGGTGGCCAGCCGCGCCAGCATCCCGTCGCTCGCCTCCAGGAAGCGGTCGAGGCGTGGGAAGGCAGCGGCCCAGCCCAGCAGGGCATCCACGGCGGCGTGGTCGTCGTCGCCGAGCGCGTCGTCGTCGCCGCCGCGTCGCCAGCCGCGCATGGCTCGCAGCCGCAGCAGGGCGGGAAAGGGCGGATCCCAGCCGGGCAGACGGCGCGTCGCGTCGAGGAGGGCCCGCACCGGCTCGGACTCGAGCGGCGTGGCCAGCGTGGTGGCGTGCCGGATGTTGGCACGCAGCAGGGCCAGCGCGATCGGGGTCAGCTCGGCGCGAGTGCGAGCCAGGATGCAGCACGCGCCGCGATGCTTCGCCTCGCCCGCCGCCAGCGCGGCCAGGCGGTCCGGCCAGTCATGGTCGACCGCGGCCACCATCACGATCGCCGTCGCGTCAGCACGGCGTCCCGGTGTCGGGTCGATGCGCTTCTCGAAGCGCTCCGCGTTCACGGCGATCAGCCTGCGGGAGGCCGTGACGACGGGCGGCGGACACCGGTAGTTCGTGGCGAGCTGCACCCGCCGCGCGCCGGCATAGAGCTCCGAGAAGCCGAGGATGCGCCGCACGTCAGCCAGTCGCCACGCGTAGATGGTCTGGTCGTCGTCGCCCACCACGAACAGGTTCTGCTCCGGCTCGGCCAGGACGCGAACCAGCCGCAACTGCGCGGCGTCCACGTCCTGGAACTCGTCCACCGCCAGGTGGCTGAAGCGCGCCTGCCACCGGCCGCGAAGGGGGGCCTCGTGCTCCAGCCGGTCGACAGCGCGCACGACGAGGTCATCGAAATCGAGGGCACCCCGGGCGGCCAGCAGGTCCGCGAAGACGGCGAGCGCCGACGCAGCCTCCTCCGGCGGCCGCCGGCCCTCCACCTTCCAGGCTGACAGGAGGGTGTCCAGCGCAGCGGCCTCCGGGACGGCGCCCTCCTCCGGGTCTCGGCCGGCGAGCACCCGCCGGCGGGCGGCGCGCAGCAGCGGCAGCCTGTCAGCCAGCAGATGGACCGGATCCCCGGCGTCGAGCAGCACCTGCCGTGCCAGGGCGTGTAGCGTGCGCACCTCCACGCCCTTGGCTCCCGGCAGCAGCGACCCGAGGCGCGTCGTGATCCGGGCGCTCAGCTCCGCCGCCGCCTCACGGTTGAATGTCACCACGGCGATCCGCTCGGCCGCCACGCCACGGGCCAGCAGCACCCCGATGCGGGCGATGAGGGTCGTCGTCTTGCCGCTGCCCGCCGGAGCGATGACCTGCGCCGGCCCGTCGGGCAGCGTCGCCGCGGCCCGCTGCTCGGGGTCGAGCGCGTCGAGCAATGGAGCCACGGTCGGTGCGGCGGCGTGGACGACGGCCATGTGCCACAGGATCGGCAGCCTGGCTTATCGGCGCATGATCGGCGGCTTATCGGGCTATCCTGTCGCCGCTTGTTCCACGCATGGGGACCCGTTGCCGCACCGATGACCTGCCCGTGAACCGGCGCAACCGCCGGGCCAGCCACGCCACCGAGACGCCTCGCGCGCGGCGGATCCGGGAGGCCACCGAACGCGAGGCGGCGCTTCGCGCGCGCGGCATCGATCCGCTGGCGCAGGCGCGTCGATCGACCGGGAGGGCAGTCTCGGACCGTCCGGCTCGAAGACCACGCAGCCTGAAGCGGATCCTGGTCATCTCGTTGCTGGTCGTGCTGCTGAGCGGTTGCACCGGCGGCTGGCTGCTCTGGCAGCGAGTCGCCGCCTTCAACGATGCGGTCAGCTCGGCCTCATCGCTCTCGTCCGCGCTCTTCTTCCCCCTCATGGGCAGCGAGCGGGTCAACGTGGCGATGTACGGCTACGGTGGGCCCGAGCACGGCGGCGGGACCTACCTCGCCGACTCGATCATCATCCTGTCGGTCGACCCGCAGACCGACACGACCACCATGATCCCGATCCCACGCGACCTCTGGGTCCAGGGGCTGCCGGAGATCCCCAACAACGCCAAGATGAACGAGGCCTTTGCCGACGGCTTCGTGCGCGGAGGCGCCGCCGAAGCGGGCCGTGCGGCGACGCTGGTCCTCTCCAAGGTGACCGGACTCAAGATCGAGCACTGGATGGCGATCGACTTCACCGGCTTCAAGGCGATGGTCGACACCGTGGGGGGCGTGACCGTCGACAACCCTGTCGCCTTTGCGTACACCTGGGGGGAGGACCAATACCACGCCGGCATCTGGGATGGCGGCTCCTTCGACGCCGGAACCATCTTCCTGGACGGGGCGCACGCCCTGGACTATGCGCGGACGCGGTACACGAGCGTCCCGGCCGAGTCGAGCGACTTCGCCCGATCCGTCCGTCAGCAGCGGGTGCTGGCCGCCCTGCGCGCCAAGCTGGGTGGTGGCGGCCTCGGCTCCCTGGGACCGGGCCTGGCATTGATGGACGCCCTGAAAGGGCTGATGGCGACCGATCTGTCAGCGATCGACCTGTACCTGCTGTCGGGTCACCTCGGGGCCGATCGTCGCATCGAGCTGACGGAGGGCGTGATCCTGGAGGCGACCAGCAACAGCATCGGCCAGTACATCCTGGTGGTCATCGGGCGCAGCTCGGGGAGCGACTACGCGCCGCTGAAGGCGTATCTCCAGGCTGAGCTGACGAGGCCGCTGCCAACCCCCGCCCCGACCCAGCCATGACCGCCAACGGCCGGCGCGACACGCACCTGCGCACTGTCCTGCGCCAGCTGCCGCTCGCCCCGGGCGTGTACCTCATGAAGGGGGCCGATGGACGGGTGCTGTACGTCGGCAAGGCCGATCTGCTGCGGCATCGAGTCCGGTCCTACTTCGGCTCGAAGGTCGCCCTGGATGCGCGGATCGTGCGCATGACTGCCGAGGTGGCCGATATCGAGTACATCGTCACCGACACGATCAGCGAGGCCTTCCTGCTGGAATGCAACCTGATCAAGGAGCACCGCCCCCGGTTCAACATCCGGCTGCGCGACGACAAGAGCTATCCGTTCGTGAAGATCACCCTGGGGGAGGACTTCCCGAGGATCGTGCGCACCCGCAAGCTGAGCCGCGACGGAAGCCGCTATTTCGGACCGTACGCATCGGCCTCCAGCGTCGACGAGACGCTCAAGCTGCTGCGCAAGATCTTTCCATTCCGGACCTGCAACCTGGAGATCCCCGAGGGGAAGCGGGTCCTGGAGCGGCCGTGCCTGCTGTACTACATCAAGCGCTGTCAGGGCCCGTGCATCCAGGCCATCGACAAGGCGCCGTACCGGGCCACCATCGACCGCGTGGTCGACTTCCTCGATGGACGCCAGGAGGGGATCGCCGACGAGCTGCGCGACGAGATGGAGGCGCATTCCGGCGCCCTTCGCTACGAGCAGGCGGCAGTTGCCCGCGACAAGCTGCGGGCGGTGGAGCGCACGATCGAGCAGCAGAAGGTCGCCGCCTACAGCCGCGCCGAGCAGGACGTGATCGGCATCGCGCGGGAGGAGGGGGAGGCATGCCTCCAGCTGTTCGTGATTCGCAACGGGAAGATGATCGGCCGCGAGCACTTCATCGTCGAGGGGGCGCGCGACGTGACCGATGGCGAGGTGCTCGGCTCGTTCCTGCCGCAGTACTACGCGGCGACCGAGCGTCCGCCGCGCGAGGTGGTGCTGCCGTTCGCGCCCTCCGAGGCCGATGCCCTGGCCGCCTTTCTGGCCGACCGCCGCGGTTCGCGGGTGGCGCTCACCGTCCCCGAGCGCGGGGACAAGCGGCGGCTGGTCGCCCTCGCCACGCAGAACGCGGTCGAGGCGCTGGCGCGCGAGCGGGCTGAATGGCTGGCCGATGCCGGAAAGCGCGGCGAGGCGCTCGAGGCGCTGTCCGCGGCGCTCGGCCTCCCGCGCCAGCCGGAGCGGATCGAGTGCTACGACATGAGCAATATCCAGGGCACGAGCGCGGTGGGCAGCATGGTCGTCTTCCTCAACGGACGCCCCGAGCCGCGCGAGTACCGCCGCTTCCGGATCCGCTCCGGCGAGACGCCCGACGACTTCCGGATGATGGCCGAGGTGATCCGTCGTCGCTTCTCGCGGGCATCCCGGCTGCGCGCCGAGACCGGTGCCCTGTCGCTGGCGGCGGTGGGTGCCGATGAGGCCACCGAGGGCCTCCCTGACGAGTCGGACGACTCCGATCAGCCGACCCGAACGGCCGCCCTGGGCGATACCGGCTGGGCGCTGCCGGACCTGGTGATCGTCGACGGGGGCAAGGGGCAGCTCTCCGCGGCCGTCGGCGTCATGCGCGAGCTGCACCTGGGCGAGGTGCCCGTGGCGGGACTCGCAAAGCGTTTCGAGGAGCTGTACCTGCCGGGTCGGACCGACCCGATCGTGCTGCCCCGCAACAGCCAGGGGCTCTACCTCGTCCAGCGCATCCGCGACGAGGCGCATCGCTTCGCGATCACCTATCACCGATCGGTCCGCGGCCGTCGCGCCCTGACCAGCGTCTTCGACGAGGTGGAGGGGATCGGGCCGGTGCGCAGGAAGGCGCTCCTCAAGCGCTTCGGCAGCGTGCGTCGCATCCGTGAGGCATCGGTCGATGAGCTGGCCGAGACCCCGGGGATTCCGCGCGAGGTGGCGGTGCGTCTGAAGGGGCACCTGGCCCGCGAGGGGATGCTGGCCTGACGCCCTCACCGGGCACCCCGGCCGCCTTGCGAGGGCACCTGAGCGTGCCTATACTGGCCCGGCCCGCCGCAAGTGTGCGGCGCGTTTGGTGTCTGCGGCAGCCGCGACGACCGGAGCGAGAGGTACACCTGGCCGACACATGACCTGGCGCCGCATCGCCCCGTGGGTGATCCTGGTCACCCTGCTGCTGGCGATCTTCATCGACCTCCCCCGACAGACGCTCGGCCTGACGTGGCTGCCCTCCAACATCCTCGGGCGCGACATGCGGACGGTGCTCGGCCTCGACCTGCAGGGCGGCATCCGCGTCACCCTTGCCGTTGTGCCTCAGTCGGGCCAGGCGGTCACCGATGTCCAGGTCGAGACGGCCCGCAACATCATCGAACGCCGCGTCGGTGGGCTCGGCGTATCCGAGCCGCAGGTGCGCACCGAGGTGAGCGGCAACGAGCGGCGGATCGTGGTCGAGGTGCCCGGCGTGTCGAACGAGGACCAGGTGCGGAGCCTGGTCGGCTCCACCGGGCAGCTGCAGTTCATCGACCCGAAGGGCCAGTCGCTGACCGTTAACCAGGACATCCGGCCGCTCATCGCCGCCGGGACGGTGGCGGTCCTCTTCGACGGCGGCCAGATTGACCCGTCCAGCGTGCAACCCGGCACCAACAACGGCCAGATCGGGGTCGATTTCACGCTGCGCAGCCCGGGGTCCGACCTCTGGTGCCAGTTCACGACCGCCAACGTCGACCAGTACGGACCGATTGCCCTGGACGGACGGGTGATCACCGTCCCACAAATCCGGGCGGCGATCTGTGGCGGGACGACGATCATCACCGTGGGGGCTTCCGGCCAGGCGGGGGAGGTCGAGCGCACCAACCTCTACAACACCCTCCGCTTCGGCGCCCTGCCGGTCTCGCTCAACGAGCAGGGCGTGGAGCGGGTCGCGCCCACCCTGGGCGCGGACTTCCTGGCCCAGGCCCTGCTCGCCGGCGGGCTCGGGCTGGTGCTGGTGCTCCTCTTCATGATCGCCTACTACCGGCTGCCCGGCGTGCTGGCGGCGGGAGCGCTGATCTTCTACTCGCTCACCACGTACGCCGTCTTCCGGCTGATCGGGGTGACCCTGACCCTGGCCGGGGTGGCAGCCTTCATTCTGTCGATCGGCATGGCGGTCGACGCCAACATCCTCATCTTCGAGCGCATGAAGGAGGAGATCCGGCTGGGCAAGACGCTCGGCCCGGCGATCGAGGCCGGCTTCAATCGGGCCTGGTCGAGCATCCTCGACTCGAATGTCAGCTCGATCCTGGTCGCCTCCTGGCTCTTCTGGCAGGGGACGACCGTGGTGCGCGGCTTCGCCCTGGTGCTGATCATCGGTGTGCTGATCTCCATGTTCAGCGCGGTCACCGTCACGCGCACGGTGCTGCGGCTGATCGTGCGCACCGACTGGGGGCGCCGGGCCGAGCTCTACCACGTGGAGCGCTGACGCCATGTACGACATCGTCGGCAAGCGCAACTGGTACTTCGCCTTCAGTGCGCTGATCACGATCCCGGGCCTGATCTTCATCATCCTGGGCGGGTTGAAGCCATCGGTCGACTTCACCGGCGGGACGGTCTGGCAGGTGCGCTATGCGAACGTGCCGAGCGCTGCCGAGGTGCGCACCGCCCTCGTCCAGCTGGGCCACGCGGAGGCCAAGGTGACGGCCGTCGGCGGCGGCTTCCTGGAGATCCGGACCGATCCGATCGACCTGCTGCCGGCCTCGACCGCGATCCCGACTCCCTCGCACACACCCACCCCGTCGCCGCTTCCTTCCGGGGTCACACCCTCGCCGTCGCCGAGCCCGACGCCGAGCCCCACTCCCAGTCCAACGCCGAGCGGCTCGCCGACCCCCTCGCCGTCGCCGAGCCCGACCGCATCGCCCAGTCCCACGCCGCTGCCGGTGATCGCCGGGACCCCGTTCTACGACCTCCAGAAGCAGCTGGTCGCGCGCTTCGGCGCGGGGGAGCCGCGCACCATCACCACGGTCGGGCCGATCGTCGGATCCGAGCTGATCCGCAGCTCGATCGTGCTGATCGTCATCGGCGAGCTCTTCATCCTGGCGTACCTGTGGGTCCGCTTCGGCTTCCGCTATGGAACGGCGGCGATCGTGGCGCTGCTCCACGACGTGATCGTGGTGGTCGGCATCTTCGCCATGCTCGGCTACTTCTTCGGCATGGAATTCGACGCCCTCTTCGTGACGGCCCTGCTCACGATCATCGGCTTCTCGGTCCATGACACGATCGTCGTCTTCGACCGCATTCGCGAGAACCGCGTGCGGCACGCCGGCGAGCCGTTCGGCGCCATCGTCAACCACTCGATCCTGCAGACCCTCGGCCGCTCGATCAACACCAGCCTGACGGTGGTGGTGACCCTGACAGCCCTTCTGCTGCTCGGGCCGGCGACCATCCGGACCTTCACCCTGGCGCTGCTGATCGGGGTCATCAGCGGTACCTATTCATCGATCTTCAACGCCAGCCAGCTGCTGGCCGCCTGGTACGACTGGGACGCGCAGCGCAAGGCGCGGGCCCTGGCGACGGCACGCAAGGCCAGACCGGCGGGTCGCTAGCGCCCTCGGCCGGTAACGGCCCGATACGTCTCCGGTAAGCCGGCCCGACTACCATGGCCGGGTGATCGTGCCGCGCCTCGAGTGGGTCCTGCCGGAGCCGGTTCCGGAGCCCCCGACGTTCGCCGGCTTCGGGAGGCCGGTGGCGACGCTGCTGGCCCGGCGTGGCTTCCGCGACGATGAGCAGCTCGGCCGGTTCCTGCGCGCCGGCGAAGCGTCGCTGCACGACACCTCCCTGATGGCCGATGCCGACCTGGCGCTCGACCGCATTGAGCGCGCCATCGACGGCGGTGAGCGGATTGCGATCTGGGGCGACTACGACGCCGACGGCATGACCGCCGTCGTGGTCTGGGTGCTGGCGCTCCGGGCGCTGGGGGTCGAGCCGCTGCGCCACGTGCCGTCGCGGCTGGCAGAGGGATACGGTCTCTCGCTGAGTGGGCTCGAGCGCCTGCGCGCCGCCGGCGCCAGCCTCGTGATCACCTGCGACTGCGGCGTGACGAACGCATTGGAGGTCGAGGAGGCACGGCGCCTCGGCATGGAGGTGATCGTCACGGATCATCACCTGCCGTCGGGCGCGCTGCCGCGGGCGGTGGCGGTGGTCGACCCGCACCGCTCAGACTGCGCCTACCCCGATCCGGACCTGACCGGCGCCGGCATCGCCTTCAAGCTGGCGTCGGCGCTGCTCGCCCGCCGGGGAGGCTCGGCGGCCGACCTGGCCGGCGTGGCCGCCATCGGCACCATCGCGGACATGGCGCCGATGACCGGGGAGAGCCGCGCCATCGTGCGGCTCGGGCTGGATGAGCTGGCGGCGACCGCGCGGCCGGGGCTGCGTGCCCTGCTGGCGCGCTCCGCAGAGCTGCCTGCGCAGCCGACGGCGCGTGACCTGGCGTTCGGCGTGGCGCCGCGCATCAACGCCGCCGGCCGGATCGCCGATGCCGAGCTGGCCATGTCGCTGCTGCTCGAGGAGGACCCGGCCGCGGCGGAGCGCATCGCCGAGGAGCTCGAGCAGGTGCACATCGAGCGGCGAGCCATCACTGCCACGACCATCGACCAGGCGCGCGCCCTGGCGGCCGAGACGCCCGGGGACGGGCCGCTGGCCCTGCTGGGGGAGGCGTGGGCGCCGGGGGTGCTGGGCCTGGTGGCGAGCCGGTTGACAGAGTCACTGGGACGGCCGGTCGCGGTGGCCGCCCCGGTCGAGGACGAGCTGCGCGGCTCGGTCCGCGCGCCCGCCGACTTCCACGTGTCGCTCGCCCTGGAGGCCTGCGCCGCGCTGCTGCTGAAGCGAGGTGGCCATCCGGCGGCGGGTGGCTTCAGCCTCAACCGATCGGATTGGCCTGCGTTCGTAGCCGCCTTCGCAGCGCTGCCGCGGCCCTTCCCTCCCGACCCGGGACGTGCGCCCCAGCGCGCCACCGCACTGAGCATCGATCTCGTCCTGCCGGCGGGGCACCTCGGCTGGCCGCTTGCCGAGGAGATCTCGCGGCTGGCGCCGTTCGGCCCCGGCCATGTCGAGCCGCTGCTGGCCGTCACGGGCCTCCGCGTGGCTGAGGCGCGGCGCGTGGGAGCCGCAGGAGACCACCTGGCATTGCGCATGCGCCGCGGCAGCGAGGTCTTCGACGCGATCGCGTTCGGGACGCCCGTCGACCGCCAGCTGCCGGAGCCCGGGACCGCCCTGGACCTGGTGGGAACGCTGGAGCGGGACCTGTTCCAGGGGCTGCCGCGCCTGAGGATCAGGGTCGTCGACTACGCGGAGACGGCCGCCAGCCCGCTCGTCGCGCGTCGCAGGGCGGCGCCAGTCGCGATCGGGGTCGGCGACGCAGTTCCGGCCGAGGCGGTAACGCCGGCCCGATGACCGATCGCCAGCCCCCGCTCGACCGACTGCGGGCCCGGATCGCGCGGCTGGGCGCTCCGCTCTGCCTGGGGATCGACCCGCATCCCGATGCGCTGCCCGATACGCTGACGCGCGACGTGGCCGGGGTCGAGACCTTCGCCCGCGGCCTGCTTGAGGCGGCGGCCGAGCATGCGGCCGCGGTGAAGGTCAACGTCGCCTTCTTCGAGGCCTTCGGATCGCCCGGCTGGGCGGCGCTCGAGCGACTCGTGGGCGACATCACGGACGACCACTTCCTGCTGCTCGACGCGAAGCGGGGAGACATCGGCTCCACCGCCGAGCGTTACGCGGCGTCGCTCTTCGGCCGGCTGGGAGGTGACGCCGTGACCCTCTCGCCATACCTGGGGGAGGACACGGTTGAGCCGTTCCTGGCCTATCCGGGACGGGTCGTCTATCTCGTCGTGCGCACCAGCAACCCGAGCGCGGGGCGCGTGCAGGACCTGCCGGTCGGTGGCGCGCCCCTCCACGAGCGGGTGGCGGCCTGGGCTGCTGCCAGCTGGACCGATGGCCGGGTTGGGCTGGTCGTCGGCGCCACGGCGCCGGCGGAGCTGGCGCGCCTCCGCCGCATCGCGCCTGGGCCCGGCTTTCTGGTCCCGGGCGTAGGGGCGCAGGGCGGCGACCTCGCGGCCGCGCTGGCGCACTGCGCCGGGACGGCTGCGCCGGGACTGGTGAGCATCTCGCGCGGCATCGCGGCGGCGTCGCGAGGCGACGACTGGCGCTCGGCCGCGGCCGCATCGGCCCAGGCCTGGCTCGGCCGTATGCAGGAGGCGGGTGCTACACTGCCGGCCTAGCGTCGCGCGTCCAAGCGCGCCGCCAGCGTCGCCAACGAGGAACCGCGAAGCACATGGGACCCATCGGTTGGCCTGAGCTCATCATCCTGCTCGTGGTCGTTCTGATCGTGTTCGGCCCTGGCAAGCTGCCAGATATTGGCAATGCCATCGGGCGCGGCGTTCGGGAATTCCGGAAGGCGTCCAACGACCTCGAGAGCTCGATCCGCGGCGAGCCGAGCAAGCCCGCCGCCACGCCGCCGAGCGAGCCAGCACCCGCCGACGACGCGCCCAAGGCGAAGTAGCCGGCCTCACCGGTCGACACGGCTGGGGAGCGACCGGCCCGCGGCCCGACCATGCCCGCTGAGCGAGTGACGCATCCGTGACCGATGACGGGGCGACGATGAGCCTCATCGAGCACCTCGAGGAGCTGCGCCGGCGGCTGATCGTAGTGGTCATCTCCATCCTGGTGGCGGCGATCGCCGGTTTCGTCGTCTCGCGACCGCTCCTCGACCTGCTCCGCGCCCCCCTGCCGGACCAGTACCAGACCCTCTACTTCACCGGCCCGGCCGATGCCTTCGGGGTCCAGGTCAAGATCGCCGGCTTCGTGGGAATCGGCATCGCCATGCCGGTCATCCTGTTCCAGCTGTGGCGCTTCGTGACCCCGGGCCTCACCCGGCGCGAGCGCCGCTTCATCTGGCCGGTGATGATCGCAGCGCTCCTCCTCTTCGTGCTCGGGATCGTCGTCGGCTACATCATCATCCCGTTTGCATTCGCATTCCTCCTCTCGTTCGGCGGAGACGGGCTGCAGCCGCTGCTCACGGTCGACCGCTACATCGGCTTCGTCACCACCATGCTGCTCGCCTTCGGGCTGGTGCTCGAGTTCCCGATCGTGCTCATCGGCCTGGCGCGGGTAGGGATCCTGACCCACCGCCGCCTTGCCGCACAGCGCCGCTGGGCGATCGTGGGGATCGTCGCCTTCGCGATCGTGGTGACTCCCGGTGGCGACCCGATCTCGCCGCTCATCCTGTCAAGCGTCATGTTTCTCCTGTTCGAGGGATCCCTGCTGGTCATTCGCCTGATCCGGCGCTAGGACCGATGGCCGCCGCTCCTCGCGTCCTGCTCCTGACCGACACAGCGATGGAGCGCCACCGTCCTCCCGGTCATCCCGAACGGCCGGAACGCCTCGAGGCCGTGGCCTCGGGCGTCGTCGATGGGGCCGCCGCGGCCGGAGCGAGGCTCGAGCGCGCCCCGGTCGTCGCGGCTGACCGGATCGACCTGGCGCGGGTCCATCCCGAGGCATACCTCGATCTGCTGGACGACTCCGCGCGACAGGGGGGCGGCTGGATCGACGCCGACACGCACGTCGGTGCCGATTCGATGGTCGCTGCGCGGATGGCCGCCGGCGCCACGATCCAGGCGGCCGTGGCGGTCGCGGCAGGCGACGCGGCCGTCGCCTTCGCGGTGGTCCGGCCCCCGGGCCACCATGCCCGCCAGGACCGGGCTGCCGGCTTCTGCCTGCTGAACAACGTGGCGCTGGCCGTGATGGCGCTGCGCGCCGCCGGCCTCGCGCACCGGATCGCGATCCTCGACTGGGACGTGCATCACGGCGATGGGACGCAGGCCATCTTCGACATGGACCCCGACCTGTGCTACGCCTCGACCCACCAGATGCCCCTTTACCCGGGGAGCGGCGACGCGGCCGAGTGCGGGCTCGGTCCGGGGCTCGGCTCCAAGCACAACGTCCCGCTCGCGCCGGGGAGTGGCGACGAACCGTTCGTGGCCGCCTGGATCACGCGCCTGCTGCCAGCGGTGGAGGCGTTCGCGCCGGAGGCGATCGTTGTCTCGGCCGGCTACGACGCCCATCGGCTCGACCCGCTCGCCGAGCTGAATGTGACCGCCACGGGGTACGGCCAGGTGGGCAATGAGGTGGGCCGGCTGGCGCATCGGCTCGGACTGCGTGGCGTGGCCCTGACCCTGGAGGGCGGCTACGACCTCGACGCGCTGCGCGAGAGCGCGGCGGCCACCGTGGCCGCTCTCGTGGTCGGCCTGACCGGGCGGGACCGCGCCTGAGGCTATACTCGAGCCCGACCCGGCGAGGAGGAGGGCGCATGGCACGAGCAGCAGGACCCGCCGCCCCGGCGACCGTGCCGCGGTCCCGCGTCCAGGCTCCGCGGCACGCCACCAGGGCGCGCGCCGATGGGCACGTGGTCGTCATCAGCGGCCTGTCGGGAGCGGGCAAGAGCCAGGCCAGCAAGCTCTTCGAGGACCTTGGCTACTACTGCGTCGACAACCTGCCGCCGGACCTGCTGGACCGCTTCCTGGCGCTGCGCGACACCGAGTCGGTTCGATACCGCAACGTCGCCCTGGTGCTTGACATCCGGGCCGGCGATCCCGCGCCGGCGATCGAGCTGGCCCGAGCCGCGCTCGCGGCTCGCGGCGTACCGATGCAGCTGCTCTACCTAGAGGCGAGCGACGCGGTGCTGGTCGGCCGCTTCAGCGAGACCCGCCACCGCCACCCGCTTCAGGCGCGCAGCGGCGTGCAGGCCGGCATCCTGCTCGAGCGCGAGCGCCTGGCGCGGACGCGCGGCCTGGCGGACCAGGTGATCGACACGAGCGGCCTCTCGATCGGTCAGCTCAAGGAGCGTCTCTTCCGGCATGTGCCGCGCGACAGGGCGGCCGATGAGCTGCTGATCGACATCCTGACGTTTGGCTTCAAATTCGGCATCCCGATCGACGCCGACCTGGTCTTCGACGTGCGCTTCCTGACGAATCCCTATTACGTGCCCGATCTGAGGCCCCTGTCAGGGCTCGAGGCCCCCGTCCGGGACTACGTGTTGCGGCAGCCCGCGGCGGGCCGCTTCATCGACCTGGTCGCCGAGCTGCTCCAGCTGACCGTGCCGGCTTATCGGTCCGAGGGCAAGACGCGCCTGACCGTGGCGCTCGGTTGCACCGGCGGCCGTCATCGCTCGATCGCGCTGGCCGAAGAGCTGGCCGAGCGGCTGCGCGGCCTGGGCGGCGCGTCGGTGGCGGTCTTCCATCGCGAGCTCGAACGATGAAGGGGCCGCGGATCCCGCGCTGGCTCTACCCCGGGATGCACCTCAAGCGATGGCTGGTGCTCCTCTTCTTCGGGATCACGGTGCTCGGCCTGGGCGCGGCGATCCTGCTGGTCGACTGGTATCGCCGCCTGCCAGAGGACTCGTTCATCTTCGTCCTGACCGGGGCCGGCCTCGATCGCCCGATCCGCGCAACCATCGTGGCGATCGGCGGCGTGGTGCTCACCGCGATTGGCGTGTGGGGGCTGATGCGCAGCATCGTCTCGCCGTTCGTGACCCGCGGCGACTCGGTGCTCGAGGTGCTGTACACCAAGCGCTACCTCGCGCGCGGCCCGCGGATCGTGGCGATCGGCGGGGGGACCGGGCTGTCGACCCTGCTGCGCGGCCTGAAGGGATACTCGGCCAACATCACCGCCATCGTCACCCTGGCCGATGACGGCGGCAGCAGCGGCCGTCTGCGGCAGCAGCTGGGGATCGCGCCGCCGGGCGACATCCGCAACTGCATCGCGGCGCTGGCCGATGCCGAGCCGCTCATGACGCAGCTGATGCAATACCGCTTCCCGCCGGGCTCGGGGCTCGACGACCATGCCTTCGGGAACCTGTTCATCGCGGCCATGACGGCGGTGACCGGTGACTTCGAGGAGGCGGTGCGCGAGTCAAACCGCGTCCTGGCGGTGCGCGGCCAGGTGCTGCCGGCGACGAGCGTGCCCCTCAACCTGGCCGCAACCCTCGAGTCCGGCCGTCGACTGAGCGGCCAGGCGTCGATCAGCCAGGCCGATGAGCCGATCGCCCGCGTCTCGATCGAGCCGGCCGACGTGCGCGCCAACCCCGAGGCGATCGAGCGGATCCTGGAGGCGGACCTCGTGGTGGTGGGACCCGGCAGCCTCTACTCGAGCGTCCTGCCGAACCTGCTGATCAGCGATATCCGCGACGCGGTCGCGGCCGCCGAGGGCGTCCGGGCCTACGTCTGCAACGTTGCCACCCAGCCCGGCGAGACCGGGTTCTACACGGCGGCCCAGCATCTCGAGGCACTGATCGACCATGTCGGCGACGGGCTGTTCGACTACGTCCTGCTGAACGACAACCACGACGCGCGGCGCCCCGAGGGCTGGCTCGGACAGCCGGTGCAGGTGGACGTGCGACGCCTCGAGGAGCTGCCGGTGACCATTGTCGAGGAGGACCTCGTCGACGTAACCAACGCCCATCGCCATGACCCCGCGAAGCTCGCCGCGGCGCTGATGCGGATCCAGCAGCAGGATCGCGCCGAGCGGCCGCGCCAGCGGCGGACGGTCTCGCGACCGACCGCCTCCGCCGGCTGACCGCAGCCGTCGGATGCTGGTCGCCAGCGAGCTGCGAGGGGAGCTCGCCCGCATCCGTCCGGCCCGCGCCTGCTGTCGGCGGGCCGAGCTGATGGGGCTGCTGCAGGCGGCCGCTGATGGCAGCGTTCGCACGCTCGACCATGCGACGGCGCGGACGGCGGTCCAGCTGGCGGCCTCGATCGGGGTCGCCGTGGCGGCGCCGCGGCCGACGGCCAGTGGCCCGCACGCACCGGGCCGTCATCATCTGCGGGTCACGCTTGACGGCGTGCCGATCACCGAGTGGCGGCCGGTGACGGCGAAGGCGTGCGACCGGCGCGCCTTCCTGCGCGGTCTGCTGCTCGGCGCAGGCTCGATCAGCGCCGGTCCGGGTGGGCCGCACGTCGAGTTCGTCCTCCGGGATCGCGCCGGCGCGCTGATGCTGCAGCGTCTCCTGGCACAGAGCGATGTGCGCGCATCGCACCGGGAGCGCCGCGGGCGGCAGGTCATCTACCTCAAGGGGCAGGAGCAGATCGCCGGGCTGCTGCGGCTGGCCGGCGCCAACCGAGCGCTGCTCGATTTCGAGTCGAGCCGGGTCAGCCGCGAGGTGCGCAATCGGCTCAACCGCCTGCTGAACGCGGAGGAGGCGAACCTGTCGCGCACCGTGCGTGCCGCCGACCACCAGCTCCAGGCGATCGCCAGGTTGCAGGCGAGTGGCGAGCTGGAGCGGCTGAGCGATGGGCTGCGCGAGGCCGCTGCCCAACGCAGGCGCCAGCCGGATGCCGACCTCGACACGCTTGCCGCAAGCCTGGGCATCAGCCGTTCGGCGACGAACCACCGGCTGCGTCGGCTGGTCGAGCTGGCCGCGGAGTCGGCGACCCCGACCCGCATGCGGAGCAGGAGCTGACGTGGACGCCTCCCGCCCGCCGCTCGTCGCCGGCAACTGGAAGATGCATCCGGCCTCCTCCGACGAGGCCATCGCGCTGGCTCGCGAGGTGCGCGACGCGACCGCCGGCGTCGCGGCGCGGTCGGTGATCTGTCCGCCCACCATCTGGCTCGGCCGGGTGGCGGCCGCCATCGGCGGGGGATCCACCGAGGCCGGGCGGCTCGGGATCGGCGCCCAGACGATGCGGGCGGAGGAGGCCGGTGCCTTCACCGGCGAGACGTCGCCGCTGATGGTGGCCGAGGTGGCGCAGTACGTGATCCTCGGCCATTCGGAGCGGCGCCAGTACGACAACGAGACCGATGCGGCGGTTGCGGCCAAGGTGGCCTCGGCGGTCGCCCATGGGCTCGTGCCGATCGCCGCCATCGGCGAGCGCGGAGATGAGCGCCGGGCGGGACTGACGGCGGTCGTCATCGAGAGGCAGCTGCGCGCCGCCGTGTCGCGCCTGGGCCAGATCGCGGGCAGCGGCCTGGTGATCGCCTACGAGCCGGTCTGGGCGATCGGCACCGGCGACGCGGCCTCCGGGGAGGACGCCCAGGCTGCCGCGGCCCAGGTGCGCGCCATCCTGGCCGAGTCCGATCCGGCGGGCGCCGAGGAGGTGCCGATCCTGTACGGCGGCAGCTGCACCCCGGACAACGCGGCCGAGTTCTTCGCCCAGCCCGACATCGATGGGGCGCTGGTTGGCGGTGCCTCGCTCCGCGCGGGCAGCTTCGCCCGGATCGTGCGCCTGGCGGTCGAGGCACGCGGATGAGCGGCACCCCGGCCCGTCCCCGGCCGGTGGTGCTGTGCGTGCTCGACGGCTTCGGCCTCTCCGACGATCCGGCGCGCAATGCGCTGCTCTCGGCGCGGATGCCGACCTGGGATCGACTGGTGGCCGAGTGGCCGATGTGCCGGCTCGAGGCGTCGGGCGAGGCGGTCGGCCTGCCCGCCGGGCAGATGGGCAACTCGGAGGTCGGCCACCTGAACCTGGGTGCCGGCTTTCCCGTGCTCCAGGACCTGCCGCGCATCAGCCGCGCCATCGCCGACGGGAGCTTCTTCGTCAACCCGGTCCTGGTTGCGGCGGCGCGGGACGCCGTTGCCCACGGGACGCGCCTCCACCTTCTCGCCCTGGTCGGGCCGGGCGGCGTGCATGCCGTCGATGAGCACGTGCTGGCCATGGTCGAGCTGGCCGCGCGCACTGGCATTCCGGCCGACCGGGTGCTTCTGCACGCCTTCACCGATGGGCGGGACACGCCGCCGCGCTCGGCCGCCGAGCTGCTCCCGGCGCTGGAGCGACGGATCGCCGGCCGGGCCACGATCGCGACGGTCGGTGGCCGCTTCTACGCCATGGACCGCGATGGGCGCTGGGAGCGGATCGCCCTGGCCTGGGAGGCGATCGTGCACGGGCGGGGCCAGGCCGCCGCCTCCGCGAGCGCGGCGGTCGCCGACGCGTATGCCCGCGGCGAGAGCGACGAGTTCATCCGTCCGACCGTGATCGGGGAGTACCGGGGGATGGGGGACGGCGACGCCGTCGTGCACCTGAACTACCGGGCCGATCGCGCCCGCCAGCTGACCCGCGCCCTCGTGCTCGACTCCTTCGACGCCTTCGATCGCGGCCGGCGCCCGGCTGGTCTGGAGGTGTCGACCCTGACCGAGTACCAGCGCGCCGCGGAGCTGCCGGTGCCGGTCGCCTTTCCGCCGCTGGCGATCGACTCGCTGGCCGCGTACCTCTCCCGGCTCGGGATGCGCCAGCTGCACGTGGCCGAGACCGAGAAGTACGCGCACGTCACCTATTTCTTCAACGGTGGCGTGGAAGAGCCGCTGCCCGGGGAGGATCGAAGGCTCGTCCCGTCTCGCCGCGAGGTGCCGACCTACGACCTGGCCCCGGAAATGAGCGCGGGGCCGATCACCGACGAGGTCGTGGCCGGCATCCGGACGCAGCGCTATGACTTCATCCTGGTCAACTACGCCAACCCGGACATGGTCGCCCATACCGGTGTGTGGGAGGCAGCCGTACGGGCCGCCGAGGTCGTGGACGGCTGCCTCGCCCGACTGGTCGAGGCGGCACTGGGCGCGGGCGGTGCTCTGCTGGTCACCGCGGACCATGGCAACATCGAGGAGATGCGGGACGCCGCCGGAGCGCCGCAGACCAAGCACACCACCGCCCCGGTGCCGTTCGTCCTGGTCGCCCCGGCCTGGAAGCACTCGGCCGTGAGGGATGGGACGCTGGCTGACGTCGCGCCGACCATCTGCGAGCTGCTGGGCTTGCCACAGCCGGCATCGATGACCGGCCGCAGCCTCGTTTCAGGCTGACCTGCTAGACTCCCCGGCCATGCAGTGGCTCATCATCGCGCAGGGGATCCTGGCCGTGGCGCTGGTCGCCTCCATCCTGCTCCAGCAGCGCGGGACGGGCCTCGGCGGCGCGTTCGGCGGCGAGGTGACCGCCTACCGCAGCCGGCGCGGGATCGAGCGCACCCTCTTCCGGCTGACCATCCTGCTGGCCCTCCTGTTCGTCATCTTCAGCCTCCTCAACCTGCTGCCGGCGACCGCCTGAGCGCCATTCGGCCGATCAGGCCGGCGGGGAAGCCTGTGCTATCATCGGGCCCGCCTCGCCGGGACCGACCCGCGAGATCGCGTGCCGAGGTGGCGGAATAGGCAGACGCGCTAGGTTCAGGACCTAGTGACCATTACGGTCGTGTGGGTTCAAGTCCCTCCCTCGGTACCACCCAAGCCCAGGTGGCGGAATTGGTATACGCGTACGTTTGAGGGGCGTATGAGGCAACTCATCCGGGTTCAAGTCCCGGCCTGGGCACCACCTTCCGCCTGAACAGACCGATGACGCCGCCCGCCCGGGCGGCGTTCGCGTGTACGCTTCTCGCGGGCGGTTAGCTCAGCCGGTCAGAGCGTCTCGCTTACACCGAGAAGGTCGGGGGTTCGAGCCCCTCACCGCCCACCATTCACGGCTGCTACGATGGCCGCACCACCATCGCAATTGGAGTGTCACACAGACATGGCCCCCATCTGGATCGTCCTGATCGTCCTGATCGTGGTCGTGGCCTTCGTCGTCTTCATCTACAACGGGCTGGTCCAGCGTCGCAACATCGTGGACGAGGCGTGGAACCAGATCAGCGTGCAGCTGAAGCGCCGGCATGACCTGATCCCGAACCTGGTCAACGCCGTGAAGGGCTACATGGACTTCGAGCAGGAGACCCTGACCAAGGTCATCGAGGCTCGAGGCGCCGCCGTCAGCGCGGCCCAGGCGGGACCCGCCGGGGCAGCCGCATCGGCCCAGGCCGAGAACTTCCTGACCGGAGCCCTCCGCCAGCTCTTCGCGCTCGTGGAGAACTATCCGACGCTGAAGGCGAACGAAAACGTCCTCAAGCTGCAGGAAGAGGTCACCACCACCGAGAACCAGATCGGCTTCTCGCGGCAGCATTACAACAGCGTGGTCCGTGACTTCAACACCTCGATCCAGACCTTCCCGAGCGTCCTGATCGCCGGGATGTTCTCCTTCCGGGCGCGCGACTACTTCCAGATCGAGGAGGCGGACGCGGTGGTCCCGACCGTGAACCTGCGCAGCTGAGCGGTCGGGGATCCCGGCGCCTGGCGCGGTGGGCGTCATGAGCGTTCAGCCGGTGCCGTCGACCTTCTTCCGGGAGATCGCCCGCAACCGGCGCAACTCCTGGATCCTGGTGCTGGTGGTCGCCGTGGTTCTCGGCGCGCTCGGCGGCGCCATCGGAGGCGCCACGGGATTCGGCTGGGGTGGCGTGACGGTGGCGCTGGTGATCGCCTTCTTCATGAGCATCGGCAGCTATTACGCGGGCGACCGGCTGGTCCTGCTCTCGAGCGGCGCCAAGGAGGTGCCGCAACAGGAAACCCCTGACCAGTACCGCCAGCTGCTCAACGTCGTCACCGAGATGACCATCGCCAGCGGGCTGCCGATGCCGCGCGTGTACCTGATCAATGACTCGGCCCCGAATGCGTTCGCCACCGGGCGCGACCCGAAGCACGCGTCGGTCGCCGTCACCAGCGGCCTGCTCGAGAAGATGGACCGCGAGGAGCTGCAGGGCGTCCTCGCCCACGAGCTGAGCCACGTCGGCAACTTCGATATCCGCTTCGCCCTGCTGGTGGGGGTGCTGGTCGGCAGCATCGCTCTCCTCTCCGACTGGTTCCTGCGCTTCACCTTCTGGGGTGGCGGGCGTCGCGACGGGGGAGACCGCGACCGCGGCGGCGGAGGTGCGGCCGCGATCCTGTTCATCATCGCGTTGCTGCTGGCAGTCATCGCGCCGCTCATCGGGCGGCTCGTCCAGCTGGCCGTCAGCCGCTCACGCGAGGAGCTGGCAGACGTCTCGGCGGTGGAGCTGACGCGCAACCCGCTCGGCCTGGCGCGGGCCCTGCGCGCCATCTCCGACGACCCCGAAGTGCTCGAGGTCGCCAACCGGGCGACGCAGCACCTCTACTTCGTCAACCCGATCAAGAGCTTCGAGAATCGGGCCAAGAGCATGTGGGACACCCATCCGCCCATCGCCGAGCGGATCGCGGTCCTGCGTGGCCTTGCCGGCCAGTTCGGCCAGGACCCCGCCGCCATCGGCTGAGGCGTCGGCCCGGTTGCCGCTCGATCGGGCCCTGTGCTATCGTCGCCAGCCGAGACGCGACCACGAGCGGGCCGCAGGGTACGGATCGAGGGCGGGCCGAGGTAGCTCAGTTGGTAGAGCACCGCCCTGAAGAGGCGGGTGTCGTCAGTTCGATTCTGACCCTCGGCACCAACAATCGCGGCGCGCCGCGGCGATCGGGCGGAAGTGGCTCAGTTGGTAGAGCATCACCTTGCCAAGGTGAGGGTCGCGGGTTCGAGTCCCGTCTTCCGCTCCATTTTTCTGCCCTCGCAACGGTGACCTGCTAGCCTCGATAACGTGGCGCAGATGCCCCGTCGTCTAACTGGCAGGACAGCGGACTTTGGATCCGTGAACCGAGGTTCGAATCCTCGCGGGGCAGCCAGCGCGAGCTGAGCATGGCGACGTGCCCGAGTGGCCAGGGAGCGGTCTGCAAAACCGTTTACACGGGTTCGAGTCCCGTCGTCGCCTCCATCATTCTGAGCACGAATCGACCGTCTTGGCTGCCGCATGACGGTGGGCGGCCACCAGGGGCCGGTCGACCTCTTCCTAACGCCTGACCCCCCGCTGTTACGCCAAGTCTGGGGACACGACCATCCTCGGCGCCGGGGCCTGCGGCAAGACCGGGGAGCTGCGGTAGAGTTCGCGGCCTTGTGCGGTAGTCCACGGATCTGGGAGCTCAACGACATGCGTGTCTTGTTGTCGGCATGGGGCTCGCGAGGCGACATCGAACCACTCGCGGCACTCGCGCTCCGCCTGCGCGAGCTCGGTGCGGAGGTTCGGGTGTGCGCGCCGCCGGATGAGGAGTTCGCGGCGCTCTTCGCCCGGGCGGGCGTGACGCTCATCCCGCTCGGCCCCTCGACGCGGTCGGTGGCGGCCGGGCTGAAGGCGCCGTCGCCGGACGCCGCATTCCGGCTCGCGGCAGAGCTCGTCGCCGCGCGATTCGAGACGCTTCCCGCGGCGGCCGAGGGCTGTGATGCCCTGGTCGCGACCGGCCTGATGCCGGCCGGAGCGCGGTCGGTCGCCGAGAAGCTCGGCATCCGCTACGTGCTCGCGTGCTTCCACATCTTCGGGCTGCCGTCGCGGCACTTCCCGCCGGCCGCGCGGCCGGGCAAGCAATCGCCAAAGGGCGAGACCGACAATCGGGTGCTCTGGGCGCAGGACGCGGAGCGCGTGAACGCCTTATACGCGGAGCCGCTCAACAGGCACCGCGCGGCGATCGGCCTGCCCCCGGTCGACAACGTCCGCGACCACGTCATCACGGACCGGCCCTGGCTGGCGGCAGATCCGGTCCTCGCCCCGTGGAAGGACCTGACCGACCTCGACATCGTCCAGACGGGGGCCTGGATCCTGCCCGACGAGCGCCCTCTCCCGAACGAGCTGGAGGCGTTCCTCAACGCGGGCGAGCCGCCCGTGTTCGTGGGTTTCGGGAGCATGGCGATGCGCACCTCGAAGGACCTTGCCCGGGTGGCAATCGACGCGGCCCGCGCACACGGCCGCCGCGCCATCCTCGGCCGAGGCTGGGCCGACCTCGCGCTGACCGACGACCGGGCCGACTGCCTCGTCGTCGGCGACGTGAACCACCAGGCGCTGTTCCCGCGCGTCGCCGCCGTCGTGCACCACGGCGGCGCGGGCAC
>JBGQCU010000025.1:0-22470 GCA_041495495.1 Candidatus Limnocylindria bacterium
GAATCGGTAGTGACCGAAGGTCCTACGCCGTCAGGCCCAGCGGTGAATCCGCTCGCGAATCCGATCGAATCCGAGCTCGTCGCAGAGAGCCAGGAACTCGGTTCGGGGGACCCCGCGCCAGGCCAGCGAGTCGAGGTCGCCGCTGATGGCGGCGTCGGCGTCCAGGGTGGCCAGCCGGCGGTAGAGGAGGGCGTCCGGGCGCTGCTGCTGGAGCGTCGCGGCAAGGCGAACCGCGCTGCGCAGCGGCACGTCCCACTCCAGCGGGGAGTCGGGGATCGCCTCCAGGTGGCGGAAGCGGGCGAGCACCGCCGCTGCGCTCTTCGACCCCCAACCGGGCAGGCCCGGGTAGCCATCAGCGCTGTCGCCCACCAGCGCGAGGTAGTCGGGGATGCTCTCCGGGTGCACCCCGAACTTGGCGACCACGCCCTCCTCGTCGTAGGTGATGGTTCGCATCCGGTCGCGCAGCACCACCCGATCGCCACGCACGCACTGCGCCAGATCCTTGTCAACGCTGCAGATGACGACCTGCCCGATGCGCGGGTCGTTCCCGAACCGCGCGACAGCGGTGGCGATCGCGTCGTCCGCCTCGTCCTCGACCATCGGCCAGGTGACGATGCCCAGCGCCCGCAGGGCCCGCTCCGCGTCGCCGAACTGGGCGAGCAGGTCGGACGGCATGCCGACGCTGCTCTTGTAGCGCGGGTAGACGTCGTTTCGCCATGACTCGATAACGTGGTCGGTGGCGGCTGCCACGTGGGTCAGGTCCGGCTCGCGCAGGAGCGAGAGCATCGATTCGATCAGCCCACGCACCGCGTTCACCGGCCGCCCGTCCGGCCCGTTCTCGGCTGGCCGCGAGTAGTAGGCCCGGAAGAGCTCGAAGGTGGCGTCAACCAGGTGCAGGCGCATCACGCCCATGCTAGGCCGCCTCGGGGGGATCGCGCGGGGACGCCGATAACCGGGCGATAAGCGGCCGGTAAGCGGTCGGAGGGCAGGATCTCGGAGCGGGGGTCCGGCGCGGGCGCGTGCCCTGCGACCCTCGGCCCGGCCCCGGCCGGTCCGGGACCGCGCCGGCCTCCCGCCCCGCTCAGGCAGCGCGGTTTGCGACGGTCCAGGCGGTCTGCTGCCGCGCGGCGGGGGTCAGGTGCAGGCTGCCGTCGGCCTCGACCCACCAGGCGGCCAGCCCACGCCGCCGAGCCTCCCCTCCGATGGTGCGCGTCCCGGCCAGGAAGAGTGTCTTGGACCAGACCTCGGCCCAGGCCGGATCCGGCGCTGCGACGGTGACGGCCTGCAGCCCGTCTCCGCCCGGCTGGCCGGTGGACGGGTCGATCAGGTGATGCACGCGATCTCCGTCCGGCGAGGTCCATTGCCGCACCGCGGTCGACGAGGTGGCCACGGCACCCCGGGCCACCGAGATCACCGCCAGCGGCTCGTCGCCTCCGGCGGGATCCTCGATGCCGATCTGCCAGGTCCCGCCGCCGTCGGGTACACCGCGCACCAGCAGGTCCCCGCCCGCTTCGAGCAGGAGGCCGCTGCCCAGAAGGCCCGCCCGCCTGACGGAGGTCGCCGCCCAGCGCAGGGCGAGCCCCTTCCCGATGCCACCGGAGTCGACCGGGGTCGAGACGCGCACCAGGCGGCGGCGCGGGTCGCACGCGAGCCAGGACCGATCGCTGCCGAGCTCGTCGGGGAGTGGCGGGAGCGCCACCCCGGCCTCCTCCCCGAGCGCCTCGAGGCGCCCGACGACACGCGGATCGAAGCGGCCGCCGCTCATCCGCTGGGCTCGCCACGAGGCGACCAGCAGCGCGAGGAGGCGCGCATCGGCGGGCACCCATTCACCGCTGCCGGCGGTCATGTTCAGTCGCGACAGCGCGCTGTCGGCCCGCCAGCGGGAGAGTGACTGCTCGGTCAGCTCGATATCGGAGGTGACTGCCTGCCAGGCACGCCGCGCGTCTGCCCGCCCCAGCCCGACCGTCGTCAGGCGCAGCGGCGAGCCCATCGCCCGCCCGGCGAATGAGATCGCCGGCGGCCGACGGCTCATGGCTTGCCCGAGGCGCCGGTGGTGGCCTGGGTGGCCGGTGCCGTGACATGCGCCACGGTACCCGGGGCGGTCGGCAGCTTGACCGAAGAGGGCAGATGCGCGGCAACGCCGGTGACCTGCGCGACCTGCCTGGCGAAGGCCGCCATCGCCTCGTCGACCTGTGCGGACAGCGCCGTGGCACTGGCATAGTGATCCGAGGCGGCACCGAGCGCGCCTGAGGCGGACCGGACCGCATCCTCCGCGGCGACCCGCTCAGCCTGGGCGCGGCTGACGGCATCGATCAGCGGAGTCTGGTCGAGGGTCAGCGCGGCGTTGTGCTGCGCCTGGAGCATGGTCACCAGCGCCAGGCTGCCGGCGTACAGGCCGGTGCAGGCGGCCGCGTAGATCGGCAGGTGCAGGAGCGGCCGCGGGGCCGCCATCAGTCGTCGCCCCCGCCGCCCCCACCGGACGGCGTCGCTGTCGGGGCCGGCGCAGTCGACGTCGCTGACGTAGCCGAGCCGGGCGCCCCCTGGGTAGCCAGCTGCTTCTCGAGCGTGGCAAGCCTTGCCTGGGCTGCGGCCAGCTGTGCGGCCAGCCCGGCAGCCGACTGGGCATCTGCGGCGGCCTTGGCCTGGGCCGCGGCAAGTGCGTCCTGCAGCTCCGAGGCCCGGCTGACCACCTGGCTCAGCTCCTGGGCGATGGCGTCGGCGCGTGCCTTCTCGTCCTGGAGCTTGGAGACGAGCGCGGCGGGGTCCGGTGGTGCGGCGAGCGGGGCGGTCGACGCGGTCCAGCCCGCGGCCGCGCGAATCGCCACCGCACCGCCGAAGACGCTGGCGACGGTGGCGAGGATGACGATGCTACGGCGCAGGGTGAGACTGGACATGCGATTCCTCCACGATGGCTCGAGCGGGGATGAGGAGCGATGGATTCGCCTGGCGCTGGGCCGCGCGCGCGCGGCGCACGATCCAGTAGCGGTGGGCAGCGGCGCCCACCACGGCCAGCACGATGCCCCAGTAGACGGGTGCAAACGACTTGGTATCGCTGCCGGCCAGGACGCCGTGCGCCCAGGCCCCGGCCAGCACCAGGCCGGCCAGCCGGTGCAGCTTTAGCCACCAGCCGGTCGGCAGCATGCGGGTGTAGCGAGCCGTCAGGGCCGTGATCAGCAGCGCGTACAGCGACAGGACGCCAACCGCCACCGGGGCGGTGCGGTACGCGGACAGGCCCGGCACCAGCGCCCCGCCGATGCCGACCCCGGCGTAGGGGTCGATCATCAGGCTCACGACGTGAACGATCAGGAAGGCGATCACGAAGACCCACAGCGACTCGTGCCACGGGTACATGCGCTTGGCCAGCTTCCACTGGGTCTGCTCGGGGTGGCTGAGCAGGATCCCCAGCACGACCAGCAGCGCGATCAGGATCAGCGCCACCAGGCCGGTGGCCCGCGCAGCCAGCCAGACACGCATCTGGGCCTGGTAGGCCGATGTGGCGGGCAGGATCTGGTCGGTTGCGGCCACGACCATCAGCCCAAGGATGGCCAGGACGATCACCACCAGGCGCCCACTCAGCTTCATCGCGCGGCTGCCCCGGCGGCTCGACGGTCCATACCCATTCCGAGCAGCCTGAGGCCGTCAGGGTTTCATCGGCAAGCCGGACCTTTGGTCAGACGGCGAGTGGTTCTTTGTACTCCCCGTACTGGCGACGCAGCAGATTGCACATCTCGCCGATGGTGGCATACGCCTCGACCGCGCCGATGATGGCGGGCATCAGGTTGGCGCCGGCGGCCGCGTCGGCGCGGAGCCGGTTGAGGGCGCGCGCGTGGGCATCGGCATCGCGCTCGGCTCGCACCCGCAGCAGGCGGTCAAGGTGCCGTCGCTCCTGCTCGGAGCCGATCTCGAGCAGGGGGATGCGCAGCACCTCGCCCGGATCGGCGAAGGCGGTCACCCCAATCGTCTCGCGCTCGTGCTCCTCGAGCGCCCGCGCCTGCGCGTAGGCCGCGTCCGCGATCTCCGCCTGGGGATAGCCGGCCTCGATGGCTGCCAGCATGCCGCCCAGCTCGTCGATGCGGCGCAGGTAGGCCCAGGCAGCCTGCTCGGTCTGGTTGGTCAGCGTTTCGACGAAGTACGAGCCCGCCAGCGGATCCACCGTGTTCGCCGCCCCGGACTCCTCGGCGATGATCTGCTGCTGACGCAGCGCGAGCAGGGCGGCCTCCTCCGAGGGGACCGCCCACGCCTCGTCGTACGCATCGGTATGCAGGCTCTGGGTGCCGCCCAGGACGCCGGCCAGGGCCTGGATGGCGACCCGGGTCAGGTTGTTCAGCGGCTGCTGGGCGGTCAGCGAGACACCCGCCGTCTGGGTATGGAAGCGCATCCAGGTCGAGCGCTCGTCCTCGGCGCCGAAGCGCTCGCGGCACAGCTTGTACCAGATCCGGCGCGCAGCGCGGTACTTCGCGATCTCCTCGAAGAAGTCGTTGTGGCTGTTGAAGAAGAAGGAGAGGCGCGGTGCGAAATCATCGAAGCGCAGCCCGCGCGCCAGCGCGTCCTCGACATAAGCGATCCCATCGGCGATGGTGAAGGCAAGCTCCTGGACCGCGGTCGAGCCAGCCTCGCGGATGTGGTAGCCGCTGATGCTGATCGTGTTCCAGCGCGGCATCTCGCGCGTGCCGAACTCGACCGTATCGGTCACCAGTTTGAGCGACGGGCCCGGCGGGAATATGTACTCCTTCTGGGCGATGAACTCCTTGAGGATGTCGTTCTGCAACGTCCCGCTGAGCTGCGCTCGCGGCACGCCCATCTTCTCGGCGGCGACGATGTACATCGCCCAGATCATGGCGGCGGGGGAGTTGATGGTCATGCTGGTGCTGATCTCGCCGACCGGCAGGCCGGCCAGCAGGATCTCCATGTCGGCCAGGCTGCTGACCGCCACCCCGCACGTTCCGAATTCGCCGGCGGCGAGCGGCTCGTCATGGTCGTAGCCGTACAGGGTCGGCATGTCGTACGCGATGGAGAGGCCGGTGCCGCCGGCGGCGATCAGCTTCTTGAAGCGCGCGTTGGTATCCTCGGCGGTCCCGAAGCCGGCGAACATGCGCATCGTCCACAGGCGACCGCGGTGGCCGGTGGGGTGGATGCCGCGCGCAAAGGGCGGCTCGCCGGGGAGGCCGAGGTCGTCGATCTCATCCCAGCCCCCTTCGGCCCCTGACGGTGGGCTGAACCGATATCGCGGCCGGTCGCGATCGGGGTCGTTGGCGGGGTCATGCAGATCGGCCGGCGTGTAGACGCGGTTGACCTCGACCCCCGACGGCGTGATGAACCGGTGCTTCCGCTCCGCCCCGCGCTCCAGCGCCGGCTTCAGGCGGGCCTCCTCCCACGCACGCTGGTGCTTGGCCCAGCGCTCGTCATCGCTCATGGCTGCCCATGCTAGGGGTACAGGCCGCGCAGCGCAGTCGCCTCGGCCACCCGGCCGACCGCGACCATCATGGCTGCCCGGCGCAGATCGACCCGCTCTCGCTCGGCGGCGGCCATCGCGCCGGCGAAGGCCGCCTCCATGATCCGCTCCAGCTCGGCCGCGATCTCGCGATCGGCCCAGAAGAAGGCCTGCGTGTCCTGCACCCACTCGAAGTAGCCGAGCACCAGGCCGCCGGCCGTGCACAGGATGTCGGGCAGCACGAGGACGCCCCGATCGCGCAGGATCGCGTCGGCCTCGGCGGTGGTCGGCGAGTTGGCGGCCTCGACCAGGATCCCGGCCCGCATCCGGTCAGCTGCGGCGGCGGTCACCTGGTTCTGCAGCCCGGCTGACACGAACACGTCGCAATCGGTCCCGAAGATGTCCCCGCGCTCGATCGGCTCGGCGCCCGGGCAGCCGGCGATGCCATCCCGCCGCCGCGTCCACTCGACGGCCGCCGTCACGTCAATGCCGCCGGCGTGGGCCACGGCGGCGCGGTCATCGGCGATCGCCACCACTCGCGCGCCCGCGCCGGAGAGCATCTCGCCCAGGATGGTGCCGACGCGGCCAAAGCCCTGGATCGCGACCCGCGCTCCGTCGAGCGTCACACCTCGCGCTCGCGCCGCCGCCACGATGCAGTGGAAGGCACCCCGGCTGGTCGACTCGCGCCGCCCACGCGTCCCGCCGATCGCCAGTGGCTTGCCGGTCACCACCCCGGGGATGGTATGGCCGTGATGCATGCTGAAGGTGTCCATGATCCAGGCCATGGTCTGCGAGCCGGTGTTGACGTCCGGGGTCGGGATGTCGCGCTCGGGCCCGATCAGGAGGCTGATCTCGGTGGCGTAGCGGCGGGTCAGCCCCTCGCGCTCATCCGCCGACAGTCGGCGCGGATTGACCACCACGCCGCCCATGGCGCCGCCCCACGGCACCTCGACCAGGGCCGCCTTCCAGGTGTTGAGCATGGCGTTGGCGCGCACGAGGTCGAGGGTCAGGTCCCCGGTATAGCGCACGCCGCCGGTCGCCGGGCCGCGATTCAGGTTGTGGTGGACCCGGTAGCCGGTGAAGACCTCGACCGACCCGTCGTCGAGGGTGACCGGGAAGTGGACCTCCAGCTCGCGCTTCGGAACGCGCAGCACGCGGTGCATGCCGGGGTCGAGGTGGAGCCGCTCGGCCGCCAGGTCCAGCTCGTGCTGGGCAGCGGCCCACACGTTGTTGGCGATGGGGGTTCCGTTCTCGGAGGCAGGCATCCGCGCACAGGCTAGCGAAACGGCGGCCAGCCATGGCGGGACGAGCGCGCTGAGTGGCACACTTGTGGCCTCTTCATGAACCCGACGCACCGGCGGCTCAGGTATCGCCGCACCGGTGCGCAACCGCGATCAGGAGGCAGCCATGGCCCCGCGCGTGATCACCGTCAGCGGCCCCATTCCACCCGACCGAGTCGGCTTCACCCTTCCCCACGAGCACACCGGCATCTATCTCTGGCATATCCCGGACCGATGGGACTACTGGGAGCTGACGCCCGACGAGCTGGCCCTGGCCGACGAGCTGGCCGACTTCCGGCGCCGTGGCGGCTCGACGCTGGTCGATATGACCCTGCCAGGAGTCGGCCGGGACCCTGATCGGCTGCGCCGGCTCGCCACGCGCAGCGGCGTGCAGATCGTGATGGGCTGCGGCTGGTACCGCGGCGCCTACTATCCCGCCGAGGCGCGCATCGACCGCCGCTCGGTCGATGACCTGGCTGCCGAGCTCGTGGCCGAGTTCCGCGACGGCGTGGCGGGGAGCGGCGTCCACCCCGGCATCATCGGTGAGATCGGCACCGACAAGCCGTGGGTCAGCGCCCTCGAGGAGCGAGTGCACCGCGCCGCCGCTCGTGCAGCCCTCGCCACGGGAATGGCGATCAGCACCCACGCCATCCTGTCGCCGGTCGGCCTCGCCCAGCTGCGCATCTTCGAGGAGGAGGGGGTCGACCCCGGTCGCGTGGTGATCGGCCACGCCGACTCGTACCCGGTGCTCGACCACTACCTGGCCATCCTGGATCGCGGCGCAAACCTGGAGTTCGACTTCATCGGGCATCGGTTCGGGACCGAGGAGGCGGCCGAGCCGCGCCTGGTCGAGCTGATCGTGGAGCTGCTGGAACGCGGCTACGGGCCGCAGCTGCTCCTCAGCCAGGACGTCTGCCACAACAGCCAGCTGAAGGCCAGCGGCGGGTTCGGCTACACCTATCTCCAGCAGCACTTCCTGCCGACACTGCGCACGGCGGCAGTGGGGGAGGGCGAGATCGGGCAGATGACGATCGACAACCCGCGCCGCATCCTGACCATCGGGTAGCGCTGCGGTGCCCGAGCCACGCGACCCGGCGGCAGACCTGCGGCGCATCGCGTTCCTGCTGGAGGCGGCCAGCGAGCCGACCTTTCGGGTGCGCGCCTTTCGCTCGGCCGCCGAGACCGTGGAGCGCATGGCCGTGGACGAGCTGGCCGAACGGACGCGGCTCGGCTCGCTGCGCGAGGTGCCAGGCATCGGCGAGGTGCTGGCGCGCACGATCGCGGAATCGCTGCGCGGCGAGGAGCCTGTCTACCTGCGCCGGCTGGAGGCCACCGGCGGCCGGCCGGTCGCCGAGCTGGGGGCCGCGCTCCTGTCAGCCCTGCGGGGCGACTGCCACGTCCACTCCGACTGGTCCGATGGCGGCTCGCCGATCCGGGAGATGGCCGAGGCGGCGCGCGGGCTGGGACACCGGTACATGGTCCTGACCGATCACTCCCCGAGCCTCAAGGTGGCCAATGGCCTGTCTGCGGACAGGCTGGTGCGGCAGCTGGACGAGGTGGCGCAGCTCAACGCGCAGCTGGCGCCCTTTCGGATCCTGACCGGGATCGAGGTCGACATCCTGCCCGATGGCTCGCTCGACCAGGATCCGGCGCTGCTGGCCCGGCTCGACCTGGTGGTCGGCAGCGTGCACTCGGAGCTGCGCATGGCAGAGGGGCCGATGACCCGGCGGCTGGTGGTGGCGCTGGCCAACCCGCTGCTCGACGTGCTCGGTCACCCCACCGGGCGGATGGTGGCAGGGAAGCGGCAGCGGCCCCCCTCCACCTTCGACGCGGAGATCGTGTTCGCGGCGGCGCTCCGCTTTGACAAGGCGATCGAGGTCAACGCCCGCCCGGAGCGCCTCGACCCACCGAAGCGGATCCTGCGCTTGGCGGTGGAGGCCGGCTGCCGGGTCGCGATCGACTCCGATGCCCACGCGCCGGGGCAGCTGGCGTGGCTGCCCTACGGATGCGATCGGGCCGCCGCCTGTGGGGTCGGCGAGGCATCCGTCATCAATGCCATGGATGCCGATCGCGTGTGCGCCTGGGCCGCAGCGCACGAGGGATAGCGCGACCCTATTCGACGGCGAGCCCGATGCGATGCTCGCGCCGGATGAAGCGGCTGCGGTAGGTCGGGTTCGAAACCCGCGCGTTGACCGCCGCCGCGTCGAGCGGCTTGGCGCTGCGCGGGGCGTGGTAGCGCCCGCGCTCGGCGATCGCGCCGGCGAGCTCTGCGGCGGTCTGTGGCCCACGCTCCGCGATGACCGCGGCGATCTCGTCGTGCAGTGCCACCTTGGAGGCAGCGGCGGCCTTGCGCTTGACCGTCGTGCGGCGTGCAGCGGTCCGCTTGGGACGGGCCGCCACCGGGGCGGTGAGGGTCGCGGCCTCGGCCACCTTGCGCGGCCGACCACGGCCACGCTTGGCCGGGGCTTCGCTGACCGCCTCGGGCGCCGAGGTGGGGGCGGGGGTTGGCGTGGTCGCGGGCTGATCCACGGCCGCTGGCGAGGCAGCCATCCGGTCGAGGCGCCGAGCGAGATCGTCGACGCGGGCAGCCAACGCGGCCAGCCCATCGGGCGCGATCGGGGACGGAGCCACCGCTCCGGTGCGGGCGGCGTCGAGCCGCTCCTCGACCCAGCGCGTCACCAGCTCGCCGGGACGGACGCCCGCCTCGGCGGCGAGGAGCTTGAGGGCGCCCAGGCGGCGCGGGTCGAGGCGAATCGACATGCCGCCGTCGTCCATCGGCCGCGGCGCGAAGCCACCGGGGCGGGCGGGCCGGGGTGGAGGCGCGCCGAAGCGGTCGTCACGAGGCGGCCCGGTGAAGTCGCCGCGGTCGCGCGGAGGCCCGTAGGAGGGGCGGTCGCGCGGCGGGCGGTCGCCGAATGAGGGCCGGTCGCCGGGGGGTCGTCCGGAGCCGCCGGGTCGGCCGCCGCCGGGGCGTCGGTCAGGGCGTCGTTCGTATGGCATCGCTCTCACGATACGCGCTGCCACGCATCGGCGCCAGCATCCGCCTCAGAAGCTGCCGCTTCCGCCGCCCCCACCGCCGCCCCCACCCCCGCCGAATCCGCCCCCGGAGGACGAGGAGGGAGGTGATGAGCCGATGCTCCCGATGGCGCTGAACATCCCTCCGATATCGGGCACTCCAGATCCCGAGAAGATGCTGCCCGACGCCACCTCGCCGCCTCCGAGCGGCGACGGCGTGCTGCCCAACCAGAGCGGGTAGTAGGCGGTGCCGACCCTCGACGGGTCGGCCGAGGTGTCCTCCAGGTTGCGACGCAGGACCTCGGCGACCTGATCGTGCAGGCCGAGCGCGAAGCCCCACACCACCGCCTTGTCCGGCGTGTCGGCCAGGATCCGGACGGTCGGATCGGCGACCACCTGCTCCATGCTGCGCGCCTGCTCCAGCGTCTTCTGGAGGGTGCGGCGGTAGGCCTTCAGCATGGCGTCGACGTAGGCCCCGTCGCTCGTCCGCTGCGACATGAACTGTCCGATGCCCCAGGAGGCCAGGCCGCCCAGCCCGGTGGCCGCGCCGAGCAGCGTCAGGCCGGACATCGGGATGACGAAGCCGCCGGCCACGAAGAGCCCACCCAGCGCCATCTCGCCGAACCCGAGCAGGCTCCAGCGCGTGATCAGCGTGGATGGCTTGCGGGTGAACCAGCCGAGGCGCACCACCTCGTCCTCGAGCCCGTCGCGGACCGGCTTGAGCTGGCCGTTCAGGGCCCACAGGCGCTCACGAGAAAGGATTCCGCTGCCAAGCGCCTGCTGGCGCAGCAGGTCCCAGGCATCGCGCTCGGGGCCGGCCAGGCGCGGTCCGCTCGGCGCGTCGTCACGCACCTCGATGGCCGGGTCGAGGAGCGGATTCGGCTCGTCGTCGGACTTCACCTTGCCAATGCGGTCGAGGTTCTGGAACGCGATCCGGCCGGTGCTGGCGATCTCCATCAGGACGGTGTCGAGCGAATGCTGAGTCGCCTTCCCCTGGCGCACGACGGTCGCCAGCGGAGGCGTCATGTCGGCGGGTGGGCCGGCCATCAGGACCGACTCCGAGTCGAGGACCTCTGGGTCGTTGCCCTCCCGGCGCCAGGCCAGCAGGGCGAGGCCGACGATGACCACGAAGGCGACCGGCGCGCCGATGATGCCGAGCCCCGCATTCACCTGGCGCAGCAGGTTCAGACGGGCGGTCGCGTCAGGGGTGATCGCCGCCGACACGTCGTCCACCGCCGCGATGAGGCCGCCACCCAGCTCGCGCTGTTTGGCGGCCGGAACGATCACGTCGTCGATCACGCTCTGCAGCTCGTCCTGCGACAGGTAGCCGCGCAGGAACCCGGCCCCCGCGTAGTAGCTGACCTTGCCATGGACCAGGCTGGTATCAAGGCTCACCAGGAAGACGAGACCGTCGTCGTAGCCGGCACGGCCGACCCCCCACTGGTCCAGCAGCGCGTGGGCGGCGGCCAGGTTCGAATCCTCCGTGGCGGATGGGTCGACCTGCACATAGATGGCCAGCTCCGCGCCGCTGCGCGCCTCGATCGCATCGATCTGCGACTCGAGCGCCTGCTCGATCCCCGGCTCGAGGGCAGCGGCCGGGTCGTATACCGCCTGGCGGTTCACCGGATTGGGGAAGCGCTGCGCGGTCGAGCCAGAGAACTTGAAGCCGATCACGAAGAGGACGATGACGATGGCCCAGAAGAGGGCAAAGATCGCCGAGCTGGCAATCTTCCAAATGCTCCTCAGGCTCACCGGGTCAGGATAGACCGATCTCCCGGGTTCGGGCGCGGCGGCCGCCGACCAAATTCACGTGCAGCTCACCGCCACGCTGGCCGGCGTCGACGGCATGCCCGGGATGCGTTCCTCGAAGGTGATCGCAGCCCCGCCCGGGACCCGCGGTGAGATCGTCGACCTCACCCGCAGCACCTGGTCAGCCGCGTCGAGGGCGGTCAGCAGGCACTTGGCGCGTCCAGCCTGCGTCCCCTCGTTGGTGACCTGCACCTGCACCAGCACGCCATCGGGTGGGTCGGATCCCCAGTGCAGCGCCTCGCCGCGGAACGGCCCGATGCCGCGCAGCGCCAGGCTGGCGGCGATGGCCATGATGACCACCCCCGCCACGATCGAGACCACGATGGTGCCGTGGTACTGGGTCGCCGACGGGGTGGCCATGCCGGCCCGGTTGCAGATGGCGCAGATCGTCTCGTCCGGCCCGATCTGCCGGCCGCACTTGTAGCAGTGCCGCGCCGGTCGCCGATCGATGTCGGTCACGGGGCCGGAGCCAGCCGCTCGCCGGCCCGGATCGGGACGGTCAGCCAGTTCTCCGGCGGCGCCAGCGGACAGCTCCAGGTCGGGTCGTACACGCAGGATGGGTGGTAGGCGTAGTTGAAATCGATCACCAGCTCGTCACCGTCGGAGCCGAGGTCCGCGCCCTTGCCCGAGTCCCACAGGTAGCGGCCGCCGCCGTACGTCTCCGTGCCGCTGGTGCCGTCGCGGAAGGGAATGAAGATGCCGCCGGCGTACTCGTTCAGCCAGTACACGGCCAGCCGGGTCGCCGTCCCGTCAACGATGAAGCTGACCCAGCCGATGCGCGCATAGGGCATCGCCGGGCCGGCCCCGGAGCGGGGCACGTCGAGCGGCGGCGCCTCCGGATCGGGCTCCAGCCGCGCGCGGAAGGAAAGCTCCGGGGCATGCCGCCAGTAGGCCAGGCCGCGGAAGTCGCGTCGCGATGCGGCCGGCACCGGCGAAGAGGGGTGGGAGGCGAAGAGGCGGTCCTTGGCGGCTCGGAAGCCGAGCAGGCGGGCCGGGTCCGCGCGGGCGTCGTGTCGCAGCACGTCGTAGCTCGCCGCCACGCGGCGGCGCCAATCGGCCAGGTCGAAGTGCTCGGACATCGGTGCGGTGAAAGTGTACGGGCGGCGCCGCCCGGAGGCAGCGCCGCCCGCATCGGTCCACACCAGAAGGTGGGGCTAGGTCACGAGTCCCTGGTCGGCCAGCCACTGGGTGGCCACGTCCTTGATCGACTCCTGGGTGACGCTGACGCGCACGTTGAGCTTGGTCAGCTCGTCGGTGGTCAGCTTGGCCGAGACGGCGTTCAGGGTCGCCTCGAAGTCGGCCGGTGCCGCCGCCAGCAGGTCATTGCGCACCACCGGCGCGATGTTCTGGGCGGGAATCAGCTTCTTGTCGTCCTGCATCAGGACGAAGTTGTAGCGCGCGATGTCGGCCTGGGTGGTGCACACCTCGGCCACGTCGATCCCGCTCGCGTTGAGGGCCGTCGCGATCTCCCCCGAGCAGGCCCCCAGGTTCTCGACCTGCAGGGTGGCGATGTCGATGCCGTACACGTCCTTCAGGCCCGGGCCGCAGGACGGGTTCGTGCTGCACTCCAGCGGCAGGCCCCACTTGAGCTGACCGGCCACCTCGGCCAGGTCGCTCATGGTGACCAGGCTGAACTGCGTCGCGGTCTCCTTGCGCACGACGAAGCCGTCGCCATCCTGTGCCGGAGCGGCGTCAAGGACGGTCAGGCTCTTGGGCGCGAGGGCGGTTGCCAGGTTGGTCATCGTCACGGTCGTGTCGCCGCTGGCATCGCCCTGGAGAAAGCGAACGAGCGAGCCGATGTACTCGGGCAGCACGTTGATCGCGCCGCTGTCGAGCGAGCCCATGGCCAGGGTGCGCTGACCGAAGTCCTGCCGGGTGACGGTGTACCCGTGCGCCTCCAGCGCCTGCGCGTAGATCTCGGCCAGCAGCTGCGACTCGTCGAATCCCTCCGAGCCGATGGTCACGGCCGGCTTGGACGCCACGCTGGCGCTCGGTGATGTGCTGCCCCCACCCGTCGAGCAGGCGCTGACCAGCAGCGCGAGCAGCGACGCCCCGAGGGCAACCGTGCGGTATCTCCGCATTGGGTCCTCCTTGTGTCCCGGCCCTGCGCGCCGCGGCGCGGCGCTCGGCCGTCGGGCGAGTCTAGCAGCGGAGCTGGAAGCGCTCCGGCGGGCCTCCCGGCCGTCCCTCAGGGCAGGGCCTCGCGCGGCACCTGACCCGCTTCAGTGAACGCCGTGGGCCCTCGCGCGCCGCGCATGCCCGGCGAGACGAACAGGCGCTGCAGCCGCCCGAACAGGAGCTCGGTCAGCAGCGACAGCCCGGCGATCATCAGCGCGCCGGCGAAGATCTGCGGCCGATCCTGGATGGCGATCCCCTTGAGCACGAAGAAGCCGAGGCAGTCGGCCGAGATCACCGCCCCGAGGGAGGCGGTCGCCACCACCTGCACCGCGGCGGTGCGGATGCCGGCCATCAGCAGGCCGGCGCCGACCGGCAGCTCGACCCGCGCCAGCAGCTGCAGCTCGCCCATCCCCATGCCCCGCCCCGCCTCGACCAGGTCGCGGTCGACCTCGCGCAGGGCCGCGTAGGTGTTGGTCACGATCGGCGGGATGGCCAGGGCGATCAGGGCGATCAGGGTCGGCACGAAGCCGAAGCCGAGGTGCAGCCGCAGGCTGATCGGGAAGACGATGCCCAGGATGGCGAGCGACGGTACGGCTCGCCCCACGTTGGCCAGGGCGATCACCATGAATGCGCCACGCCCGGTGTGCCCGATCGCGATCCCGATCGGCAGGGCGATCACGACGCCGCCCAGCAGGGCCCAGCCAGACAGCGCCAGGTGACCGACCAGGTGGACCGGGATCGAGTCGCGCCCGGTCCACTGCTCGGGAGCCGTGAACCAGGCCAGGACCTGCGCCAGGAAGTCCATCGTTCAGCGGCTTCGCGCCCGGGCCCACGGGGTCAGCCGGCGCTGGAGGACGACGAAGCCCAGGTCAGCGACCAGGCCGAGCAGCACCGAGCCGAGGGCGCCGACCAGGATCGCGGTCGGAAAGCTGGCACGGATCCCGCGCTGCACGATCAGCGAGCCGAGATTGCTCTGCCCGATCAGCGCCGTCACCGCCACCAGCCCGACCGTGGTCACGGTGGCGATGCGCAGCCCGGCCACGATGGTCGGCAGGGCGAGCGGCAGCTGCACCCGCCACAGCACCTGCCACGCCCCGTAGCCCATGCCGCTGGCCGCCTCGACCACCTCGGCCGGCACGCCGTCGAAGCCGGCGACGATGTTGCGCACCAGGATGAGCAGCGTGTAGCTGACCAGGGCGATCTCCGCAGTCAGCAGCGAGACGCCGGTGAGCGGGATCAGCAGCGCGAAGAGGCCCAGGCTGGGGATGGCATACAGCACCCCGGACACGCCGATGATCGGTGCGGCGAGCCGGCGCCAGCGGATGATCAGCAGCGACAGCCCGAACGAGATGACGAAGCCGACGCCGACCGCGATGGCGGTCATCAGCACGTGCTCCCAGGTCCGCTGCCCGATGTCGTCCAGGTTGGCGACGATCCAATCCCAGCGGATGAACGGCTCGGTGGGCGGCGTCATCGGTCCGTCGGGGCGCGCAGGACGTCGGAGATGGCATCCACGCTGACCAGGCCGAGCACCCGCTCACGCTCGTCGACGACCACCCCCAGCTGCACCGATGAGCCGAGCATGACCGACAGAGCGTCGCGCAGCGTGCTCTCCGGCTGGAGGGTCGGCGATCCCGGGGTTGCGTCACCCGCGGCCAGGGCGCCATCGCCGTGGAGGTCGCGCCGGCCGATCCAGCCGATCGGCCGCTCTTCCGCGTCGAGCAGGAGCCCATACTCCGCGCCCGCCTGCTCCAGGCGCAGGCGCAGATCGCCGCGCGCGTCGCCCGCCCGGGCGGTGATCGGGCTGCTGAGCGGCAGATCGCGCACCCTCCCCAGGGAGAGTCGCTTCAACCCCCGATCGGCTCCCACGAAGTGCTCCACGAACTCGCTCACCGGCGCCGCCAGGATCGTGTTCGGGGTGTCGTACTGGGCCAGGATCCCACCGCGCTGGAGGATCGCGATGCGGTCGGCCATCTTGATCGCCTCGTCGACGTCGTGGGTGACGAAGACGACGGTCTTGCGCACCCGCGCCTGGAGCCGCAGGAACTCGTTCTGCAGCCGGTCGCGGAGAATCGGGTCGACCGCGCCGAAGGGCTCGTCCATCAGCATCAGCGGCGGATCGGCGGCCAGCGCACGCGCCACCCCGACCCGCTGGCGCTCGCCGCCCGACAGCGCCGCCGGATACCGCCCGCGGTAGGTGCCCGGGTCGAGGCGCACCAGCTCGAGCAGCTCCTCGACCCGCTCCCGGACCCGTGCCTCCGGCCAGCGCAGGAGGCGCGGCACGACCGCCACGTTCTCGGCCACGCTCAGGTGCGGGAAGAGCCCGACCTGCTGGATGACGTAGCCGATCCTCCGACGCAACTCGACCGCCGGCAGCGACATTACGTCCTCGCCGTCGATCGTGATCCGTCCCGAGGTCGGCTCGATCAGGCGGTTGATCATCTTCATGGTGGTGGTCTTGCCACAGCCCGACGGACCGACCAGCACGCAGATCTCGCCGGCCGGGATGGTCAGCGACAGGTCCGTCACCGCCAGGGGGCCGTCGGCCGGGCCATATCGCTTGCTGACGTGCTCGAGCGTTACGACCGCCGCGGCCGTCGGCGACCCGCTCAGGGGGTCCGGTGCGGGCGACGTGGAGCTGCTGGTCACCGTCGGAATGATACGGACGGCGATTCCGCCCCCGACGCGAGTGCGCCCGCGACCTGCCAGATGCGGACCCCTCCCCGGTCATAGACGAGCGACCAGTCCGGGCTGCCCTCGAAGACGGTCTCGACGCAGTCGCGCGGTGGACCGGTGTCGAGCAGGTACGCGGCGCGCAGCGATCGGGTCAGCTGCGCCGCCACGTCGGCGCTGCCGGAGCAGTAGATGGTGTCGACCGCCGCGTACCGCTGATCGGGCGAGTAGCCGAGATTGGCGATGTACGGCGTGAAGGTGAGCACGCGCAGGCGACCGGCCGGATCGGTCGGTGAGTTGAGCCAGCCGTTGGTCACGAAGACGCTGCGCTCCGGCGTGTTGGCGGCGATCCAGTCGGACGCGGCGACCTCGCTCCAGCCCAGCACCACCTCCCGGTTGAACGCGGTCCAGGCCGACACGAGGAGCGGGGAGGGAACGCTCAGGATCAGCACCGCCGCCAGCGCCGGGGCCGGCCAGCGCCGGATCAGCCACGCGGCCAGGATGGCAACCGCGACCCACATCGCCTGGAATAACTTGTTCATGTCGAAGCCGATGACGCTGACCTGCACCACGTTCGGCACGACGAAGAGGGCGATCAGCCAGAAGGCCAGGAAGGCGCGGCGCGGAACGCGCGGCAGGACCAGGGCAAGCAGCGCCAGCAGGAAAGGGATCCCCAGGTTGCTCAGGTAGAAGAAGAGGACGGCCCAGGGTCCATCCGCGAACGGCGCCGACTCCCAGCCGGCGACCACGTGCAGCGCGCCGCCCGAGCGGGCCTGCACCAGCGCAGCCAGTGCAAACGGTAGGGCCAGGACGTAGGGCGCCAGCAGCAACAGCCCGTTGCGCGGCGCATCACGGTCGAAGAGACGCCCGCCGACCGCTACCCAGCCGAGCGCCAGCAGCAGGAAGGCGGGGAAGAAGAAGAAATGGAAGGGCGCGAGGAGAGCGCCCATCAGCCCGGCCAACCCGATCAGCGCCGGCCGGTCGCGCCAGCCGGCGGCTCGCGCACGTGCGCTGGGGAGTCCGGCCACGAGCAGCAGGACGGCGGCGACCAGCATCGGCAGGCCGGCGGTGGTGGCGCGGTGCACGAGCAGCCCGGTGCCCATCACCGATGGGATCCGGAAGAAGGGCCACTCGGTCAGCCAGGCGTTGTCGTACGAGTTGGCCGTGACGAGCCCCACCAGGTCGCCCTTGCCGATGACCAGGTTCCCGACGGTCGTCCCGTTCACCAGGTCCCCGATCAGCCGGATCCAGCCGAGCCCGCCACCGAAGATGACCAGCGCCGCGGCGAGCAGCGCCGCGCGCCGCGCGCCGCGGCCGTGCAGCAGGGTGCGTGCCAGGCCATGGACCAACAGGGCCAGGGCGCCAGCCAGGATCGCCGAGGAGACCACGAAGCTGGGGATGGCGAAGATCCCCGCCGCCCGTGCCACGATCGCGGCGTGGAAATCGGCGAACCAGTGGTAGATCAGCGGCTCGCCGGCGAAGTAGGGGACCTGGGGCGGGAAGTTGCCCGCGTTCAGCGACTGGGCGATCGAGAGGTGCACGCCCAGGTCGCTCCAGTTCGAGCCTCCTGCGGCGATGCCGTTGGGCGTTGCCCGCCACAGGCCCGAGGCCAGCACCCCACCGACGAAGAGGGCAGCGGCAAGGGCGAAGGCGAAGGCGGCCCAGTCGCGCCGCACCGCATGCCAGCCGGCGGCGGCCTGCTGGCCGATGGAGACGGACCCACCCCGCAGCAGGCCGATCGGGATGGGGAGCGCGAGGAGCGCGACGACCGCGAAGATCGTTTCGCGGTGATAGCCGCCGGTCGCCAGGGAGAGCCAGTAGACCAGGTGCGCGCTGAGCGCCACCGACAGCACGATGGCCAGGCCGAGGCGGCCGGTGGCCGAGATCCGAGGGCGCACCCAGCCCACGATCGCCCAGCCGGGGAGCACGAACAGGAAGGGCCACACCAGCACCACCGCAAGCGGCGGCTCGAGCCAGGCGATCGCCAGGCTGGCCCCGAGCGCAGCTGCGGCAGCGGAGGCGGCGAGCAGGCGCAGAAGCGAAGCGCCGCTCCCCGGAGCGCCCACCACGCTGCCTCGAGTTTGGGGAGCCGGCTCGGTCATCGGGCCCGGATCATAGCCGAGCCCTGCCGGGGTTCAGCCGACGCGGCTCAACCTCGCGGCTCGGCCGAGCGCGCAGGGTGCCCAAGCCTCGGCAGTGGCTGGCGTGGATCGAGCAGCGCCACGATCCGATCGACCTGGGCCTTGCTCAGGGTCACGGTGGCGCTTACTCGGGCCGCCAGCGCGTCCACCTCACGGATCACCTGGATCCCGGGGCGCTGGCCGGCGTCCCACTCGATCTCGACGCCGCGCGGCGCCGCCAGGCAGGCAGTCACGGTCGACGGCAGCGTCGCCCGCTCCAGGTACATCTCCAGCCGGTGGCCGGCGAGGCGGGCGGTGGTGATCGGCGCCGCATCCCACGGGATCCAGGAATCGGTGGCCGCGCTCCAGTGATACCAGTGCCCGTTTCGCTTCCGGTAGTGGCCGGCATGGGCGCGCAGGGTGAGAGCCCACGTGCCGCCGGGCCCGACCACGACCGCCTCGATCGGCTCCCTGCCGCCGGCCATCACCCGCCGCAGGTAGTGGTAGCGGTCGTCGAGCCGGCGGCCGAGCGGCCCGCTCAGCCGGTCGCCGGCGGGGCGCGGCAGCGGCAGGCGCAGCGATGGAGAGGTCGGGCGGTGGATCTGCATGGCGGTCGGCCGGTTCCCGTTCGTCCCTGCGGATTCGGCGGGCAGGAGGCCGAGTCTACCGCCGCCGATGCGCCACGCCTAGCCCGCGCAGGTCGCCTGCTAGCATGCGTTCCGTGGACGAGCGAACGCCGGGCAGCCTCATCCCCGACGCGATCCGGACCCTGCTGGCCGAGCTCGGCGAGGACCCCGCGCGCGCCGGCCTGGTCGGCACCCCGGAGCGCGTGCAGCGCATGTACGCCGAGCTGACCGACGGCTACGCCACCGATCCCGAGGTGCTCCTCAACGGGGCCGCCTTCGAGGTCGACTACGACGAGATGGTGGTGGTCCGCGACATCGAGTTCTTCTCGCTGTGCGAGCACCACCTGCTCCCCTTCTTCGGGAAGGCGCACGTCGGCTATCTTCCTCGCGGCCGGGTCATCGGCCTGTCGAAGATCCCGCGCATCGTCGACATGTACGCGCATCGGCTCCAGGTCCAGGAGCGGATGACCCAGCAGGTGGCCACCTTCCTGATGGAGCGCCTGCACCCCAAGGGTGTCGGCTGCGTGATCGAGGCGACCCACCTGTGCACGGTGATGCGCGGCGTGCGCAAGCAGGAGGCGACCATGGTCACCAGCGCCATGCTCGGCACCTTCCGTGCCGACGCCCGAACACGGTCCGAGTTCCTGACCTTCATCGGTCACACGTCCGACCGCTAGGCCGATGCCGTACGCCCCGTTGCTGTCCGAGCCGGAGATCGCCGCGGCGCTCGCCGCGGTGCCCGAGTGGCGGCGCCAGGGGGAGGAGCTGGTGCGCACGATTCGCTGCGAGACCTTCCGGGACGCGATCGCCCTCGTCACCCGCGTTGCCGATGCCGCCGAGGCGGCCGACCATCACCCCGATATCCAGATCAACTGGAGGCGGGTCACCTTTCACATCACGACCAAGGCGTCGCACGGCCTGACCGCGAAGGACATCAGCATGGCGGCGACCATCGATCGGCTCAGCGGCCCGGTAGAATCGACTCCCGCATGACCGATCTCGCCCGCACCCTGCCGATCCGCGTCCTGATCGCCAAGCCCGGCCTGGATGGCCACGACCGCGGTGCCAAGGTGCTCGCCCGCGGCCTGCGCGACGAGGGCTTCGAGGTGATCTACACCGGGCTGCGCCAGACGCCGGAGATGATCGCCGACGCCGCCGAGCAGGAGGACGTCGACGTGGTCGGCATGTCGATCCTGTCCGGGGCCCACATGGCGCTCCTGCCGCGGGTCGTGGAGCTGTGCCGCGGCCGCGGCATGGACGACGTGCTGATCGCCGCCGGCGGCATCATCCCCGATGCCGACGTGGCGAAGCTCAAGGCCGTGGGGATTGCGGAGGTCTTCGGTCCCGGGACCAGCATCGGGCAGATCGCGGGCTACTTCCGCGAGCACGCGCGCCGGCGCGGCTAGCCGGTCGTGGCCGACCTCCCGGAGCTGCTGCGCGGCGCCGCGGCCGGGCAGCGGCTGGCACTGGCGCGCCTGCTGACCGCGATCGAGAACGACGCTCCCGGGCTGCGCGAGCTGCTGCCGGCCCTCTTCAGGGCGGGACGTGGGGCCCACCTGGTTGGCATTACCGGGCCGCCGGGAAGCGGCAAGTCGACCCTCGTCAACGCGCTCACCGAGGAGTGGCGGCGCCGTGGCCGGCGGGTCGGGATCCTGGCGGTTGACCCGTCCTCGCCGTACACCGGCGGCGCGATCATGGGCGATCGCATCCGGATGATGGAGCACGCCGCGGACCGCGACGTCTTCATGCGCTCGATGGCCAGCCGGGGAGAGCTGGGCGGGATTGCCGCAGCGACCTGGATCGCGGCCGCGGCGCTGGATGCCGCGGGCTATGACCCGATCCTGATCGAGACGGTCGGCGCCGGACAGAGCGAGGTCGAGATCGCGCGCCTGGCCGAGACAACGGTGGTGGTCGAGGTGCCGGAGATGGGGGACGAGGTGCAGGCCATCAAGGCCGGCCTGCTCGAGGTCGCCGACCTGCTGGTCGTCAACAAGGGTGACCGGCCCGGCGCCGACCTGGCCGCCCGCCACCTGCGCGCCATGCTCTCGACCGCCGGCGGCCGCGTGACGCGCATGCCCCCGCCGATCCTGCTCACCACCGCCACCACCGGCGACGGGGTGGCCGCCCTGGTCGACGCGATCGACGCGCACCAGGCAGTGGCCCGCTCCCCACAGCAGCTCCGCCAGCGCGCCAGCCACCAGGTCCAGCGCGCGCTGGCCGAGATGGGCGCTCGCCGCGCCGCGGTCCACCCCGACTGGGAGGAGCTGATTGGCGCCGTCGCGGAGCGCCGCCTCGATCCGATCTCGGCCGCGGAACGGCTGGTAGGCTAGCCCCCGTGAGCCTGGATCGCGTCTTCATCATCGGCGCCGGCCTGATGGGCCACGGCATCGCCCAGGTGAGCGCCACGGCCGGCAAGCGGGTGACACTCGCGGACCGTACCGCGGAGCTGGCCGAGAAGGGCAAGGCGCGGGTCGCCGGCAACCTGGCGCGGCAGGTCGAGAAGGGCAGGCTGACGCAGGGAGATGCGGACGCCATCCTGGCCCGCATCTCCACCGGCGTGGGGGCGGATGGCGCGGCCGGCCACGACATCCTGATCGAGGCGGTCTTCGAGGATGAATCGGTCAAGCGCCAGACCTGGCAGCTGCTTTCCGGCGTCGCCGACCCGGGCGCCATCTTCGCCAGCAATACGAGCAGCATCAGCATCACCGGCCTGGCCACCGCCACCGACCGGCCGAGCCGCTTCATCGGCCTGCACTTCTTCTCGCCCGTCCCGGTGATGAACCTGATCGAGATCATTCGGGGGCTGGAGACCGATGACGCCACGCAGGCCGCGGCACGGGCATTCGCGGAGCAGCTCGGCAAGACGGTGATCGAGTCGAAGGATTACCCCGGCTTCATCGTCAACCGCATGCTCGGCCCGTTCATCAACGAGGCGGTCTTCGCGCTGATGGACGGCACCGGCAGCGCCGAGCACATCGACGCCGGCGCGAAGCTGGGCCTGAACCACCCGATGGGCCCGCTGGAGCTCTCCGACTTCGTCGGCAACGACGTGATGCTCAGCGTGCTCGACGTCCTGTACCGCGGCTTCGGCGACCCGAAGTTCCGGGCCGCGCCGCTCCTGCGCCAGATGGTTGCCGCCGGGCACCTGGGTCGAAAGACGGGGCGCGGCTTCTATCGCTACGACAAGCGGGGGACCAGGATCGGCTGATGGCGAGCACCGCGGCGCCCACGCGGCCGGACCCGTTCGCCCTCGGCGAGGAGGAGCGCGCCGTTCGTGACACCGCCCGCGACTTCGCCCAGCGCGAGCTGGCGCCGACCGTCGCCCGCCGCGACGAGGAGGAGCGCTACGACCGGACGCTCTTCACGCGCATGGGCCAGCTGGGCCTGACCGCGATCCC
>JBGQCU010000026.1:0-22208 GCA_041495495.1 Candidatus Limnocylindria bacterium
GCGCGTACGGAAACTCCGTCCGGCTGACGAGGTACGCGAGGTAGTCCGGCGGGTACCAGTGATTGTGGCAATCGACCGTGCGCTGAGCCATTCTGATGCTCCTCTCAAAGTGGGGGGTCAGCCGTTGTGTGGGCTCGGAATCGACCGGATGCGGCGGGCCTGCAGAATATAGAGGGTCCCATCCTGGTATGCCCACTCGATGTCGACGTTGAATCCGAAGTGATCCTCGATCTTCATGCTCGTCCGGCCCAGCTCGATGAGCTGTGCCTCCGACAGCGTCGGCTCGCTGGCCCGGGTCGCCGGCACCTCCTGCTCCACGCGTCCGGAGCCCCTGCCGAGGTCCATCGTCACCATCACGTTCTTGCGGGCCACCCGGCTGACCCTGACCGCCAGGCTCTCCTTGTCGAGCACGAAGAAGTCGTTCATCGACCTGCCGGATACGACCGATTCGCCGATCCCCCAGTTGGATTCGACGACGATCTCGGTGGTGGCGCCGGTGATCGGGTTGGCCGTGAACAGCACGCCGGCGCAGTCGGCGTTGACCATGAGCTGGATCACCGGGGCGATGATGCCGGCGTCCTGCGCGATCTCCTGGTGGTGGCGAGCGAACGCGGCGCGCGCCGTCCAGAGTGACGCCCAGCACTCGCGAATCTTCGCCAGCAGATCGGGCTCGCCCAGCACGTAGTGGTAGGTGTCCATCATCCCCGGGAAGGACGAGATCGGGCTGTCCTTCACGCCGACCGATGAACGGACCGCCACGAACCGGTTCGCGGCGCTGACCAGCGCCCGGTAACGGTCAAGGATCTCTGCCTCCAGGTCGGCGGGCATCGGCGCCGCCGCGATCATGCCGCGGATCCGGGCGGTCTCGGCCTCGAGGCCATTGAGATCCTCGAAATCGAGCCGCGCGGCGATCTCGGCGATCGGGCCCTCCAGTCCGCTGGCCTCGATCAGGTGGTCGAATGCCTGCGCGGTGATGCAGAACCCGGGCGGCACCTGCGCCCCGATCCTGGTCAGCTCGCCAAGGTTGGCGCCCTTGCCGCCGCAGCGCTGGACGTCGTCCTTGCCGATCTCCGTCAGTGACAGCGTGTAGGTGGTCATCGGGCCCTCAGCGCAGCTTTGCGCGTTGCAGTTTGCCGGTCGTCGTGCGGGGCAGCTCGTCGACGAACTCGACCCAGCGCGGACGCTTGAAAGGAGCCAGCTCGCGGGCGCAGTAGGCGATCAGCTCCCTGCCCATCTCCTCGGATGCTGCGTAGCCGGCATGCAGGACGACGAAGGCCTTGGGCTTGATCAGGTCCGACTGGTCGGGGTGCCCGATGACCGCGCATTCACGCACCGCGTCATGCCGGGTCAGCGTGTTCTCGATCTCCAGCGGTGAGACCCAGATCCCGCCGACCTTGAGCATGTCGTCCGAGCGACCGACGTACCAGTAGTAGCCATCGGCGTCCTCGTAGAATCGGTCGCCGGTCGCCAGCCACTCGCCCCGGAAGGTCTGGTGGCTCTTCTCGTACTGGTGCAGGTAGCCGAGCGCAGCCGTCTCGCCCTTGACGATCAGGTTGCCGACCTCGCCCCGCGGCACCGGCCGCCCGTCTCCGTCGACGATGGCGACCTCGTATCCGTCGGCCGGCTTGCCGGTGCTGCCCGGCCGCGTGTCGCCAAGCCGGTTGGTGAGGTACAGCGCGAAGTTCTCGGTCGTGCCGATGCCCTCCACGATCTCGTGGCCGGTGGCCTTCTTCCAGTCGTGCCAGATGGCCACCGGCAGTGCCTCGCCGGCCGAGATGCACATCCGGATCGAGGAGAGGTCATAGGTCTCCGTGAATCGGTCGACGGCCATCATCGAGGCGTAGCTGGTCGGCACGCCGTTGAGGACCGTCGGCCTGAACCGATCGATCGTCTCCAGCAGGTTCGTGGCGGTGCGCGATGGCGCGGCCGACAGGATGATGCTGGCCCCTGCGTACCACGGCCAGATCAGGTTGCCCCCGGAGCCGTAGGTGAAGAAGAGCTTCGCCACGCTGAACGTGACGTCGTCCTCGCGCAGCCCGATGGCGTCGACCGCATACAGCTGGGCGGTCAGCGGCAGGTCCTTGTGGGCGTGGGGAATGCCCTTCGGCTCTCCCGTCGTCCCGCTGGAGTAGTTGAGCATGCACGGGTCGTCGCGGTGGGTCGGGGCGGAGGCCATCTCGGTCGCCGCTCCGGCAACGAGTTCGGAGTAGGCCAGGTCGGACGCGCCCGCCGCGCCCCCGACCACGACGACATGCTCCAGGAAGGGCTGGCCCTCGCGGATGCTGTCGACCGTCGGCAGGAGGGAGTCGTGCACGATCAGCACCCTGGCACGGCAGTCGCGCAGGATGTAGGCGCAGTCGCCGGGCGTCGCGGTGGTGTTGATGCCGACCGCCACGCCGCCGGCCTTCAGGATGCCGAAGAAGGAGGTCGCCCACTCCGCCTGGTCGAGGCACAGGATCGCCACAAACTCCCCGAGACGCAGCCCGAGCCGGTCGACCAGCGCGTTGCCGACCTGGTTGGCCTCGCGTGATACCTCGCCGAACGTCATGGTGCGGCCCACGCTGGAGAGGGCGACCTTGTCAGCCCGCGCGTCCAGGTTGCGCTCGAGGATGTCCACGGCGTTGTAGGTCAGGGGAACGTCGGCTGCTCTTCTCATGGCTCCTGCGTCCGAGTGGCGGATCCGACCGGTCAGGATTCCCTCAGCTCCGGAAGGCTGGGATGACCTCCCGGCCGAACCTCTCGATCTGCTCCCTGCGCTCGGGCCAGCGACCGCGATGGAATTGGAGGGCCATGTGCTGGACGCCGATCTCCTCGAAGCGCCGCAGGGCGGTGATGAGCTGCTCGGGCGTGCCCCGCAGCGTCTCTTCCTCCTGCGGAACCGGGTCGTCCGTGACGTCGATCGGGCGCACCGAGCACAGCTTGACGGCATCCGGGGCTCGCCCCGCCTCGACGGCCATCCCCTGCAGCTCCTTGAAGTGGGCGGCGAGCTCGGCTGCCGTCGTCTTCACGAAGTAGGAGAACCAGGCGTCGCCGTACCGCGCGGCGCGGCGCTGGGCCGGCGTGCTCTCGCCGCCGATCCAGATCGGGAAGCGCGGCTGCTGGACCGGCCGCGGGTTGACCGCAACCGGGTCGAATGAGTAGTAGCGACCCTTGAAGCTCGGCCGATCCTGGGCCCAGAGCAGGTTGAAGATCTGGAGCTGCTCCTCGGACATGCCGGCGCGGTCCTTGAACGAGATCCCCAGCGCCTCGAACTCCTCGGGCATCCAGCCGATCCCCACGCCGAGGATCAGCCGACCCTTGGAGAGCGTGTCGATGGACGTGGCCACCCTGGCGGTGAACAGGGGATGGCGGTACGGCAGGACGATCACGCTCGCACCCAGGGAGATGGTGGTGGTGACGCCGGCGAGGAAGGTCAGGGCCGTCAGCGTCTCGAGGAAGGGGCTCTCCGGCGGCACGAACCATTGGTCGGTCTCGTTGTACGGGTAGCGAGTCGTCATCTCCCACGGATTCACCATTCGCTCGGCTGCCCAGACCGACTCGAAGCCGAGGGTCTCTGCCTGGCGGGCTGCATCGGTCAGGACCTCGGGCACCGCGGCCCTGCCGGAAACAGGGAGAAAGACGCCGAATCTCATCATCGGACCTCGTTCCGCCGTTGTTGTCGTACGCCAGCACCACCTCGACGCGCGTCGCTGGCGGCTCGGTCCGGCCCGCACGGTGGGTCGCGATGTGGTTCACAGCATACGACCTGGAGCCTCGATGCAGGCACGATCGCGGAGCCGATCCATGCGGGCGGCCCTGAGGTGGTCGAGGTCGGGCGCCAGCGCATCGGGTTCCGGGGCTGATCAGAAAGAGCGCGAGGGCCGCCACTCGCCGAACACCGCGCGCAGGCGTCCCACGATCTCGCCCACCGTCGCATACGCCTTCACCGCCTCCACGCAGGCGGGAACGATGTTCTCCCCGGAGCGGGCTGCGCTTTCGACGAGGTCGAGGCAGCGGGTCACCTCATCGGCCGAGCGCCGCAGCCGGAGGTCTCGCAGGCTGTCCCGCTGACGCTGCTCGCCCGCTGGGTCGCTGCCGAAGACCGTGATCGCCTCCGACGGGGTGGCGAAGCGGTTGACGCCGATCACCGGCCTGTCGCCGCTCTCCACCGCCTGGGCCTGGAGGTAGGCGGACGAGGCGATCTCGTCGGCGAACCAGCCGGACTCGATGCAGGCCAGCGCACCGCCGCGGCGCTCGATCTCGGCCAGCAGCGCCCCGATCCTCTCCGCCATCTCGGTGGTCAGCGCCTCGATCGCGTACGAGCCGCCCAGCGGATCGACGGTCTCGGTCAGCCCGGTCTCCTGGGCGACGATCTGCTGGGTGCGCAGCGCGAGGGTAGCGGCCGCCTCGGTCGGCACGCCGATCGCCTCGTCATAGGCGCACACGTGCATCGTCTGCACCCCGGCGAGCGCCGCGGCCAGCGCCTCCACCGTCGCCCGCACCACGTTGTTCATCGGCTGCTGGGCGGTCAGCGACGAGCCGGCGGTGAAGACGAAGATGCGCAGCTGCTCGCTGCGCGGGTCAGCTGGCGCGTAGCGCTCGCGGATGAGGGTCGCCCACGTCCGCCGCGCCGCCCGGAACTTCGCCACCTCGGCGAGGAGGTCGATGTTGGCTGACAGGAACGTGTACAGCGTCGGCGCCACGGCATCGATCGAGACGCCGCGGGCGACCGCGGCATCGAGGTACGCGATGGCGTTGGCGAAGGTGAAGGCGATCTCCTGCACCGCGTCGGATCCCGCCTCGCGAATGTGGTAGCCCGAGACGGCGAGCGGCACCCAGCGCGGCATGCGACGGGCGACGTACTCCAGGACGTCCACCGACAGGCGCAGGGACGCTTCCGCCGGGAAGATCTGCGTGCCCCTGGCGATGTACTCCTTGAGCACGTCGTTCTGGATGAACATCCCGAAGGCGTTCGGGTCGAGGCCTCGCTTCTCGGCGAGGGCCACGAACATCGCCGCCCAGATGTAGCCGATCGAGTTGGCGGTGGTGCGCACCTGGCTGATCCGCTCGAGCGGGATGCCGTCCATGAGGGTCTCGACGTCGGCCAGGCTGTCGATCGCGACGCCCACCTTGCCGACCTCTCCGGCCGCGGCCGGGTCATCGGAGTCGAGGCCCATCTGCGTGGGCAGGTCCAGCGCCACCGAGAAACCGGTGCTGCCGGCCTCTAGCAGCGCGCGGAAGCGCGCGTTCGTCTCGGCCGCGGTGCCGAAGCCGGCGTATTGGCCCATGATCCATGGCCCCGGCTCGGCGCTGATCCCGCGCGCGTACGGGAACTCGCCCGGATGCTCCCGCCCGTCAGGCGCGTAGTCCGCGCGCAAGGGGATCAGATCGGCCCGTCGCTCGTGTCCGCGCCTCCCGCTCACCGTGGTGGGGCCGACACCCTGACGACGATCGCCTCTGCCTCCCCGATGCCGCCACAGATGGTGGCCAACCCGTAGTACGGGCGGCTCTCGCCGGCCGCCCGGCGTCGGCGCAGCTCGTAGATCATGGTCATGATCAGGCGCGCGCCGGTGGCACCGGTGGGGTGGCCGATCGCCACCGCACCACCGTTGACGTTCGTCCTGCTCCTGAGCGCTTCGGCCTTCTGGGGGTCGTTGCCGGCCAGGATCAGCGTCGACACCAGCGGAACCGCCGCGAAGGCCTCGTTGATCTCGATCAGGTCCATGTCGTCGATTGTCATGCCGACCCTGGCGAGCACCAGCCTCGCGGCCTCAGCCGGGATCGAGGCGATCCGGTCCGGGTGCCCCGAGGCCATCGCCCAGCCGATCAGCACGGCGAGCGGCTCCTTCCCGCGTCGCTCGGCCTCCTGCGGCGCCATGAGCACCATCGCCGACGCTCCGCTGCTGAGGCCCGGGGCGTTGCCGGCGGTCACGGTCGAGCTGCCGTAGATGGTCGGCAGGGCGGCGAGCTTCTCGACCGTCGTGCCCGGGCGGGGCGACTCGTCCTCGGCGAAGATGACCGGCTCACCCTTGGGCTGGGGAACCGAGATCGGCATGACCTCGTCCGCGAACTTGCCCGCCGCGCGCGCCTCCAGGTAGCGTTCGTGGCTGCGCACCGCCCAGGCGTCCTGCGCGGCGCGGGTGACGCCGTACTCCTCCGCCTCGTCCGCCACCTGCACCGCCCGCGGCTTGCCGGTCATCGGGTCGGCGATGACCAGCTGATCCTTGAGCACGACGTCTCCCAGGGAATGGCCCCAGCGCTGCGCGGTCAGGAAGTAGGGCACCTTGCTCATGTTCTCGGTGCCGCCCGACACGGCGATCTTCACCTCGCCAAGCCGAATCGAGCGCGAGGCCATCGAGGTCGCCGCCATCGAGGAGCAGCACGCTCGGTCGATCGTGTAGGCCACTCGCGAGGTGGGGATACCGGCCCCGATCAGCACCTGCCGGGCGATCGAGCGGTCGGCTCCGGGGAGGTTGACCCCGATCGCAACCTCCTCGACGTCCCCCGGCTCGATCCCGGCGCGACGGACCGCCTCCGCCACGACCGGTCCGCCGAGCTCGGGCAGGGTGAAGTCCCGCAGCGCGCCGCCGAACTTGCCAAACGGGCTGCGCACCGCGCTCACGACGGCGACCTCGTCCGAGGTGGGCATCTAGAGGACCCCTTCCAGCTGCAGTTCGGCCAGCTTCTGATCGGAATAGCCGAGCATCTCGTGGAGGATCTCCCTGTTGTGCTCGCCCAGCAAGGGCGCGGCGCTCGCCATCGGCTCGGGATTGCCGGACATCTTGAACGGCGACCCGACCAGCTTCACCGTCCCGAGGACGGGATCGGGAACGTCGATCAGCATCCCCCTGGCCTCGACGTGGGGACAGTCGTAGATATCCTGCGCATTCTGCACCGGGCCGACCGGCAGGCCGGCCGCCAGCAACTGCTCGGTGGCCGCAGCCGTGGTCTGGCCGCTGAACCAGCCGGCGATGATCTCGCCCAGCCAGCCGGCCATGTTCTGCGCCCGCTCGGGACCGGAGGTGGCGCCCGCCTGGTCGGCAAGGTCGGGGCGGCCGATGGCTTCGCAGAAGCGGCCCCAGTCGCGCTCGGTGGCGACGATCAGGGCGACCCACCCGTCGCTGCAGGCGAAGGGTCCCCACGGCGCCATGTACGGCTCACGTCCTCGCTCGAGGACCTTCTGGGTGAGCGAGTAGGCGGTCACCGAGCGCTCGGCCAGGCCGATGATCGTGTCGTACATCGACACGTCGATGTACTGGCCCTTGCCGGTCTGCGCGCGCTGGAAGAGGGCGAGGGTGATGGCATACGCCGCGTTCATGCCGGAGGCGATGTCGCCGAGGGCCACGCCCAGCCAGGTCGGTGGCCCACCGGCCTGTCCGCAGGTGGCCATCAGTCCGCCCATCGCCTGGGCGACGATGTCGTAGGCGGGGCGCCTGCTGTACGGCCCCAGGTAGCCCTCCATGCTCCCGAAGCCGGTGATGCTGGCGTAGACAAGGCCCGGATTGTCACGCGACAGGTCGTCGTAGCCGAGTCCCATCTCGGTCAGCAGCCCGGGTCGGAAGTTCTCGATCAGGACATCCGATCCCCTGGCCAGATCGCGGAAGATTTCCCGCCCGGCCTCGCTCTTCAGGTTGAGGGTGAGGCTGCGCTTGTTCCTGTTGAAGCGAAGGAAGTAGCCGCTCTGCGTCTCGCCCTGGTCATTCGTGATCAGGGGCGCGCCACCACGTGCGGTGTCGCCCGAGCCGGGCTGTTCGACCTTGATGACGGAGGCTCCCTGGTCGGCGAGCATCATGCTGCAGTAAGGGCCGGCGACCTGGATCTCGAAGCTCAGGACCTTGATGCCGGTCAGTGGTTTCTGCATTTCGGCTCGCCCTCGTCAACTCTCCCGACATGTGGCTCATGCGCTCCGTACGATACGCGCCTGGAGGCGCTCATCTTCGATACGGGTACGCGTCTCGTTCGGCGAGCCGCACGGCCAACGAGGTGACCGAATGACTGAGAAGGGCTTCACGGACGTCCGGTACGAGACCGATGACGGCGTCGCGATCATCACCATCAATCGCCCGGAGCGGATGAACGCGTTTCGTGGGCGCACCGTCGACGAGCTGATCGCCGCATTTCGGGCGGCGTGGGCCGATTCGACGGTCGCCGCTGTCGTGCTCACCGGCGCCGGCGACCGAGCCTTCTGCGCCGGTGGCGACCAGAAGCAGCGCGCGGAGACCGGCGATTACGGGCCGACCGAGAGCGGCCTGTTCGAGATCGAGCGGCTGCACCGCGTGATCCGGGCCATCCCGAAGCCGGTGATCGCGGCGGTCAACGGGTTCGCCATCGGCGGCGGACACGTGCTCCACGTCCTGTGCGACCTGACCGTCGCCTCGGAGACGGCGCGCTTCGGCCAGACCGGGCCGCGCGTCGGGTCGTTCGACGGCGGCTTCGGCACCGCGTACCTGGCGCGCGTGGTCGGCGAGAAGCGCGCCCGCCAGATCTGGTTCCTGCTGGAGCAGTACGACGCCGCCACCGCCGAGCGCTGGGGGCTGGTGAACGCGGTGGTCGCACCCGACCAGGTGGTCCCCACGGCCGTGGCGTGGGGGAAGAAGATCGCCGGCTACTCGCCCACCGCGATGCGGTTCCTCAAGCACTCCTTCAACGCCGACACGGATCACATCGTCGGGATCCAGAACCTCGTCTTCGACGGGCTGCACCTGTACACCGAGACGGACGAGGGCAAGGAAGGATTCCTGGCCTACGAAGAGAAACGGCCTCCCGACTTCTCGCGCTTCCGATAGGCACGCCGCGCCACCGGGTCATATGGCGCGAGAACTCGCGGGGCCATTGACGGTGAGGACTACTATCCGTTCTGTTCGCCAGAGCGCACCGTCGCTCACACTGCGGCGCCTGTTCCCTTCGCGAACCGCATCCGTCGCGGCGACCTGCGACGACGTGAGGAAAGGGATGGCGACGCCGTGAACAATGCGTATATCGAGGACTGGCGGCAGTACGTCGCGAAGCACAAGTTGCTCGTGGCCATCGTGGCGGGCTTCATCGCCACGCATGTCACGACGAACCTGGGCATGTGGTACCACGGCATCGGCCTGCCCGACCTGAACTTCAACCTGCTGAACGGGTACCTCGTCTTCGGGAACTCGGAGATGTCCCCCGATAAGATGCAGGACCCGGTGATGCTGACGGCGTTCGGCGCGGCCGCGCACTACGCCCAGGGCGTTGCCTTCGCCGTGGTCTTCGCCTTCGGCATCTTTCCGATGCTCCCCATTTCCAGCACGTTGGTCGGCAACATCGTCAAGGGGGTTATCTGGGGTCTGATCCTCGCCACGCTCAGCGCGGTGTGGTGGATCAACCTCTTCCCGAATCTCGCCGGCCCCGGCACGAGCGCCGGCCTCTTCCTGGTCAACGTCAAGGACGGCGTACACCAGCCGTGGATGTGGCTGCTGGCCGTCTACCTGTGGCACTTCGTGTACGGGTTCACCCTCGGCTCGATCTTCAACCCGGCTCCGGCCAAGGCGGAGGCCTCCGCCACGGCCTGAACCATTGGCAGGGCGCTACGTCCCTTCCCGCCGGAGCGGACGTAGCGCCGGGTTCGTCGAGCGCCCGCACCGGTTTGCTTGACATCGGATTCTTGGCCGCCGGATACTGCGTTTCCGCGCGGGTCTTTCGCATCCGTCGCGGTCTCAGCTAGCGTTGAGGAGACCGATCGTGCGCCGTGTCGTGTACGACGCTCTCCCCGGCCGGGTCGTATCCGGCGGTGGACGGTCCGCCGCCCCGGGACCCGCCGGGCGCTGCTCGGCGATCTGCCCCACCTCGTGACGCCCGGCATCGGCCTCATGCGGGCACCCACGCGTGCGCCTGTCCGCGTGTCCGATGGGCAGCTCCGAGCCATCCTGGCCGACGTGTTCGAGCCGCGTCGACTGTCTCTCGGCCATGCGGTCGAGCGGTTCACCCACGTCCAGCCCGGCCGTCTGCGCCGGGGCCAGTACACAAGGAGGAGCACCGGTGGCTGACGAACAGGTCGAACGAGCCGAACGGGAGGCCCTGCTGGCGAGGCTGACTCGCCCAATCGATCGGCGCGAGTTCATGCGCCTGACGGCCATGGGCGCCGGGTCGGCGGCCATCGCCGCATTCCTTGCCGCGTGCGGCGTCACGGCATCGCCATCCGCTTCCGCCCTGGCGTCGGCGGGGGCATCGGCGGGCGCGTCAACCGGCCCGATCGGTCGCCATCTGAAGATCGGGTATGTCACTCCGACAACCGGCCCGTTCTCGGCCTTCGCCGAGGCGGACGAATTCGTCCTTGGCGGCGTCAAGAGCGCGATCGGCGCCGGCATCGCCAACGGCGGGACGACCTACCCGATCGACATCCTCGTCAAGGACAGCGCGGGCGACCCGACCCAGGCAGGCGAGGCTGCCCTGTCGCTCATTCAGGACGACGGGATCGACCTCATGCTGGTGGCCTCGACTCCGGAGACCACCAACCCCGTATCCGGCGCATGCGAGGCAAACGGGGTGCCCTGCATCTCAACGGTCACGCCGTGGCAGCCGTATCTGCTTCGAGATCCCAACGTGGCTCCGCCCGACACGCAGCCGTTCGCGTGGTCCTACCACTTCTTCTGGGGTCTCGAGGACATCATCGCGGTCTTCACGGACATGTGGAGCCAGATCACCACCAACAAGATCGTCGGCGGCCTGTGGCCGAACGACGGCGATGGCCAGGCCTGGAGCAGCCCGGTCGTCGGCTTCCCGCCGACGCTGACCGCCGGCGGCTACACGCTCATCAGCCCCGCGCTGTACGAGAACATCGTCACGACGGACTTCAGCAGCCAGATCAGCAAATTCAAGGACGGCCACGCCCAGATCCTGACCGGCGTTCCGCTGCCGCCCGACTTCACGAACTTCTGGCAGCAGGCGGCACAGCAGGGATTCAAGCCCAAGGCCGCCTCGGTCGGCAAGGCGCTGCTCTTCCCGGCGTCCGTCGACGCACTCGGGCCGGATCTCGGCATCGGTCTCTCGGCGGAGGTGTGGTGGAGCCCGAACCATCCATTCCACTCGTCGCTGACGGGTGCCAGCGCGAAGGAGCTCGCCGATGGCTACACCGCGGCGACAACGAAGCAGTGGACGCAGCCGATCGGCTTCGCTCACGCGGTCTTCGAGGTTGGGCTCAACGCTCTCAAGTCGGCCTCCAGCATCGATGACAAGGGCGCGATCCGCGACGCGATCAAGGCGACCGCGCTCGACACGGTGGTGGGGCACGTCGAGTGGAACGGCGCCAACCTTCCTCCGTTCGCCGCCGTGAATGTCGCCAAGACCCCGCTCGTCGGCGGCCAGTGGGTGAAGGGCACCGGGTCCTTCGACTATGACCTCGTCATCGTCAGCAACAAGGACCAGCCGACCATCCCCGCGGCCGGCAAGCTCCAGCCGATCCCAGGCAGCTGACCGGGCGCAAGACCCGCGGGAGAACGAGGGGCGATTGACCGCGCTGCTCGAGCTCGAAGGTGTCCACAAGGCCTTCGGGCGAGTGGTCGTGGCCGACGACCTCTCGTTCTCCCTCGCCCGCGGTGAGACGCTGGGAGTCGTTGGTCCCAACGGGGCCGGCAAGACGAGCGTCCTTAACCTAATCACCGGCAGCCTGCGCCTTGACCGCGGGCGGATCGTGCTGGATGGCGCCGACATCTCGAGGCTCGCATCCCACGACCGGGCCCGGCTCGGGATCGCCCGCACGTTCCAGATCCCCCTCCCCTTTGCGGGGTTGACCGTGTTCGAGAATGTTCTGCTCGCGGCGACCTACGCCGGCGCGAGCCGACCCGACGGCGCCAACTCGACCTCGATCAGCACCGATGCGCTGGAGCGGACCCAGCTGCTTCCGCGGGCGAACGTGATGGCCGAGTCGCTCCCGCTCCTCGATCGCAAGCGACTCGAGCTGGCGCGCGCCCTTGCGGCCCGGCCCCGGCTCCTGCTCCTCGACGAGATTGCCGGTGGCCTGTCCGAGCCAGAGGTCGATGCGCTGATCGAGACGATCCGAGGGCTGAAGGCTGACGGGCTGACGATCCTCTGGATCGAGCACATCGTCGAGGCACTCCTGTCGGCAGTCGACCGCCTGATCGCCATGGACATGGGCCGCAAGCTCGCCGAGGGCGCGCCCCGCGAGGTGCTGGCCAGGCCTGAGGTGCAGGCCGTCTACCTCGGCCAGGAGACGATGGCGTGAACCTGCTGGAGGTCGCCAACGCCAACGCGTTCTACGGGGACTTCCAGGCCCTCTTCGACGTATCGGTCGCCGTCGAGGAGGGCGAGACGGTGGCGATCATCGGCGCCAACGGGGCGGGCAAGTCGACGCTCCTGCGGGTCATCGCCGGCCTCCACCCGCTGCGAGCCGGGACGCTGGCCTACGACGGCCTGCCGATCCAGGACGTGGCCACCCATCGGCGCGTGCTCGGCGGCATCTGCCTGGTGCCGGAGGGCAGGCGCATCTTTCCCAGCCTCAGCGTCGACGAAAACCTCCAGGTTGGCGCCTACCTTGGCCGCCGCGGACCGTGGAACCTGGCGTCGGTCAAGGCCCTCTTCCCGATGCTGGCCAAGGTCGCGCGGCGCAGCGCCGCCGTGCTGTCCGGAGGGGAGCAGCAGGCGCTCGCCATCGGGCGCGCACTGATGGCCAATCCGCGTCTCCTGCTCCTCGACGAGGTGTCGCTGGGCCTGGCCCCGATCGTGGTCGGTCAGCTGTACGCCGCCATGCCGCAGATCCGCGCAGCGGGCATGACCATCCTGCTGGTGGAGCAGAACACCAACCAGGCGCTGGCTGCCGCGGATCGGGTCTATTGCCTGCTCGAGGGGCGAGTCACCCTGACGGGCAGTCCCGCCGATCTCGCGCGCTCCCAGATCAGCGCCGCGTACTTCGGCTTCTGACCATGGTCTGGGTCAACGCGGTCATCCAGGGCATCCTCGTCGGCGGCCTGTACGCCCTGCTCGCCACGGGCCTGTCCCTGAGCTTCGGCGTGATGCGGCTCGTCAACCTGGCCCACGGGGACCTGGGCATGCTGGCGGCCTACCTGTCGCTCGCCATCGTGAGCGTGGCCGGCATCGGGCCCCTCGAAAGCCTGGTGGTGGTGGTCCCGGTGATGATGGTCATCGGGTATCTCCTGCAGCGCAGCCTGCTGAACTTCACGCTGCGCGGCGAGGTGCTGCCGCCGTTACTGGTGACCTTTGGACTGGCCGTCATCATCCAGAGCGGGCTGCTCACCGTCTTCTCGGCGGACTCGCAGGGCCTCAACGCGGGCGCCATTGAGACCGCCAGCCTGGGGATCAACGATCAGATCGCGATCGGCTGGCTGTCGCTGCTGACCCTGGCGGTGGCGGTGACGATCCTGGTCGCGCTCCAGCTGCTGCTGAGCCGGACGGGGCTGGGGCGGGCGCTGCGGGCTGCCTCGGACGATGGGGAGGCGGCGCGCATCGTCGGCATCAACAACCGGCACATCTACGGCGTCGCCATGGCCATCGCGCTGGGGACGGTGGCGATCGGTGGCGTCTTCCTGGGAATCCGCACCACATTTGGTCCGGCCGACGGCCCGGCTCGCCTCATCTTCGCGTTCGAGTCGGTCATCATCGGCGGCCTCGGCTCGCTGTGGGGGACGCTGCTGGGCGGGATCATCCTGGGCGTCTCGCAGTCGATCGGGGGCCAGATCAGCCCGGCCTACCAGGTGCTGGCCGGGCACCTTGTCTTCCTGGCCATCCTCTTGCTGCGTCCCACCGGCCTCTTTTCGCGGCCTGGAGCGCGGGAAGCATGACCGCCCCCGGCGCACCGGTCGCCCCCCACTTCCGCGTTCAGCGGGCGACGCGCACCAGTCGCACCACGGTCGTGCTGGGCGTCGCCCTGCTGGCCGGCCTGGCAACCCTCCCGGCCTGGGGCGAGAGCAGCACGATGCGGCTGCTGATCCAGTTCTTCGCGCTGCTGGCGATGGCCCAGATGTGGAACCTGCTGGCGGGCTACGGGGCGCTCGTCTCGATCGGGCAGCAGGCGTTCGTCGGCATCGGCGCCTACGGCCTGTTCGTCTTCACCGACCTGGCCGGCCTGCCGGTGCTGGTCGCCATCGCCTGCCTGGCCGCAGCAACCGTCGTCATCGCGGCCGTCACCTCGCTCTTCGCCTTCCGCCTGCGCGGCGGCTACTTCGCGGTTGGGACATGGGTCATCGCCGAGGTCTTCCGGATCATCGTCACCAACGTGCATGAGCTCGGCGCCGGGACCGGTGTCACCGTCCAGTCGCTGGTGCGAATGCCTGCCGCCGACCGCCTGGCGCTGACCTACTGGCTGGCCCTCGGGGTCGGCTTCGGGTCCATCCTGCTGGTCACCCTGGTGATGCGATCGCGCCTCGGCCTGGGCCTGGCGGCCATCCGCGACAGCGAGGTTGCCGCCAGCGGCCTGGGCGTCAACGTGCAGCTGACCAAGCGGATCGTGTATGTCATCGCGTCGGTCGGATGTGCGATCGCCGGCGCCGTCGTGTATGTGCAGCTGCTCCGGATCCAGCCGACCGCCGCGTTCAGCGTCGACTGGACGGTCAAGATGATCTTCATCGTGGTCATCGGCGGGCTGGGGCGGATCGAGGGCCCGATCGTCGGGGCGATCATCTTCACGTTCATGCGGGAGACGCTGGCGGACTGCTGCCCGGCCTTCCCGAGTGCCTACCTGGTCGCCCTCGGCCTGCTCATGATCGTGATCGTGGTGCTCGCTCCGCGCGGACTGTGGGGTCTCCTCACCTCCCGCTGGCCGATCTCCCTGGTCGCCATCCGTCGGCGCCTGGTCAGCCGCGAGCGGCGATCGTAGGCCGCCCGTCCCGGGGCCGCGACGTCCGCCGCCGAAGGCCTGCACCGTTGCCGCAGTGCACAGGGCCCAAGGTCCGGGGGGGTCAGGGATTGCTGCTTCCGCGAGTGCCCGTGTAGGGTCGGTTCCTGACCGATTTGCATAACGAAAAGGAGCCGCCGATATGCACACGTTCAAGAGATTCCTGGTCGCCACGCTCGTCCCGGCATTGATCGTCTCGATCTTCGCGGTGAGCGCAGTTGCGGCCCACGGCTCGTCCGGCAAGGTGGAGCTCTGTCACTGGGCGAGCAACAAGTTCGTGAAGATCACCGTCGCCATGAGCGCGGAGCCGGCGCACCTGGGCAACGGCGACGTTGAACCGGACGAGTACGGCGACTGCTCCGGCGACCACGAGGGCAACCACGAGGGCAACACCGGCGACAACGACGGCGATAACGACGGTGACCACGAGGGCAACTCGGGCGGGACCGACGGCGACCCGCATCACTGCACCGGTGCACGCGCCAAGTCCGAGCACGTCGGCAGCGGATTCGCATCCTCCGGCAAGAGTCATGGCGGCAGCCAGGGCTCCAACGGGAAGGGCGACAAGTCCGACTGACCGTCGTCCGTTGATCGATGGCGCCCACCCGGGCGCCATCGCCATCTTCAGCCCGCAGGAGTGCGACCCGTGAACGCAGGACCGCTCGCTGCTGCCCGCGCGGCCGCCGCGACCAGCGCCGACCCGTACGTCTCGATCGTGATGCCCTGCCTCAACGAAGAGCAGACGGTCGCCGTCTGCGTCCGAAAGGCGCGCGGCTGGCTGGAGAGCGCCGGCCTCCAGGGCGAGGTGATCGTCGTCGACAACGGGTCGAGCGACCGCAGCGTCGAGCTCGCCGAGGAGGCCGGTGCCCGGGTCGTCCACGAGCGGCGGCGCGGATACGGCCAGACCTACCTGCGCGGCTTCACCGAGGCGCGCGGCGAATTCATCGTGATGGGCGACTCGGACGACACCTACGACTTCAGCGATCTCTCGGCACTGATCGAGCCGCTCAAGCACGGCGCGGACTTGGTCGTCGGCAACCGATTCGCCGGTGGCATCTCACGCGGGGCCATGCCCTGGGCGCATCGCTACATCGGCAGCCCGATCATCAACGGCGTCATCCGGCTCTTCTTCGGCACCCGGATCGGCGACAGCCAGAGTGGCCTGCGCGCCTTCCGTCGCAGCGTTCCCGAGCGGTTGCAGCTGCGATCCGGGGGCATGGAGCTCGCCTCGGAGATGATCGTCAGCGCCGCCCGGGCGGGCATGACCATCACCGAGGTGCCGGCCGCGTACAACGTCCGACAGGGCGAGAGCAAGCTCAACACCGTGCGCGACGGCTGGCGCCACATGCGCTTCCTGCTGCTCGCGGCGCCCGACTTCCTCTTCACCCTGCCCGGCCTGTCCATGATCGCCCTTGGGCTGGTCACCACCACGCTGTCGTTCGCGATGCCGGCCGGGGTGGGGATCGGCTCGCTCAGCTGGCAGCCCGTCTTTGCCGGCACGATCCTGCTGGCGATCGGCGTGAACTCCGCCCTGGTGGGCGTGGTGGCCAAGCTCTATGGCGCCAGCCACGGGTTCCGCAACGAGGATCGCTGGGTTCGCCTCTACCGCCGCTGGTTTCACCTGGAAGGGGTCCTGGCGCTCGCTGCGCTCCTGTTCGTCCTCGGCCTCGTGATCGACGGGATGCTCTTCGTGGTGTGGGCCTCCAGGTCGCAGGTCGCCATGGGAGGGCAGCTGGCCGCGCTGGCACAGACCCTCCTGATCGTCGGCGCAGAGCTGGGGATGGCGGGCTTCCTGGTCGTCACCATCGAGTCGCCGTGAGCCTCGCCGGCCTGCGCATCGGCCTCGTGTACGACGCGCTCTACCCGTACGTCACCGGTGGCGCCGAGAAGCGCTATCACGAGCTCGCGGTGCGCCTGGCCGAACACCACGAGGTGCACTACCTGACCTGGCGCTTCTGGGATGGCCCGGATGAGATGGTCCAGGACGGGATCACGCTGCACGGAGTGGGGCGCCCGCCGGCGCTGTACGGAGCCGATGGGAAGCGGACCGTGCGAGAGGCGGTGGCATTCAGCGCACGACTGCTGCCGGTTCTGCTGCGGCAAACGTGGGACGTCATCGACTGCTCGGCGACGCCGTACCTGCCCCTCTACGCCGCATGGCTCGGCTCGCGTCTCACCCGCACCCCGCTCGTCGCCACGTGGCACGAGTTCTGGGGCGAGCACTGGCATGACTACCTGCCACGGCGCCCGATGGTGGCGCGCGTCGCGCGCGCGCTCGAGTCGGGATCGCGTCGGCTTGGTGACGTCAGGGTGCCGGTCTCAGCGTTCACGGCTCGCCGGATGGGCCTCGCCGCCGACGACGATGACCGCATCGTGGGCAACGGCGTCGACCTCGGTGCGATCCGCACCACGCGGCGGGCTGCGAGGCGGGCGGACGTCATCTTCGTCGGGCGGCTGATCGACGAGAAGCGCGTCGACCTGCTGTTGGAGGCGATCCACGCGCTGGCGGGCAGCTTCCCGGACCTGCGCTGCTCGGTGATCGGCGATGGGCCGGAGCGCGCGGCGCTCGAGGGGCGAGCCGTGCGGCTGGGGCTCGCCGGGCGGGTCACCTTCACCGGCCGTGTCGAGGGCTCGCGGGTGTACGCCGCCATGAAGGCGGCAGATGTGCTGGTCATGCCATCGGCCCGCGAGGGCTTCGGCATCACAGTGGCGGAGGCGCAGGCCTGTGGCACCGTGCCGCTGGTGGTACGCGGCCCGATGAGCGCCGCCTCCGCGCTGGTGCGCGACGGCGTCGACGGGCTCCTGTGTGACCCGACGACCGCGTCGATGGCCGAGGCACTCGCCAGCCTCCTTTCCGATCCGGCGCGCCTGGCGTCGATGTCGCGCAGTGCACGACGTGCTGCCAGGCACTACGACTGGGACCTGCTCGCCGATCGGATGGAGAAGGTCTACCTCCGCGCGGCGCATCGCAGCATGGCCCTGGCGGCAGCGACATGAGGAGCACAGCATTCGTGCGCCGACCCGAGCGTGCCATGCCGATCGCGCTGCGCTGGCCCCCGCTCTCCGTCTGGCCGCTCCTCCTGCTCGGCTCGGTGCTGTTCGGCTGTGCCTGGGTGCTCGCCACCTCCGAGATCGGCAGTGGCGACTACGGCCAGTGGTTGATGACAGCCAGGCCGTACCTCGGCGAGAGCGTGCCGGACTACCGCGCGGCATCGGCCGTGCCGCCGGTCATGCCGCTGCTGCTGAGCGCGGTGGTGCGGTTCATGGGCGACCCGATGCTGGGGGTCCACCTCTTTGCCGTCCTGCTGCTGGTGGCGCTGGGGCTGAGCGGCTACCTGGCCGGCGCCACCTTCTTCGGCACCCGGATGGCGGGTCTGCTCACGGTGGTTGGCGCCCTGCTGCTCACCGATCGATTCCTCGAGCTGTTTGCCTTCGGTGGGCTGCTGCAGGCCGGCGCGATCGTCTTCCTGTGGCTGGGCGCCGCGGCGCTGATGCGCGCCGGCCAGGCGCCCCGCCGGGAATGGGGCTGGTGGAGCGCCGGGGGTCTCCTGTTCGGCCTCGCCGCGCTGACGCACGTTGGGACCGCATCGATCGCCGTGCCGACCGGGGTGGTGGTGGGACTGCTGAGCGCCATGCGCGTCGCGCCGACATGGCGACCGCGCCTCCGGCGGCTCGCCCCGCTCGGCGTGGCACTGGCCGTGGCCGGGCTCTACTGGCTCGTGTTCCTGCTGCCCGGCGGGACAGAATTCGCCCGGAATCCCGCCAGCCTCGCGTATCGGGGTCCTGGCCGCCTGGTGGAGGGCCTGATCGAGTATTGGCCGGCCCTGGTCCTGGTCGCGCTTGCGACCGTGGGCCTGGCGGTCGGCCTGGTCGCGGAGCTGCTTCGTCGGGCGATCGGCCCGTGGACCGTGGTCGGTGCCTGGACGGCCGTCACGCTGGCTGTCGTCCTGGCCGCCGTGCTGACCGGCGCCGCCACCGACTATCCCCGGTTCGCCACGCCGCTGCTGGCCCCGGTGGTGATCGCCGCCGCCGGCGCCGGAGCGGCCGGGATCCGCCTCGTCGCCGGCCGGCTGGCAGCCAGGCTGCGACGCGGGACGGCCGCCGACTGGTCGGTCTCGCTGCTGATCATGCTGGTGGCCACCACCACCTGGCCCGCCATGATCGCGTTCGGCACGCAGGCCAACGGCTATCGCATGGCCGACCCGGCCAGCCTCCAGCAGGCCGTCTCGTGGATCGATGGCCACGTGGCCCCCGGCGCCGCGATCCTCGCCCCGGTCCGCGAGGGAAAGTGGATCGAGGGCCTGAGCGGACGCCCGGCCCTCTTCAGCTCGGCCGTGCGCTACAGCTTCCGCCCGGATGAATGGCGTCGCAGCCTGGCGGCCGACACCCTGCTGCGCAGCGGCGGCGCCCTGGTCAACCAGTACTTCTTCGTGCGCCTGACCGATGACGTGGCCGACGCCGCCGTCCCGCGCGGCATGGCCATCGGGGTCAACCATGGCGGGGAGTACCTCGACCTCCTGCGCATCGCGCCCAGCGGGACTCGCATCCTGGACGGCGGAGCAGCGACCCTGGCCACGCTGCCGAACCTGGCCGGAGAGAGTCGCACGGTGAGCAGCGACGGCCTGGCCGCAAGCGTGACGTCGGCCTGGAGCGGAGACCGGCACGGGGCGCCGGTCAGCTTCCGCGAGCTTGTCTCGCTGCAGAGCGACGCCTCCACCCTGGATCTGCGTGCCTCGGCCGCGACCAGCGTGCCGACCGGCTTCGAGCTGGAGCTGCATCCCGCGCAGCTGCCGCTGACCGGCATGAGCGTGGTCGGCACGGGAGCGGAGCTCACCTTTGCGGTCGCGGGATCCGGCGAGCCGCGCCTGCGGGTGGTGCTCCTCGGCGCCGGCGCCACGCTCGAGGGTCTGTCAGATGGCGGTCTCCGCGTCCGCTCGCCGGGCGGTCCCATCCGCCTGCTCATCACCGATCTCTCCGCTGCCAGTTCGCCGACCGTCGGGACCGGGTTTCTGCAGCCGAGTGAGCTGGTTGGCGCGTACCAGGTCGGGGCCGTCCTGCTGGTCCGCGATGCTGCCTTCGACAGTCGCCGGGTCCGGCTGGAGGCGCTCGGCTTCCACCTCAGGCAGATCTTCGGGCCGTACGCGGTGATGGCGTCGCCGTGACCATGCCCGAGCCGATCCTGGTGGTCGGGGCCTATGGCTATCGCAACACCGGCGACGAGGCGATCCTGGCCGGGCTGCTCAACACCCTCGCCGGGCGCCAGGTGACCGTCGTGTCACGCTCCCCGGCGGAGACGTCCGCGCTCCACGGAGTCGCGGCGACCGGCCTGCAGGAGGCCATCCCATCCCTGCGCCGCCATCGGACGGTCCTGATCGGTGGAGGAGGCCTCTTTGGACGCGACATGGGACGCGTCGGTCGGCTGCTGCCCCTGTACGGGCTGCTTGCCGCGTCGCTGGGGCGGATGCTGCTCGTCGACGGCGTGGGGGTTGACGCCGGGATGACCGGCCCGCATCGGCTCCTGGTTCGACGCCTGCTGCTGGCCGCCGACCTGGTCACGGTCCGCGACCAGGCCTCGGCGCGGCTGCTCGGCGAGTGGGGGATCGCGCATCTCGTGGCGGAGGATCTGTCGGCGCGGATGCCGCCCGCCTCAACCCGGAGCGGTCGTGGCCTGCTCCGCGCCGCCGGAGTCGTCGAGGGGCGCCCGGTCATCGGCCTGTGCCTGACGGCGGTCAACGACGCGCTCACGCCTGCGGTGGCCGAGGCCGCGGCGGACCTCATGCGGCACCACCCGGAGTGGCAGTTCTGCTTCATCCCGATGAGCCAGCACCCATTCGTGGACCGCCATAACGACCTCCTCCTGGCCCGATCCCTCCGGGAGACCAGCCCGCAGCTGAAGATCGTCGAAGGCCTGCATCACCCCGCCGCGCTTCTTTCGCTCTTCGCCGCGCTCGACGCGGTCGTGGCGATGCGCTACCACGGGCTCCTGTTCGCCGAACGAGCCGGGATTCCGTTGATCCCGATTGTCTACGCCGACAAAGGCCTGGCCTGGCTGGAGGAGCGTGGCCTGCGACCCGTCGAACCGACCGGCCGAGCCCTGTCGCGAGCCCTCGCGAGCTCCCTTCCCGCCCAGAGCAGGGCGTCGTGAACCAGCTGCGATCCCTCCTTGCCCATCCACGGGCATGGACCGCGGCCCGCTGGGCGGGGGCGATTGGCGTCCTGGCGCTCCTCGTTGTCGGGCTGGACAGCGGCGAGATCCTGGGGCGGATTCGATCCGCCAACGGACCGCTGGTGCTCGCCGGGGTGCTGGGGCTGGGTGCTGTCCATGTGCTGGCCGCCGCATCCTGGCGGATCCTGTGCCGGCAGCTGGGCGGCCTGCGCCTGGCGTGGGCGACCTGCCTGCGCGTCTACTACACGGCGCAGGCGCTCGGCGGCGTCACGCCGGCCAACCTCGGGGGCGACGCGTACCGCGTTCTTGCCGTGCGTAGCGCCGGGCTCGGCTGGAGCGCCGCCGTGGCGCCGGTACTGGTACAGCGCGCCACGAGCTACCTCGCCCTCGCACTCCTGGCGCTTCCCGCGCTTCTGTGGCTGGCGATCTCTTCGCATCTGCCGGTCGCCATCCTGGCCGCCGGCCTCGTGCTGTGTGCGCTGGCCGGCGGCGTCGCGCTGCTCCTGCTGGCAGCCCCGGCACGGCTGGCTGCGCTCCGCGCCCGCCTGCCCTGGGCCGCCTCTCCGCGCCGCAACCCGCCGGTTGACCCCAGCAACGCGACGCGCCCCCCGATCGGGAGCGTGGCGCTGGCCACCGGCCTCGCGCTCACATTTCACGCCGTGAGCGTTCTGCTCACCGCGCTGCTGCTGGTCGCGGTCGATCCGTCCGCCATGGGAATCTCGGTGCTGGCGGCCATCATCGTGGCCAGGCTCAGCCTGGCGGTTCCCATCCTGCCGAGCGGCCTCGGCGCCAACGAGGCGATCCTCGCTCTGCTCTTCGCCGGGCTCGGCCTGGCCCCGCAGACCGCGCTCGCCGCGCTGCTGCTCACGCGAGTGGCGCTCCTGCTGACGACCCTGATCGGCGCGGGCCTTCTCCTGTTTGGCCGGCGCGGCATCGCAGTCACCGAGGCACGCATCAGCCCGCAGCCGGCGAGCGCCCCACCGGTCTAGGCACGACCTCCAGCGGTCAGCTGCCGGCGGCGCCCACCCGGTAGCCAAGCCCCTTGGCAGCCGACGTCAGGGTCAGGCCGCTGCCCTCGATGGTGAACGCGGGGCTGGCCCCGATCACCGCCAGCACATGTGCATCCTGGCCCACCAGCTCCGTGCCGCAGGCGCGCTTGTCGGTGACGAGGTCGGTCACCTGCAGCTGGCTGCCGGAGACCGTGTAGCGGGCGCCGAAGGCGCGGCA
>JBGQCU010000027.1:0-22020 GCA_041495495.1 Candidatus Limnocylindria bacterium
GCCGCAGCGACGACTGGCTGGGTGCCATGGAGCGGCTGGTCGAGCTGGAGGGCACGTTCGAGACGCTGGTGCGTGCCAATCTGCGGCAGGCCTACCTGGTGGCGGGGGAGTACCTGCGCGGGACCGGCTTCCTGCGGACGATCGCCATCCGCTACCCGGCCGGCAGCCCCCAGCGCCGGTGGGTCGATCGCGAGCTGCGTGCGCTGCTGGGCGAGTACCGCGACGCGCGGGTACGGCGCGGTCGGCCGGAGGATCGGGCCGAGGCGGCCGAGCTGCTGCTCAACTACCTCGAGGCGCTCGAGATGCCACCCGGTTTCGCCGACGTGCGAGCCGCGATCATGGCCCACCTGCGGGCCGGCCATGCCGCGCGCGCCGCCGAGCTGCTGGAACGTGCCGCGGCGGTGCCGATCACCGAGCCGGCGCGCTGGTTCAGCATGGTGCAGCTCCTCACCGAGGGCGGGCAGCTGGAGCGCGCGTCGGCGATCCTGGCCGCGATCGCCCGCGGCGATCACCCCGAGGCGCTCAATCGCCGCCGCCTGCGCGCCGACCCCGGGCGCCGCATCGCCGCTGCCCGCGAGCGTCTGGCGCGGGCCCGCGAGCGCCTGGCACGGGTCGAGGCCTCGGTGCTCAGGGGGCCGCGACCACCTCGGCCGGGCCGATCCCGAGCGCCGCGACCTCGTCCCGGATGAGCGAGGCGTCGCCGACCGCCAGGATCAGGAGCTCATCGGGACGGATCAGCTCGACCGCGGCGGCATGCGCCTCGGCTGCCCCGACCGCCTCGATCCGGCCGCGGTAGGTCTGCCACCAGTCGTCGGCGAGGCCGTAGACAGCAATCGGCTCGATGGCCGCGGTGATCCCGCCGGTGGTCTCGAAGCGCAGCGGGAAGACCCCGACCTGGTAGTCGCGCGCCTCTCGCAGCTCGCTCTCCTCGAACGGCGCTTCGCGCGCCGCCTCGAGCAGCGCCACCAGCTCACCGATGGAGGGGGCGGTCACCTCCGTCTGGACCGCCGCGGAGGCGATGAAGGGGCCCGCCGCGCGGCGCGGGTCGAATCCGCTGTGCGCCCCGTAGGTGTAGCCCAGCTCCTCCCGCAGCCGTCGGTTGAGGCGCGACCAGAAGATGCCGCCCAGGGCCATCGACATGACGATCGCCGCGAAGTAGCGCGGGTCGTAGCGATCGATCCCGATATGCCCGACGCGAAGCTCGGTCTGCACCGATCCCGGCCGATCGACGATCACGATCCGACGCGCTCCGGCCGGATGCGGGGAGAAGGCGCGGTGGCCCGGACCGGAGCCCTCCCAGCCGCCCAGGTGGCGCTCGATCGACCCGCCGACCGCCGCGGCGTCGAACGAGCCGGCGATGACCAGGTGCGCCAGCCCCGGCCGGTAATGGGTCCCGTGGAACGCAACCACATCCTCGCGACTCAGGGTCCCGACCGTCTCGGGCGTCCCGGCCGAGAGGCGCCGGTAGGGCGTGTCTGCGGCATAGGCGTGTTGCAGGAACGACTCGTCGGCGAGCCGCCCCGGATCGGCCCGCGCCTGGAGGATGTCGGCCAAGCGCTCGCCCTTGAGGCGCTCGAACTCGCCGGGGTCGAAGCGCGGCTCGCGGATCATCTCGGCCAGGAGCGCCAGGCCGGCGTCCAGGTGCTGGGGCAGGGCCTGGAAGGCAGCCCGCGCACTGTCCCAGCTCGACTCGCTGCTGACCTCGATGCCGAGCCGCTCGGTCGCCTCCGCGAAGGCCGAGGCGTCGAGGCGCTTCGTGCCGGTCACCAGCAGGTGGGCGGTCAGCGCCGCGACGCCGCCGTGGGGCTCGTCCTCGGCCGCTGCGCCGGCGTCGACCAGCAGGTGAACGTTGACCAGGCTCGACCCGGCGATCGGCACCAGCCACACGGTCAGCCCACTCGGCAGCTCCCGACGCGTGAAGGACGGGAACCGATACGGTCGCGGCGCCCCCGCGGCCGGTCGATTCGGGTTTGCGGCGGTGGTCATGCCGCGCCCTCCGTCGTCTCCGCGGGAACGTACGTGAGCACCACCCGGTTGTCGGGTCGGATGCTGTCCGCCATGGCGGCGAGGACCCGACCCGCGTCGACCGCCAGGTATCGGCTCACCTCGGCATTGATGCGCTCCGGCTGGTCGAAGAGGCAGGCGTACATCGACAGCCGGTCCGCGCGTTCGCCGACCCGCTCCAGGCTCGACTCGACGTTGGCGGCATGCAGGTTGCGGACCCGCTCAAGCTCGACATCGGTCGGGCCATCGCTGGCCAGGCGGTCGATCTCGGTGAAGAGGGCCGCCTCCAGCGCCTCGTGGTCGACGCCGGGGCGGGCGGTGGCCCACATCGTGAACATGGTCGCGCCACCCACGAACGGGAAGGCGAAGACGGTCACGTCCTGCGCCAGCTGCCGCTCGCGCACGAGCGTCCGGTACAGCCGCGAGGCGCGTCCCGTGCCGAGCACGTCGACGGCGACCTCCAGCGCGTCGAAGCCATCGGTCCCAAAGGTCGGCATGCGGTAGGCGGCGTACACGCGCGGCAGCGGGACGCGGTCCGGGACGATCTCGCGCACCTCCGCGCCGATGATCGGCTCGATGCTGCTGGAAGGGCCCGGGGGGATGGCGGGGTTGGCCCTGATCGGTCCGAAATGCTTCTCGACCAGCGCCAGCGCAGCGGGCGGGTCGAAGTCGCCGGCGATCGTCAGCACCGCGTTGTTGGGGGCGTAGTACGAGGCGAAGAAGTCACTGACATCGGCCAGGGAGGCGGCGTCGAGGTCCGCCATGGAGCCGATGGTCGAATGGTGGTAGGGGTGGTCCTTGGGGTAGAGGAGCTCCTGCAGCTTCTCGTCCCACGTCCCGTACGGCTGGTTGTCGACCGACCAGCGCCGCTCGTTCTTGACCACCTCGCGCTGGTTGTCGAGCTTCTCCTGGGTCATCGCCGCGAGCAGGCTGGCGAGCCGATCGGACTCCAGCCACAGCGCCAGCTCCAGCTCATGGCTGGGGACGGTCTCGAAGTAGTTGGTTCGGTCGAGCCAGGTCGTGGCGTTCAGCGAGCCCCCGATCGCCTGCAGCAGCTCGAAGTGCTCGCCCTTGGCGACGTGCGCCGATCCCTGGAACATCATGTGCTCGAACAGGTGCGCGAAGCCGGTCTTGCCCGGCTTCTCGTGCCGGCTGCCGACGTCGTACCACAGGTTCACGGCCACGATCGGCGCGCGGTCCTCCCGGGACAGGATGACCCGCAGGCCGTTGGGCAGCGCATGGCGGTCAATCGGGATGTCTGGCAAGGCGGCGGAAGGCTACCACGCTCGGCACCGATGCCGGCCTTGCCGGCTGTGAGATGCTCCCGCCATGCTGCTGCGCCGCATCGGGTGGCACCTGCGACGAGTCCGCGAGCGGATCGACCGTCGGACCGCGCTCGGCCTGGTCGGGCTCCTCGGCGGCACCATCCTGGTCGCGGCGGCGATCGTCACGGTGGTCGAGGGACCGGTGACCCTGGGCCAGTTCGGCGAGGCGGTCTACTGGGCGCTCAGCATCCTGCTCGGGTCGGGCGACTCCACCTTCGTGAGCTCCGGCATCGGGCGCATCGTGAGCGCGTCGCTCATCATCCTGAGCGTCACGCTGCTGGCGCTCGTCACGGGTCTTCTCATCGGCTTCATCATTGACGTCGTGATACGAGAGGGACAGGGAATGGGCTCCGCGGGCATGACCGGCCACGTGGTGGTGTGCGGCTGGAATCCAAGCGCGCGCGAGGTGATCGACGAGCTCCTCGCGGACCAGACCCGGCGCCAGGTCGTGCTCCTGTGCGACCTCGAGCGAAACCCGGCCGACCGGCGTGTCTACTTCATCCGCGGCGACGCCACCGTGGAGGCCGATCTCGAGCGCGCCGGCATCCGCGATGCGTCGGCGGCGATCGTCTTTCCGGATCAGCCGACCGATGCGGCCGACATGCGCTCGATCCTGGTGGTGATGGCGATCGAGAGCGTGGCTCCCTCCGTCCGCACCGTGGTCGAGGTCTCCAACCCGCGCAATGCCGAGCACGTCAAGCGCGCCCGTGCCGACGAGGTGGTGGCGACGCCCCGCCTGGCGGCGCATCTCATCGCGCGATCGGCCCTTTACTCCGGGCTGGCGGACCTGGTGATGGACCTCGTGACCGGGGGCGAGGGCTCGGAGCTGTACCACGTCGAGCTGCCGGCCACCGCGGCAGGGCAGACCGTGGGGCAGGTTGGGGACCTGCTGCGGCAGACGCGCACGATCCTGGTGGCGATCGTCCGCGACGGGAAGAGCCAGGTGAACCCGCCCGCCGACTACGTGGTGCAGGCCGGCGACCAGGCGCTGGTCATCGCCGAGTCCGTCGAGTCCCTCGTCCCGGTCCAGCAGCCGGCCTGACGGGTCGCGCTCAGCCTCGGATCACGCGCTCCATGCGCCGGTCGGGGACGAGCCACATCAGGACCACGGCGGCGTAGATCACCATCGAAACCGCCGGCAGCGCGAGTGCAATCGGGATCGCAACGGCGAAGAGCAGCGGCGAGACCTTTCCCTTGACGTCCCTGCCGACCGCCTCCGCCAGGGCCTTCGGCTGTCCGTGCGCGGCGATGAGCATGCGCAGCAGCAGGTAATACGCCATCGCCGCCAGCAGCAGGAGCACGCCGTAGGCCGCCACGGGCATCGGCGCGAACGTAGTCCGCCCGACCCAGGCGGTCCCGAACGGGAAGAGCGACAGCCAGAAGAGCAGGTGCAGGTTCGCCCAGAGCACACGCGCATCGATCACCTTGGCCGCCTGGAGCAGGTGGTGATGGTTGTTCCAGTAGGTTCCCAGCAGCGCGAAGCTGAGCAGGTAGCTGAGGAAGGTGGGCACCAGGGGCCGCAGGCTCTCCAGCGTGGCGCCGTCCGGCGGCCGGAGCTCCAGGACCATGATCGTGATGATGATGGCGATCACGCCGTCGCTGAATGCCTCGAGGCGGCCCTTGCTCATCCCGGCATGCTAGCCCGCGCCGCCTACGGTCCGGAGGCGCTCGCCGAAGCCGATGGAGTTGGAGGCGTGGTCAGCGACGGGATTGGCGTGTCGCTCGGCATCGAGGACGGGATGGGAGACGGCGTCGGGGCGGGCGACGGTGTGGGGCCTGGCGGCGGCGCCACACCGAGCAGCGCCGCGATGTCGGCCTGGATCCGCGTGACCTCACCGGCGGTCAGGTAGGTGGAATAGCGGGACGGCACGATCCGCAGCTGCGTCACCGACGCATGTGCCGCCTTGTCGAACAGATCGCCCAGGGCCGGCAGCGCTTCGCGAGGCAGATCGGTCCAGGCGAAGCCCTTGGCCGCGTCGAAGAGCGCGGGGGCGTTGAGGACCGTGGCCGGCCCGATCTGCTTGCGAACGGCGAGCAGCAGGGTCTGCTGACGCGCCATCCGGCCGTAATCGGAGTCCTGGTGGCGGCTGCGGGCGTAGGCGAGGGCCAGGCGCCCGTCGAGATGCTGCTGCCCCGCAGGGATGTCGAGCACGATGTCGCCCCAGATCGGATCGGGATAGCGGCCGTCATGGACCGCGGCGGGGATGTTGATATCGAGCCCACCCATCGCATCGACGACCTTGATCATCCCCCACAGGTCGGCCACCACCACGCCGTCGACCGGTCGGTCGGTGAGCTGCATGACCATGGACCTCACGGCGCCGATGCCCTTCACGGCGCCCGTCCCCGGCCATCGCGCGGGGTGCCTGACGGTCGCCTCGACGTACATCTCGTTCAGCAGGCCGGTGAGGCACCCGCATTTCACGGCGTCCCGCGCCGGACCGGGCGGGAACGGCGCGTTGATGAGGTTGCGCGGCAGCCCGATCATGGCCACCTTGCCGCTGGCGACGTCGATCTCCACCAGCAGCATGACGTCCATCCGCCTGCTCCAGCGATCGATGCCGGCGTCGGAGCCGAGCAGCAGGAGGTCGAAGCGGCCGTCGTCGCCCCACGGGATCGCTCCCGCCCGGGTCCAGGGCACGGCGGCGCCCAGCGCGGGCAGCGTTCCAACGCCGGGCCCCATCGGTCCCTGCTTCGCGGGCGCGGGTGCGGGCGTCGGCTCGGGAGCCGCTGCCACGTTCCAGCCGTCGCGGAGGTCCCCCTCCGGCACGATGAATCCGCCGTTGGAATCGGTCGGCATGTCAGGACTGGCCGATTCCTGTGCGCTGGGGCTTTGGTCGCTCGCGAACATGGAGTCGAGGAAGTCGTTCGCCGACACCAGGATGCGACCGACAAGGAGATGCGGCACCAGCACGACGAGCACCACCGCGATCCCCAGCCCGCCGATGGCGATGCGAGACGGCCGTACGCGTCGCGCGGCATCCACTCCGGCCGCGATGCGCCATGCGGCGAGAGCAAGGTTGACCACCGCCAGCGCCGGCAGCACTCCGGGCGTGAGAAGGAAGCCGAGCAGGCTGGTGCGCCCGCTGAGCAGGTAGAGAATCACCCAGGCTCCACCCAGCCCAACGACCGGGATGGCGAACAGCAGCGCCAGGCGTCGGCGGCCCATGAAGGCGTGGCCGGCGCCCGGCACGAGCAGGCCGAGGAAGCCGGTGAGGAAGGATCTCACTGGCCCCAGTCTCCGCGACCCGGTGCGTGGGCGTCAAATCCGCCGGGCGGCCGACGCCGTTGCCACCCCCATCGTCGACGTTCTCGCTGCCTCCCCGCCGACCGGGCAGGCAGAGGCATTGGCGAATCCGGGATGAGTGGTGAGCGGCCAGGGATTCGAACCCTGAACCTAGTGATTAAGAGTCACTTGCTCTACCGTTGAGCTAGCCGCCCACTGAGGCCGATTCAGGCTCGGATTGAGCCGATGCCCATGAGTCATCGGGAAGAGGTCTGGACCTACGCCCGCTCGTCGAGCACGTCGCTGCAGTGCCTGAGCTCGGTAGTCTAGCGTCGCTCGCGCGGTGGGTCCATTGCAGCACTTGTTCCTGCGTCACCTGGCGCCTCGGTCGGCCTGGTCAGCGTCGCTGATCCTGGGCCGTCGTTCGATCCGCCCCCACTGCGGCTGTCACGGCGTCGACATGGGGGTCGCGTCTGGCGTGGGCGTGGCGTCTAACGTTGGCGTCGCATCCGGCGTGGGGGTCGCGTCTGGCGTGGGCGTGGCGTCTGACGTCGGCGTCGCATCCGGCGTGGGCGTGGCGTCTGACATGGGGGTCGCGTCCGGCGTGGGCGTGGGCTCCGGCGTAGGGGTCGCATCCGGGGTGGGCGTGGCGTCTGACGTTGGCGTGGCGTCTGACGTTGGCGTCGCATCCGGCGTCGGCGTGGCCGCCGCATCGGATCCCGCATCGGGCACTAGGGCTGGCGCCGCCATGGGCTTGCCGGAACCACCCGTCGACTTCGTCTCGCAGCCGACGAAGGTGTCCTTATTCGTGCCATAGCAGGCATCCTTGCCAATCCCGCCGTCGAGGAGATCCCTGCCGTTGCCGCCATCGCCGCTGCCGCCTTCGCCGTAAAGCGTGTCGTCGCCCTCGCCGCCGAGCAAGACGTCTTTGCCGTTCCCACCATAGAGCGTGTCGTTGGCGTCCCCCCCGACGAGGCAATCCTTGCCGTTGCCACCATGGATCCTGTCGCGGCCGCCGAGCCCAAACACGAGCGCACTGCCGTTGCCGGCATCGATCGTGTCGTCGCCGACGGTGCCGACGATAACCTTGCTGAACGTCATGCCATGGCATTCGGGAGGCACCGACGAGCCGTCGGGCAAGTTGACGACGTAAGCCCCGGACATGCTGAGCGTATCGCTGAAGAAGGCTCCCGTAGCTCCGAGGCCCGGGGCGGTTAACGCGACGGCGACGGCCAGAAGGCCAGCGGGCGCCGCGCGCTCAATCCGCATCGATCACCTCTGGGCCGCGCCTGATCCGGCGGACCTCCCGGTAGATCGTGCGCAGGTCGCCGAGTACGAGCAATCCGCCCGAGCCGAGGAGCAGGAGCAGGAAGGCCGCCGGTTGCTGGAGCGTGTGGACCACGTAGCCCACCAGGGGCAGGCTAAGCACCATGGTCCCGTACACGCTGGCGGCCGGCCGGCGGATCGCGTCAACGCTGTGGTTCGAGTCGCCGCGGGTCACAAGGCGCCCGGCCTCGATGCCCACGATCCGGTGGGTGACCACCGAGCCGTCCGGCTCACGGAACGAGACGATCGCCCCGACCGTCGGTGAGCGCGCGGCCCGGTCCACGATGACGATGCTGCCGGTCGCGAAGGTCGGTTCCATGCTGCCGCTGCGCACGACCAGCGCCTCATAGGGCGTCACCCGCGAGAGCCCGACGAGCGCGACGAAGCCAAACAGGACGATCCAGAGGACCACCTGCAGTCCTCGCCGTCCGAGGGTCAACAAGGGACGCATCGAGGTTCAGCCTGTGTCGGTCGCGATGCGGTGCGCCGGCCAGCCCGCGCGCACCGCATCGCCTCCGATGCCTGATCGACCTATGCGGTCTTGCCGGTCATGAAGGTGTTGACCGTGATCGTCTGCTTCTGGAGCGAGCTCTGGTCGCCCGTGCTGTTCCACGAGTTCGACCAGATCACGTAGAGCCGACCGCCGGGCGCCAGTGACCCGAAGGACTGCGCTCCGGCCCCATAGGCGCTGGCCAGGCTCTGGGAGCCGAAGATCACGGAGCCGGAGCCCGGGGTGCAGGAGGAGTTCGTGGTTTCGGCCTTGACGAGGAAGGCGGCGTCCATGCCGCCGATCGTCTGGGTGTAGGTGGCGACACCGCCAGTCAGGTTGAGGGCATAGTCGCCCGTGTTCTTGATGACCAGGCAATCGGCGTTCGTGATGCCGGGGCCAATCGTCGCGGGCGGGAAGCTCGAGAGGTCATGATGGGGCGTCGGGGCGCTTGAGCAATCCGTCGCGAGGCCCGGGCAGAAGCCGTATGCGAGCTCGGCATCGCCGGTATTGAAGGTCAGGTTGTCCATGGTCACGGTGTCGGTGAAGTACGCACCGGTGGCGAACACGCCGATCCCGACGACCGAGGTGATGATGAACAGCGAAACGAGGATCTTTCGCACGATAGGGTCCCTCCCAGATACCGCGGGCTGCGGGGAATCGGCAGCGACGGCGGTGCTGGAAGCCTGAGGACAGCGCTCGGCGACTGCCTAGTGCCGTTGTACCCGGTTAGGTGCACTTAGGTGGACTTAAGTGGACTTAGGTGCACTTAGGAGCACTCGGACCACCCTGATCCCCACGGGATGACAACGGTCCGACTGAGCGGCTTCAGGGTCATTTCCTGGGAGTTGAGCTGACCACCCGCGCGATGGACGGTGGAGCCCGGGGAGGCGGTCAACCGGTAGTCAGGTCCCGGGCTGCGCGGGACCGCCGAATGGCTCCGGCGCGTCGCCGTAGTGAGCGTCGAGGAAGGTGCGCACGGCATCGACGTTCGCGGTGTCGAGGTAGAGCAGCCAGTCCCAGGCCGTGACCGCGACGGCATGGCCGAAATCGGTTCCGCTCCACGGGGCAAGGATCACCTTGAACTGCGTGGTCGTGATCTGTTGCGAGACGTAGGTCGTCAGCGCAGCCACGCCGACGGCATCGAGGCGTGCCGGCTGATACCAGATCACGATCCCGCCATGCTCGAGGTTATGAAGCAATCGTTCCTGGCGCTGAGCATTGGGGTAGACCCCCCACGGGCCGGGCGAATCGGCCGATGACCAGTGCGGGCCCGATGTGGCCGGGACGGAGTGGTACGGGCCACCGGCGGTGCCCTGCGCGATGTGGCCACGGCCGTCGTCGATCTGCCGCTGGCCGACGAAGCTGCCACCGGTGTTGCTGTTGCCGCTGAATAGGAAGACCAGCAGCAGGACCACGGCGCCGAGGACCAGGATCGCGCCGATGACCAGCAGGCGCCAGTCCAGCACGCGTCCCCGCCCGGTCCCGAAGCGCCGCGACAGTGCCTCGTCGGAGGCGCGCGATCGGCGCTGGATGCCCGAAGTGCGCTTCTTGGCCATGGCGGCGAAGGATAGCGGAGCAGCGGGCGGCTCGGGTCAGGGGGTCCTGGCGGCCACCCTTGCTAGAATCGGCAGGCGATGCCCGACCAGAACGACGACGCGCCCAGGCTGAGCGCCTTCGCGCTGGCCCGTCGGCTGGTCTCGGGTTTCATCGCGCTGGCCAGGCTGGAGCTCCAACACGGGATCCAGGAGGTCGGCGGCATGCTGGCCCAGGCGCGCGGCGCAGTCATCATGTTCGGCATCGCCTTCGCGCTCGTCTTCGCGGCGCTGATCTCACTCACCGTCTTTTTGATCCTGACGATTGCGGCGCTGCTCGGCTGGCCAGGCTGGCTCGTGTCGCTGATCGTCACGCTGCTGTTGCTGGCGATCGCCGGCCTGCTGGTCTGGCGCGGGGTGCGCAGGATCAAGATCGGGCCGCCCCAGGAGACGATTGCATCGGTCAGGGAGGAGGTCGCGTGGGCGAAACGATTGATCAGACGCGGCTAGAGATCGCGGCCCAGCGCGCGGAGCTGGAGGCGACCGCCGACCGGCTGCGGGACGCGCTCGACCTGCGGCGGCGGGTGCGCGAGAACCCCGCGGCCGTCATCGGGATCGGTGCGGTCGTCGCCTTCCTGGTGGCCGGGGGGCCGCGCCGGCTGGCCCGCATGCTGCGCGGCACCATGGCTCCCCACGCCGCCGAGGAGGCCTACGACGCGCTCCCCGAGAGCATGCAGGCCTGGGTCAGCGCGCTCGCCGGCGAGGCGGGCCCGAAGTCCAGCAAGGCGCGCGATGAGCTGGTCGAGGAGCTGCGCCGCTGGCGACGGGATCCCATCAAGGACCGCAAGGCGCGCGAGGCGCTGGCTCGCCAGATGGTCGATGGCCCGCCCGGACCGTCGCGGACCGCGTGGACCGTCGCCGAGACGGCGCTGACGCTGGTCGCAGCGGCCCTGGCCCGCAGGGCGGTGGCGCGCTTCCTGACCGACGAGCCGGCGGCGAAGCGATCTCGACCTGCCGAGGCAGGCGCTGCGGCGAAGACGGGCAGCGAGGCGGGGGAGAAGGGCACCGAACCGGCTCCGCCCGAGTACAGCGGCTGGTCGTCGCGCTAGACTCCGTCGACAGGATTCGCCGTCCACGCGTCGATGGGCGAGTGGCGGAACGGCAGACGCGCCGGCTTTAGGAGCCGGTGTCGCAAGACGTGCGAGTTCGAATCTCGCCTCGCCCACCACGCCCGCAGCAGGAGCAGCCTTGGTCACCGTCTCGACCCGCGCCGAGCCAGGCTCCCGCATGGTCCTGGAGATCGAGGTCTCGCCGACCGAGGTCGATCGCCACTTCGCCACCGCGTACCGCCACGTCGCCGACCGGACCAAGGTCCCCGGCTTCCGCCCCGGCAAGGCGCCGCGGCACGTCATCGATCGGTTCGTGGGACGCGCCTCGGTCATCGCCGAGGCGGTCGACCACCTCGTCAACGAGAGCTACGACGCCGCACTCGACCAGACGGCCATCATCCCGCTCGACCAGCCGGAGCTTGACCTCGACAGCGACGCGGTGGTCGAGGGCGCCACGGTCCGCTTCACCGCGACCGTGGCGGTCCGGCCGGAGGTGACCCTGGGCGCCTACACCGACTATCCGTTCAGCCTGGAGCCGGTGGAGGTGACCGATGAGCAGGTCGAGGCGGTGATCACCGACCTGCGCGAGCAGCAGGCCACGCTGCGACCGGTCGATGGCCGCGGCGCCGCCAAGGGGGACATCGCCGCCGTCAAGTTCGTCGGCACGATCAACGGGGAGCCATTCCAGGGTGGCTCCGCCGATCGGCTGCCGCTGGTGATCGGCGAGGATCGCATGATCCCGGGCTGGGAGGAGCAGCTGGTCGGCATGGCGATCGACCAGACCAAGGGCTTCGACCTGACCTTCCCCGACGACTATCGGGTGGAGGAGCTACGCGACAAGCGCGCCCATTTCGAGGTGACCCTGCTCGACGTGCGCGAGCGGATCCTGCCCGAGGTCGATGATGCCTTCGCCAAGAGCGTGGCGGAGGTGGCCACGGTCAAGGAGCTTCGGGCCGAGGTTCAAGATGCCCTGGCCCGTCGCGGCGCCGACGAGGCGCGCCACCACTTTGCCGACCGGATCATCGACTTCGCGACGGCCAATGCCAGCATTGACCTGCCCGAGGTGATGATCGCCAACGAGATCGAGATCATGCGCGACGAGCTGCGCAATCGGCTGGCCGCCCAGCAGATCGGGATGGACAAGTACCTGGAGATGGCGCGCCAGTCGCCCGAGGAGCTGGCGACCGAGCTGCGCGAGCCGGCCAGCCGCCGTGTGAAGTCGCTCCTCGTCCTGTCGGCCATCGCCGAGAAGGAGGGGATCGATGCCACGCCGGAGCAGATCGAGGCCGAGGTCGCCGAGCAGCTGGCGCGCTACCCCGACGAGCCGCGACTGCGCGAGTACCTCACCTCGCGCCGCGGCCGCTCGTACCTGCGCATGACGCTGCGCAACCGTACACTGGTCGACACGCTGATCGAGCGCGCCCTGCCGGCCACCGCCGACGACACCACGGAGTAGACGCATGCTGATCCCGATGGTCATCGAGTCGAGCGCTCGCGGCGAGCGGGCCTTCGACATCTACTCGCGGCTGCTCAAGGAGCGGATCATCTTCCTGGGCGAGCCGATCGAGGACCACATCGCCAACCTCGTCATCGCCCAGCTCCTCTTCCTGGAGAGCGAGGATCCGACCAAGGACATCAGCCTGTACGTCAACTCGCCCGGTGGCGTGGTGACCAGCGGGCTGGCGATCTACGACACGATGCAATATCTGAAGGCGCCGGTCAGCACCATCTGCATCGGCATGGCGGCGAGCATGGCCTCGGTCCTGCTGGCGGCGGGAGCGAAGGGCAAGCGCTTCGCGCTCCCCAACAGCCGGATCATGATCCACCAGGGGTCCGCCGGCTTCCGCGGCAACACCCCGGACGTCGAGATCCAGATGCGCGAGGTGATGCACCTCACCGATCGGCTGACCCGGATCCTGGCGGCGCACACCGGCCAGACGCCAGAGAAGGTCAAGGCCGATTCGGATCGCGACTTCTACATGAGCGCCGATGAGGCGAAGGCCTACGGCATCATCGACGAGGTCTTCGTCGGTGCCGGCGAGTCGCTCATCAGCATGACCCAGGCTGCCGGCGGGACCGTGCCCACCGCCAGGGAGGCGGCTGCGGCGGAGGCCAAGGGCGAGGGCAAGAAGAAGTAGTCGATGGCCGGCCCGCACCCGGCCTCGCGCGGCTTCGCGACGCGCTTCGGCCAGGCGCGGTCCGTCCCTGAACTAGGTCCTGCCGCGTCCCGCCCGCCTGAAGGAGTCCCTCGCAGATGGGCACGGACGTCGGGCGCTCATGTTGGTGGGTACCAATCGACGTGACCGCCGGGGACATGATTGGGGAACTGGCTGCAACCCGTTGCACCCAACGATCAAGAGCGCTCCAGGTCCAGGAGCCAGCTCTTGATCCAGAGGTCGCCGCCCCAGCCGCGGATCGAGCCGTCGGCGTGGATGACCCGATGGCACGGCACCACCGGGAAGAGCGGACAGCGCGACATCGAGCCGCCAGCGGCACGGGCCGCTCCCGGTCGGCCGGCCAGCGCCGCCAGCTCACCATACGAGGCGGTCTCGCCGTAGGGGATCTGTCGCGCCGCGGTCCAGACGGCCGCGTCGAACGCGCCGGCACCTCGCAGGTCAAGCCTCAGCGAGAAGCGACGCAGGCGCCCCTCGAAATACGCCGCCAGCTCCGCGATCGCGGGCGCCACGGCGGGCGGGTCGATCATCGGTTCGCCGAATTCGGGGAGGTCGCCGCGGGTGATCGAGACGAGGCCGCGAGGGGAGACGGCAACCCAGAGCCTGCCGATCGGGCTCTCCATCGGCGCGAAGGTGATCACAGGAGGCACCGCTTCATGCTACCGGGGACCATCGGTCTATAGCCGGCCGGGTGGGAAGCGCGTGCTATGCTCGAATCGATGACCGGCAAGACCAAGGTCCCGTATCGCTGCTCCTTCTGCGGGAAGAGCCAGGAGCAGGTGCGCAAGCTGATCGCGGGCCAGGGCGTCTACATCTGCGACGAGTGCATCAACCTCTGCCAGGAGATCATCGAGGAGGAGATGCTCGAGACGCCGCGCGCCAAGAGCACCCCGGCCGCCCTCCCGTCGCCGCGCCGCCTCAAGGAAAAGCTGGACAGCTATGTGATCAGCCAGGACGCGGCCAAGAAGGTCCTGTCGGTGGCGGTCTACAACCACTACAAGCGTGTCAACGCCGGCTCGGCGGTCGATGACGTCGAGCTCGGCAAGAGCAACGTCCTGCTGGTCGGCCCGACCGGCAGCGGCAAGACGCTGCTGGCCCAGACGCTGGCCAAGGTCCTGGACGTGCCGTTCTGCATCGCCGATGCCACCAGCCTGACGGAGGCCGGCTATGTCGGCGAGGACGTGGAGAACATCCTGCTGCGCCTGATCCAGGCCGCCGATTTCGACGTGCAGCGGGCACAGCGCGGGATCATCTACATCGACGAGATCGACAAGATCGCCCGCAAGACCGATAACCCCTCGATCACCCGGGACGTGTCGGGCGAGGGGGTCCAGCAGGCGCTCCTCAAGATCCTGGAGGGGACCGTGGCCAACGTGCCGCCGCAGGGCGGACGCAAGCACCCCCACCAGGACTTCATCCAGATCGACACGACCAACATCCTGTTCATCTGCGGCGGGGCCTTCGAAGGGCTCGAGAAGATCGTCGAGGAGCGCGTCGGCAAGCGCGGCATCGGCTTCGGCTCGCAGGCCCAGCGCTCGCGCGAGGAGCGCCGCCGACTGATGGACCAGCTGATGCCCGAGGACCTGCTCAGGTATGGCCTGATCCCCGAGTTCGTGGGTCGCCTGCCGGTGGTGGTGGGGCTCTCCGCGCTCGTCAAGGACGACCTGATCAAGGTCCTCACCGAGCCGAAGAACGCGGTCACCCGCCAGTTCGCCAAGTTCCTCTCGCTCGACCGCGTCGAGCTGGTCTTCACCCCGGAGGCGCTCGAGGCCACCGCGCGCCTCGCGCTGGACCGCAAGACCGGTGCCCGTGCGCTGCGCACCATCGTCGAGGAGGCGCTGCTCGAGGTCATGTACGACATCCCCGAGCGGACCGACGTCAAGAAGGTGGTCATCACCGCCGAGACGATCGAGCGAGGGCAGCCGCCGATCCTGGTCACCGAGACGGAGGACACCGAGCCCCGCCGCCGGAGCGCGGCGAAGGAGCGAGCCGTCGAGCGCGTGGAAGAGTCGGCCTAGGCCTCTCCGGGCATCGGCCCGTACCAGTGGTGCGGCGTGTCGGTACTTTCGGTCGCTGCTTCGGTGCAACGTGCGGGAGGTAGCATGACTCCCCAGCAGACCCACGCCAACCTCATTGCAAGGAACCACCACCTCCATGAGTGCGAACCCCGAGCAGACCTTCGACGAGGCGCCGAGCGACTTCCTGCGCAGCCTGGTGGATGCCATGCGGCGAGTGGTTGAGGCGACCCGAGACCGGACGCTGGCCGAGATGCGCGACGCCGTGGAGACCGAGGCCGGTCAGCTGGACATGACACGTTCCACGCGCGAGGCGGCCCTGCGCGAGCGAGCCGAGGCAGAGATCACCGGCATCGGCTCATGGGAGCGGGCCGAGATGGAGCGCATCCGCGCCGACGCGCTCCGCAAGGTGCAGGCTCGCGGCGGACAGCTCGACCAGGAGCTGGCGGAGCTCGCGGCCACAGCAACGGCCGAGCATGCCGCCCTGGCGGCACGCGCCGACGCGTACGAGCGTGAAGTGGCGGCCTTCATCCAGGGGCTGGATGGGATTCAAGATCCGGCGGCCTTCGCGGCGGCAGCCCGTCGCATGCCCTCGCCGTGGGCCCCGAATGCGCATCCGCCGTCCCTCACCGGGCCCCGGATGTCTGCTGTCCCCGCCGCCGCGGAGGCGCCCCCATCGGAGCCGGTCGCGCCCGAGGCCGCGTCGCCCGAGGCCGCGTCATCCGAGGCCGCGTCGCCTGAGCAGGCCAAGCCAGAGCCTGTCACCCCAGTCATGGTCGTGCCCGAGGGCGCCTCAGCGGGCGAGCGGAGCAGCGTCGCATCCGCGACCGATGCGTCCGCGGCTGACGTGGTGCCCGCCGAGCCGGTCGCTCCCGCGCCGGTTGCTCCCGTGCCGGTCGCTGCCGAGCCGGCCAAGGCTGAATCGGTCGCGCCCGTGCCGGTGACTGCCGAGCCGGCCAAGGCTGAATCGGTCGCTCCCGTGCCGGTGGCTGCCGAGCCGGCCAAGGCTGAATCGGTCGCTCCCGTGCCGGTCGCTGCCGAGCCGGCTGTGCCCGAGCCGCTCCCTGACCAGGCGACCTCCATCCAGGTCCATGGGCTGGGCAGCTTCGGTGCCATCACCTCCTTCAAGCAGTCGCTCGAGCGGGTCAACGGCATCCGCAGCGTGACCCTGGGCCTCGGGCCCAGCGGCGAGTTCGTGTACACCGCCACCCATGCGCCCACCTTCGACCTGGGCGGGGCGATCCGCGCCATCGAGGGTGAGGGCGTCGAGATCGAGCGCGACAACGGGACCCTCAAGGTGAGGATCGGCAAGGGCGCCAAGGCGGGCTGACGCAAGGCGGGGCGGGTGCTAGACTCCCGCCCACGGCGCTGACCGTGAGGAGTACCCCTCCATCGACCGCGAGAGACGGCGGGTCGCAGGCTGAGAGCCCGCCCCGGCACGAGAGGGAGAAGGTCGCACGCGAGCCGGCCGGGTCCGCCCGATAGCGCGGCAATGAGGGCAGCATCGTCCGAGCCGATGTCGCCAAACGAAGGTGGTACCACGACCCGTTCGTCCTTCGACGAGCGGGTTTTGTCTTGGGCACGGAGGAACGGCGGATGACGGAGCGGCCCAATCTTCCGTCGCGCTACGCGGCGGCCGAGGTCGAGCCGGCGATCTACGAGCGCTGGCTGGCCAGCGGCGCCTTCGCGCCGTCCGCCGAGCCGCGACCCGGCGCCGAGCGTTTCGTGATCACCATGCCCCCGCCGAACGTGACCGGCTCGCTGCACGTCGGGCACGCGCTGTTCGTGACGCTGGAAGACCTGCTGACCCGGTACCACCGAATGCGCGGCGACGACACGCTCTGGCTGCCGGGGGTCGACCACGCCAGCATCGCGGCGCAGTTCGTGCTGGACAAGATCATTGCCGAGGAGGGGGAGACGCGGGCATCGCTGGGGCGCGATCGGTACCTGGAGCGGATGTGGCGCTTCATGGACGAGACGCGCGACGTCATCGGCCTCCAGATGCGGCGCCTGGGCGCCTCGGCCGACTGGACCCGCAACCGCTTCACGATGGACCCGATGAGCGCGCGTGCCGTGCGCACCGCCTTCAAGCGGCTGCACGACGGCGGCCTGGTCTACCGCGGCGAGGCGCTCGTGAACTGGTGCCCGCGCTGTCGGACGACGATCAGCGACCTCGAGAAGGTGCCGCGCGAGGAGACCGGCACCTTGTGGACCATCCGTTACCACCTCGCCCGGCCCGATGGCACGCCCGATGCCGAGCGGTGGATCGCGGTCGCCACCACCCGCCCGGAGACGGTCCTCGGCGACGTGGCCGTGGCGGTCAACCCGGACGACGAGCGATACCGCGACCTGGTCGGCCGCGAGGCGATCCTGCCGTTCCTCGGCCGACGCCTGCCGATCATCGCCGACCCGGTGGTGGAGCGCGACTTCGGCACCGGGGCGGTCAAGATCACCCCTGCCCACGACCCCGACGACTACGAGACCGGCCGGCGCCACGGGCTGCCGGCGATCAGCGTGCTGGACGAGGAGGCGCGCATCAACGACCAGGGTGGGCCGTTCGCGGGCCTCGACCGCTACGAGGCGCGGGAGCGGATCGTCGAGCAGCTGCGCGCGATGGGCGACCTGGAGGGAGAGCGTCCGCACCCGATGGTGGTCGGCCACTGCGATCGGTGCGGGACGGTGATCGAGCCGCGCCTCTCGGTGCAGTGGTTCGTGCGCACGAAGCCGCTCGCCGAGCGCGCGCTGGCCTCGGTCCGCGGGGGTCGCACGAAGATCGTGCCGGAGCATTTCACCAAGGTCTACGCGCACTGGATGGAGAACATCCGGGACTGGGCGGTGGGACGGCAGCTGTGGTGGGGCCATCGCATCCCGGCCTGGTACTGCCCCGATGGCCACATCACCGTGACCGATGCCGAGGCCGGGCCCGACGCCTGCGCCGCGTGCGGGCGGCCCGCCGCCGAGCTGACCCAGGAGACCGACATCTTCGACACCTGGTTCAGCAGCGGCCTGTGGCCGTTCAGCACCCTGGGCTGGCCAGACGACACGGCGGACATGCGTCGCTTCTACCCGACCTCGGTGATGGAGACGGGGTACGACATCATCTTCTTCTGGGTGGCCCGGATGATGATGCTCGGCCTCTTCTTGACCGATGCCGAGCCGTTCCACACCGTCTACCTGCACGGGCTGGTGCGCGCCAACGGCGGGGTCAAGATGAGCAAGACGAAGGGCAACACCGCCGATCCGCTCGAGGTGATCGAGGAGATCGGCGCCGATGCGCTTCGCTTCGCGCTCACCGTCGGCACCACGCCTGGAGCCGACCAGCGGCTGACTGAGACGAAGCTCGACGGGGCGCGAAACTTCACCAACAAGCTCTGGAACGCCGCGCGGTTCGTGCTCGGCGCGCGCCCCGAGCCGCTCACCATGCCCGAAGGAGCGCCGAGCCTCGCCGAGCGCTGGATCCATTCCCGCCTGTCCGAGGCGACCGAACGCGCCACTCGTCAGCTCGACGAGCTGGACCTGTCGGTCTACGCGGCCTCCGTCCACGATTTCGCGTGGGGCGACTTCTGCGATTGGTACCTGGAGATGGCCAAGGTCGACCTGCGCCGCCCCGGCGCGACTCCCGGGGAGCAGGCGCGCGCTTGGCTTTCCGCGGCCGATGCGCTGGCTGGCTTGCTGCGCCTGCTCCACCCGATCGTGCCATTCGTGACCGAGGAGATCTGGGCGGCATTGATGGCGAGCCATCCGCACGCCGCCAGCCAGCCGCCGCTGCTGATCTCGGCTGCCTGGCCGACCCCCGGCGCGCGCGACTTGCTGGCCGAGGCCGACCTGCACGTGGTGACCGAGCTGATTCGCGGCGTGCGCAATCTGCGCACCGAGTCGGGATCACCGGCCTCCGCGTGGCTGGGCCTGACGGTGGTGCCGGCGGAGCCGGCCGCGCGCGCCGCCATCGAGCGGGGGATCGACTACCTCGCGGCGCTGGCCAGGGTGCGCCCGATCGAGGTGCGCGAGCCGGGCGTCGACGACGGCCGCCCCGAGCTCGTCGCCTCCACCAGCGAGGCCGCGGCCTGGCTCGGCAGCGTCGGCGGGGAGACCGCCGACGCGCGAACGCGCCTCGCGGCCAACGAAGCGCATCTGCGCCGGGGGATCGAGCGGCTGCGCGCGCTTCTCGCCGGCGAGTTCGCACAGCGGGCGCCGGCCGCGGTGATCGAGCGCGAGCGGGCGCGCCTGTCCGAGCTCGAGGCCCAGCTGCGGCTGCTGTCGGGAGGCTGACCCCGCGACGGATGGCCGGATCGGGCCATTGCCGCGCGGCGGGGGACCGCTGCTAGAATCGCGCCCATGTCATTTCTCAGGCGCAGCCGCAGGCAGGAGGCGGAGCCGCCTCCTCCCCCAACGCCCGTTCAGGAGGAGGTCACTGCCCAGCAGTTCAGCCTGAAGCTGGCTTTCCTGGCGCGGAGCTCCGACGGCCTGCGCATGCCGGCTGACCCACGCATGCAATCCATGCTGCCGGGAATCGTCGAGCCTCTCGCCCTATCGCCAGTCGAGGTCCTGGAGCCGGTCAGCCACGAACTCGCCAACGCGGCGCCCAGCATCGAGCGCATACCCGAGCTGCAGCAGTGGATCGCGGCCCGATCAACGGTCAGCCCCATTGCGCACCATGCCCTGTACGTGCTCGAGTCGACCGATGCCCTGGACATGACGGTCGACAGCTTCGCGTGCGCGCTTCTCCACGGCGAGATCGACACCTCCGGGTATCCCGACTACAACGCGATCGTGGGCGGCCTGGCCAGCCACTGGGACGAGCTGTCAGGCGACCTGATCGTACGGGCCGTCGTCGGCTGGGGTGGACGAGGCCAGCGCGGCGACACGGAGCGCCACGGGCAACGCCTGCTCAGCTCGCTGTATCAGCAGGTGCGGGCAACGGGGCACAGCCTCGGAGCGGCGAATGCGGCCCGCGCAACCTCGATCGGCGAGCGGGGTGGCGCCGTCTGCGCACACTGCGGCTTCGAATCGGGGACCGGTGCCTTCTACTGCCCCAAGTGCGGCATGCGGATGCGCGGCGTCTGACCGACTGAAGCGGTACCTTTGGCGCCGTCCGGGTAGGCTGCAGTCCCATTGCCCGTCGGCCCCGGAGCAACCGATAGTGGTGCACACGCCACCGCACCACCACGGAAGGAAGATCCTTGGAGCGACCGACCGTCCTGCTCGCGCTGCAGGGCTACACGAGCCCCTACATCGACGCCCTGCACGTCGCCGGCTTCGAGGTCCTGACGGACCCATCGGTGGTGACGGATCGGCTGACGACTGGCGTGAGCGTCGACCTGGCGGTGCTCGACTGCGACCTTCCGCTCGTCTCTGAGCTGTACGCGGAGCTCCACGCCGGAACGCCGGTGCCGACCATCCTTGTCTTCGCCGACGAACCGCCGGCGTGGGCGACCGGCAGCAACACCCAGGCCACCCGCGACGAGTACGCGCTGAAGCCGTTGCCGGCTGATGCGCTCGTGTATCGCCTCCAGGCGCTGCAGATCCGATACAACCGCAATGTCCGAGCCGATAGCGGTCAGTGGGACGAGGGGTCGGGGTCCGATGGCGCGACGATCGGCGAGGGCCATGTGGTCAGTATCTTTGCCCCCAAGGGCGGCGTCGGCAAGACGACCATCGCGGTGAACCTTGCGGTCGCGCTCCGCGAGCAGACCCGCGCGCAGGTCCTGCTGCTCGATGCCGACGTCGGCGTCGGCAACGTGACCAGCATCCTGGACGTGCCCTACCGCATGGGCCTGGCCGACCTGGCGGACTCGTCGCCCGAGGAGTGGACCGACGCCGCCTTCGATCAGGCGGTCTGCGTCCACAAGGCGAGCGGCGTCAACGTGTTGACCTGGGGCAATGACCCGGCCGAGTCCGAGCGCATCAAGGTCGACCTGCTGCTGGCGGCGGTGCGCTGGGCGAGGGCACACTACTCATACGTCGTGATCGACAACCACCCCAGCTACGACGACCGCACCATGGCGATGCTCGCCATCTCGGGCGAGATCTTCCTGGTGGTCACGCCCGAGGTCGGTCCGCTCCGCAACGCAGCCCAGTTCCTGGAGGTGGCCCGCGAGGTCGGTCTCGGCGAGGTGGTCAAGGTGATCGTCAATCGCGCCAACCACGGCGTGAGCATGGACGACATCGCCGAGACGCTCGGCAAGCCGGTGAGCGCCATGATCGTCTCCAATGGGCCAAAGGCGGTCGCGGCCGCCAATGAGGGGACGCCGATGATCACCAAGTTCCCGAGCGATCGGATGAGCGCGGATCTGCATGGCGTTGCCCGCCTGCTGACGCGCCAGCCGAGCGCCCAGCCGTCCGAGACTGCGCGCCCGTGGTGGGCCACGCTGGCGGCTCGCCTGTCGGGCGTCTAGTTCCGATCACCGCGGCGTTGCGCCGCCGCGGTGCCCCTGCCATGATGCCCGCGCGGACCACCTGGTCCGCGCGTTGTCATTCCGGCTGATTCGAGGAGACTCCGCTCCCAGGCGGAGCGCGTGCCGTGCCGACCTACGACTACCAGTGCCGCAGCTGCGGCGTCATCACCGAGGTGGTCCATTCGATGCTCGTCGATGGGCCGAGCGAGTGCGAGCGCTGTGGCGGGCCGCTGCGGCGGGTCGTCCATCCGACCGGGATCATTTTCAAGGGGAGCGGTTTCTACAAGACCGATTCGCGCTCGTCCACGTCAGGCAGCGTCGGGGGTGGGACCCGTGGTACGGCGCCGGCATCGCATGAGGGCGCCCCTCCGACGACCACGTCGACCGACCACGCCTCGACCGACCACGCCTCGACCGACCACGC
>JBGQCU010000028.1:0-21990 GCA_041495495.1 Candidatus Limnocylindria bacterium
CCAGGTCGAGCAGATCATCGCGCCCGACGAGCAGCGGGCAGAGAAGCGGCGTGACGCGGCTCATCGGGTGAGTGTACGCACCCTCGTCCAGACGGCATCGGTCGAATGACCGATAGGCTCCAGGCAAGGGACCGGCCGCTGTCATGACGGTTTGTGCTGCACAGCCGCACGGCCGCACAGCCGCACAAAGCGCCTTGACGTGACAGCCACCCCCGCGGCCGCAGCAGCCAGAGTCAGCTACTTGATGAGCCGCTGCTCCAGGCGGTTGAGGGCGATCCACATGGCGATCGCCCCGAAGGCCACCAGGTAGGCCAGGTCCCAGAGCTCGTGCCAGCCCAGCAGGCCGGTGGCCAGGCCGCGCAGCAGGCCGACCGCGTGGAAGAGCGGCGTCAGCTCCATGGCCAGCTGGATCGGCTGCGGGTACACGCTGATCGGGAAGAAGGTGCCGGAGAAGAGGAACATCGGCATCACCACCAGGCCCATCGGCAGGTCGAAGTCCTGCACCGTGCGCAGGTAGGCGGTGGTCGCCAGGCAGGCCGCGCTGAACGCGGCGCCGATGAGGATCGAGGCGGGGATGACGAAGAAGAGCAGGGGTGACATCACCAGCCCCATGCCGATCATGACCATCACGAACGCGATCACGTACAGCGTCCCGCGGAAGAGCGACCAGAGCATCTCGCCCACGGCGATCTCGCGGATCCCGAGCGGAGTGGCCAGGATGGCGTCGTAGGTCTTGCTGAAGTTGAGCTTGAAGAAGACGTTGAAGATCGACTCGGCGATCGCCCCGTTCATGCTCGCCTGGGCGAGCAGCGCCGGCGCCACGAAGGCCGCATACGAGATCGGGCGGCCGTCGGCCAGGTGCAGCGCGGGCATCAGCCTGCCGAGCCCATAGCCGATCCCCAGCAGGTAGAAGAGCGGCTCGAAGAAGCCGCTGAAGATGACCATCCAGCCGCGCTTGTAGACGAGCAGGTTGCGCTGGACCAGGCGTCGCGAGCGCAGCAGCGAGGCGACCACGCCGGAGGTGGGCGAGGGCCCCGGAGCTCGGCGCACGATGGCGGTCACTTCACCAGCCTCCAGCGCAGGAGCCGATAGGCGACGTAGCCGGTCGCGCCCAGGAAGACGAGCAGATAGCCGAGGTGCAGCGGCCAGTCGGCCGGGATGCTGTCCAGCACCGCGCCGCGCACCAGCGCCACGCCGTGGTACAGCGGCGTGGCGGCCGCGACCCACTCGAGCGAGTGCAGCTGGGAGACCGGGAAGAACGTGCCGCTGAACAGGAACAGGGGATTGATCACGAACCGGAACAGCGCCGCGAAGCCGGAGTCGTTGGTGCGCGTGGCGGCGAAGGCGATGATCGGCGCCGCGAAGGCCAGCCCGGTGAGCACCGCGAAGGGAATTGCGAGCAGCGCCATGGGGGTCTGCGGGATGCCGAACAGGGTGAGCACCACGAGGAAGACGGTCGACATCGTCGTCAGCCGGAACGCGATCCAGCCCAGCTCGCCGATGAGCAGGTGGTGCACCTGCATCGGCGTCGCCAGGATCGCCTCGTAATTCCGGCGCCAGCTGATCTTGCCCATGATCGGGTAGGTCGACTCGAAGCTGGCGGTCTGCATGCACGAGCTGGCCAGGATGCCGGGCCCGAGGAAGTGCAGGTAATCGACCCCGCCGAGCAGGTTCGTGCCGCCCCTCGACATCATCTGGCCGATGCCGATGCCCATGGCCGTCAGGTACAGCAGCGGGGTCAGGAACGAGCCGAACAGGCTGCCCCACCAGGTGCGCCGATACACGAGCAGGTTCCGTTGCAGGAGGCGCGCGGCGCCCGCCAGCGCACCGCTGACGCCGGGCCGAACGAGGCCGCGCGGCGCAGGTCCGTGCCCGGCGATGACCGCCATCACTCGACCAGCGAGCGGCCGGTCAGCCGCAGGAAGACGTCCTCGAGCGTGGCACGGCGGACGAGCGCCGACTCGATCGGGATCTCGCGGGCATGCACCCCTTCGAGCGCCTGCTCGCCGTCGGCCGCGTACAGCAGGTAGCGGTCCGGCAGCTCCTCGACCCGCTCGGCGAGGCCGTCCAGGCGGCCGTCGAGCTCGGCGCGGACGGCGTCGGGGACACGCAGCTCGAGCACCTCACGGGTGGCGTAGCGCTCGATCAGCTCGCGCGGCGTCCCGGCCGCCACGATCAGCGCCTTGTCCATCACCACCAGCCGATCGCAGAGCTGCTCGGCCTCGTCCATGTAGTGGGTCGTGATGATCAGCGTGGCGCCGCGCTGCTTGAGGCGGTAAAGGCGCTCCCACAGGAGGTGGCGCGCCTGCGGGTCGAGGCCGGTGGTCGGCTCGTCCAGGATGAGCAGCTCCGGGTCGTTGATGAGGGCGCGCGCGATCGTCAACCGCCGCTTCATGCCGCCGGAGAGCGGCTCCACCTGCTCGCCAGCCCGCTCGCTAAGCTGCATGAACTCGAGCAGCTCAACCGCTCGCGGGCGCGCCACCGACATCGGCATGTCGAAGTAGCGCGCGTACATCAGCAGGTTCTCGAGGACGCTCAGCTCGGCGTCCAGGTTATCGATCTGGGGGACCACCCCCAGGCGGGCCTTGATCTGCGCCGCCTGGCTGCGCGGATCCATCCCGATCACGGTCAGTTCACCCTCGGTCACCGGCGAGGAGCAGGCGATCATGCGCATGGTCGAGGTCTTGCCGGCCCCGTTGGGGCCCAGGAAACCGAACGCCTCGCCGGTGCGCACGTCGAAGTCGACGGCGTTCACCGCGGTGAAGCCGCCGAAGCGTTTCGTCAGCCCGCGGGCATGGACGAGGACCTCGTCGGTCGGGGGCATGGGCCGACATTCTAGCGAGGGGGAGCCATTCGGCACTGGGCGCCTCCAGCCGGGGTGCCTACCGTGCCGCCATGGCAGAGGCGGCAGAGGCGATCGTCATCGGTGCGGGGGTGCAGGGGGCCTCGCTCGCGTTCCACCTGGCCTAACGGGGCATGCGGCCGCTGGTCCTCGAGAAGGCCACCGTGGCGGCCGGCGCCACCGGCCGCTCGAGCGGCCTGGTGCGGATGCACTACGACGTCGAGGCGGAGGCGCGGCTGGCCTGGCGCTCGCACGCCTATTTCAGTGACTGGGCGCATCGGGTCGGCGGCGAGTGCGGCTTCACCACGGTCGGCTTCCTCCAGATGGTGCCGCCCAATGAGGTCCTGGCGCTGCGCGCCAACACCGCCATGCAGCAGCGGGTGGGGATCATGACCGAGCTGGTGGACGCCGATGAGGTTCGCCGTCTCCTACCGGGGATCGAGATCGAGGACGACCAGCTGGCAGCCTTCGAGCCGCTCTCCGGCTATGCCGATCCGACCCAGACCAGCAGCTCGCTGATGGCGGCCGCGATCGCCTGCGGCGCGCGTCTGGTGCAGGGCTGCGCCGTGACCGGGGTGCGCGTTGCGAGCGATCGAGTGGTCGGCGTCGACACCTCGCGCGGGCCGTTCGACGCCCCGCTGGTGGTCGACGCCGCGGGGGCCTGGGCGGGCCGCATCGCGAAGATGGTCGGGCTGGAGGTGCCCATCAGCGTGTGGCGCCACGACGTGGCCTACGTCCAGCGCCCGCCCGACATCCCGCGGCACCCGGCCTTCATCGACTTCCTGAATGCCTTCTACGCACGCCCCGAGGGGGAGTCGCTGACCCTGGTGGCGCTCGAGGACGGCAACCCGATCACCGGCGACCCCGACGCGCCGGTCGATGCCGCCGCGCCGGGGTTCATCGAGAAGGCGGCCGAGCGGGTGGTCCGACGCCTGCCGGAGTTCGCCCGCGCAGGGCTCCACTCGGCCCACTCCGGCCAGGACGGGATCACGCCCGATCAGCACCCGATCATCGGTCCCGCCGGACCGGAGGGCTTCTGGCTCGACTGTGGCTTTTCCGGGACCGGCTTCAAGACCGCCCCCGCGATCGGCGCCAGCCTGGCGCAGCTGATCGCGGAAGGAGCGGCCGCCAACGCTGAGCTGGCGATCTACCGGCTCGGGCGGTTTGCCGACGGGCAGCCGATCGTGGGCCCGCACCCGTACGCCTCGATCTGGAGGTAGGTCGAGCGACCCCTGGGGCGCCGAACCTCGCCATACAAGCCGTGGTTGTGGACTGACGCCGATCCGCCCCCGTGCGTTGGCCCGCACAACCAGCGCGTGTGCCGCGACGCCTGCGCTGCCGTTCCGGCGCCGATGCACAACTGACGGTTGTACGAACCGATGAACCGCTAGCCTCTCGCCCATGAGCGCCGAGGCGGGCCGGTTCGTGATGGACGGCCAGCGGCTGCCGTACGAGCCGGGCGATACGGTCGCCATGGCGGTGGTGCGGGCGGGTGAGCATCCGCTCCACGGCGGCACGCTGTGCCTCGCCGGCGACTGCGGCAACTGCGTCGCGGAGGTCGACGGGATCGCCTGGGTGCGGACCTGCCTGACGCCGGCAAGCGCCGACCTGGAGGTGCGACGCCACCCGGCCAGTGGGCCGCCTCCGTGGCGCCCGCCGGCCGACGAGGCGCGGCACGTCGCGGTGCGGCGGCTGGAGACCGACCTGGTAGTGGTCGGGGGCGGGGAGAGTGGCCGCGCCGCTTTGGCGGAGGCGGAGCGAGCCGGCCGAGACGTCATGCTCCTGGACGCAGGCGATGGGACCGAGGTGGTCGCCATCTATGCAGGCCCAACCGTGATCGCGCGCACCCCCGCCGGCATGCTCCATCTGCGCGCGAAGGAGGTCGTGGTGGCGACCGGGGCCGCCGAGATCCAGCCGGTCTGCCCGGGGAATCGGCTCATGGGGCTGCTGACGGCGCAGGCGGCGCAACGGCTGCACGCGGCCGGAGTCGACCTGGGCGTGGCGGTCGCGGTCGGCGAGCCTGCGGACGGAGTCCCGTGCACTGCGCTTCCCGGGGAGCTGGTGCGGATCGAGGGCGAGGGACGGGTGTCGGCGGTGGTGACCGCGCAGGACGGGAACGAGACGACGACGCCCTGCCAGACCGTGATCCTTGGCCTGGGGCGCGCCCCGCGCGATGTCCTGTCGCGCATGGCGAACGACCTGCCGGTCCGGGTCGTGGGCTCGGCCGCCGCAACCTTCCCACTCCCTCCGGCGCCCACGGCGGGAATCGTCTGCCCCTGCGCCGGCGTTGGCGTCGACGACCTGGAGGGGGTCTGGGCCCGCGGATTCAACGAGCTGGAGCTGGTGAAACGCGCCAGCCTGGCCGGCACCGGCACCTGCCAGGGGAGTGTCTGCCTACCACACGTGCGGGCCTGGATCGCCGCCAGGACCGGGCAGGCGCCCGAGCCGTTTACCGCCCGTCCCGCCAGCCGCCAGATCACCCTGGCGGAGGCCGCCGCCGACCTGCATATCGACGCGTTCCGGCGCACGTCGCTGCATGACGAGCACGTGGCGCTCGGCGCGCAGATGGACCGCTTCGGCGGCTGGTGGCGGCCGTGGCACTACGGCGACCACCTCGCCGAATACCGCGCGGTGCGCGAGGCGGTTTCCCTGGGCGATGTCTCGACCCTCGGCAAATTCGTGGTCTCCGGGCCCGATGCGCTGGCGTTCCTCCAGCGCCTGTACCCGACCGATGTCGCGACCATCCGCACTGGCCGCTCCCGTTACGCGCTCCTCCTCAACGAGCGAGGCCACGTCATCGACGACGGGATGATCTGCCGCGAGGCCGATGACCGCTTCGTCCTGACCTTCACGACCGGTGGGGCGGGCAATGCCGAGATGTGGATGCGCGACTGGATCGAGACCTGGGGCCTGCGGGTCCTGCTCCTCGACCGGACCATGTCGCTGGCCGCCATCAACGTCACCGGGCCGCGCGCCGCCGAGCTGCTGGCGCGCGTTGGGCTGGCGGAGCCGCCACGCTTCCTGCAGCACGTGCATGTCGAGCTGGCCGGCATGCCGTGCCACGTCATGCGCCTCAGCTTTACCGGCGAGGCCTCGTTCGAGATCCACCACCCGATCGACCGGTCGACGGATTTGTGGCGTGGCCTGATGGCGGTCGGCAAGGACCTGGGAATCCGGCCGCACGGGCTCCAGGCCCTCTTCGCGCTGCGCCTCGAGAAGGGCCACGTGATCATCGGCATGGACACCGAGCTGGACACGACCCCGCGCCGCCTGGGGATGGACTGGGCGGTGAACATGGACAAGCCCGATTTCATCGGTCGCGAGGCGCTGGCCCGTACCGCGGCGCTGCCGGATCGGCGCCGGCTGGTGGGCCTGACCATGGCCGGAGCCGCCCCCACCGAGGGGAGCCCGATCTGGTCGGATGGCGACGTGATCGGGCACGTGACCTCCAGCTTCACGTCGCCCACGCTCGGCCGCGCGGTCATGCTCGGCTGGCTGAAGCGCGCCCCGTTCCCCGAGCAGGTTGAGATCGACCGGCGTCCGGCGCATGTGGCCGCGCCGCCCTTCTACGACCCGGAGGGCCTCCGTGCGCGCGCCTGATCGGTTGCACGGCTTCCGCGTGGTGGCCTCCCCACAGGCCCTCGACCGCCTGACATGGCCCGATGGCAGCGTGACCCTGCGCCTCGCCCCGGACGACCTGTTCGTCGTTGGGCCGGGAACGTTTGCGAAGGCGGGCGAGCCAGCCATCGTCGAGCAGGAGGCCGGCTTCGTCGGCTGGTGGCTCACTCTCGAGGAGCTCCATGAGCACGTTCTCGAGCACGTCGACTGGCCGCTCCCCGCATCGCGGCCGGCACTGGCCCAGGGGCTGATCGCCGGCGTGCCGGCCAAGCTGTGGCTCACGCTTGATCGGGCCCTGCTGCTGTGCCCCGCCGCCTACGCCCACGAGCTGGAAGCACGGCTGCCATGAACGAGTTCGTCGAGACCCTGCTCGACCTGGAATGGCACGCGCCAAAGAAGGCGTACGACGTCGTCATCATCGGCGCCGGCGGCCATGGGCTGGCGACCGCCTACTACCTCGCCACCCGGCATGGGATCACCAACGTGGCGGTGGTCGAGGCCAGCTACATCGGCTCGGGCAACAGCGGGCGCAACACCACCATCATCCGCGCCAACTACGGGATCCCTGAGTCGGTTCGCTTCTACCAGCACAGCGTCGACCTGTACGCGACGCTGGAAGAGGAGACCGGAGCGAAGATCATGCACTCGACCAAGGGCCTGCTGTGGCTGGGGCACACCGAGATGGCGATGCGCGCCGAGCGCTCCCGCGCGTTGATGAACCAGGCCTGCGGCGCCGAGACGGTGCTGATCACACCCGAGGAAGCGAAGCGCCTCTGCCCGCAGCTCGACCTCTCGGGCGGGGGACGGTATCCCGTGTTGGGCGCCTCGTATCACCCTGGCGGGGCGACGGCTCGCCACGACCGGGTGGTGTGGGCCTATGCCCAGGGCGCCATGCGGCGCGGCGTGGACGTCCTGCCGCACACCCCGGTGCTCGGCCTGCTGCGGGATGGCGGGCGTGTGGTGGGGGTCCAGACCGCCAATGGGCCGATCTCAGCCGGCGTGGTGCTGAGCGCGGTCGGCGGCAATGTCACGACGGTGGCGGCCATGGCCGATCTGCGCCTGCCGATCCGGACGCACCCGTTGCAGGCCCTGGTGACCAACGCCTACGCGCAGGGCTTCGGCCCGATCGTGGCCTCGTCCGAGCTGCTCTGCTACGTCTCGCAGACCGCTCGCGGCCAGATGCTGATGGGCGCCGAGTTCGACTCGCAGCCCTCCTATTCGATGCAGTCGTCCTTCGAGTTCCTGCAGAGCGTCGCCGCCAAGGTCACCCACCTGCTGCCCTTCCTGCGCGACCTGCGCGTGCTGCGCCAGTGGGCCGGCATCTGCGACATCAGCCCCGACTACTCGCCGATCATGGGCGAGAGCGGGGTGGATGGGCTCCTGATCACCACCGGCTGGGGGACGTGGGGTTTCAAGGCGATCCCGGCCGGTGGCGAGGCGATGGCCGAGCACATCGCAACCGGGGTTGCGCCGGCCTTGATCGCGTCGTTCGGGCTGGCCCGATTCGCCTCGGACCACGCCATGGCCGACCAGGGATCGGCGGGGACGCGCTGATGCTGTGGATCACCTGCCCCATCTGCGGCGAGCGCCCGGTCAGCGAGTTCCGCTTTGGCGGTGAGCTGCCGCATGTGCCCGACTCCATCACGGATCCGGAGGCTCGCAACGTGGATTACGTGTGGATGGTCACCAACGGCCGCGGCGTCACCACCGAGCGCTGGTTCCACGCCGCCGGCTGCCGCCGCTGGCTGACGCTGCGGCGCGACACCGTCACCGATACCGTCGTGGCCTGATCAGGGGACGGCCGCATCGGTGCAGGAGCGCTGAGCGCTCCTTACGGCCAACCTAGAGCCCGCGAGAGACGTCCTCCGTGTCGAACGTGGCCGAAAGGAGCGCTGACCGCTCCCGGGCGCCAAGTTCGGGGAGTTTCTCGGCCAAGCCGCGGTCTTCTTGGCCGTTAGGAGCGCTGAGCGCACTCGGTGCCGTCGGGGCTCAGCCCGGGGTGGCCCGGTCCTCGATCTCCCAGGCGTGGTCGAGCGCGTGCCAGGCGGCGCGGCGCACGAAGTAGCGCGGTGACCAGAGCCGCTCGACGCTGCTTGGGTCGGCGATCGGCTCGCCGCGAGCGCGCGCGGCGAGCGTGGCGAGGGCAGTCTCGCGCACTGCCGTCATTCGTTCGGCGACCGTGGCACCGGCCACTCGCGACACGCGACTGCCGAGTCGGGTCAGGTACGCCTCCTCCGCCTCCAAGACGTGCATCTGCATCTTCGGCAGGTCGCGGCCGCCGCCACGCGGGCCCTTGGTCAGCTCGACCCCCGCCTCGGAGGCCTCGCTCCACGCGATGTCGAAGGCCTGCCAGCTCGCCACCAGCAGGCGCGACTGGCGGTCCAGCTCCGGGGCAGAAAGCGGTCGGTCGTCGGCCGCAGGCGCGACACTCGCCACACCGAAATCGGTGCCGGCCCCGCCCGTCAGCCGTTCAACGACCTCCAGGTCATTCGAAGTGACGAGCGACAGGCCACCGCCCGCCACTACCGACGCATAGCGCGGTGCGCAGGCAACCAGCGCAGCGAGCGCCTCCTCCTCACCCCGACCGCTGCGGCACCAGCCGGGCCACTCGACCGCCGCGGCAAACGTGCGTTTGGGGCCGATCTCCAGGTAGACGCCGATCCCCGCGGTCATCGGTATGCCGGTTGGAGGGTGGGGAACATCGGGAAATGGCGAACGTTCAGGGTGAGCAGCTGAGCACCGAGCGAGCGCGCCGCCGCGGCAATCAGGTAGTCGACGGTGCCGATTCCGGCGTGCGAGCGACGGTGATGGCGGGCAAGCTCGCCGGCGTCGTCGGCGATCGCCGGGTTGATGTCGACCCAGGCCAGAGCGGCGAAGAGCCGGTCCACTGCGACTCGCTCCGAGATGCGAATGCCGGAGAGCAGTTCGGTGCGCGTGGGGGTGGCGGCCCAAACTGCCTCGTCCGTGATCACCAGCTCGTCAAGCAGCTGCACCGCCCGCACATCCCCGCGCAGGTGGTCGACCAGAACTGATGTGTCGAGCAGGACGGTCAATCGTCCGGCGGCCGGCCCGCGGGATCATCCGGAAACAGTTCCTCCATGCGTCGATCCTTCCGGATTCGCTCGACGTATGCCTTGCCGGTCTCCTTGCGGTCGCGCCACAGGCCGGCGGTGTCTCGTAGCGCGGATCGCAGCCGCTCTCGGTCCGCCGCGAGGCCGTACCGCTCCTCGATCGCCTCGCGGATGAGGTGCGAGCGGGTGACGCCGGTGCGCTTCGCCTCGCGGTCGAGGGCGCTGGCCTGTGCGGGGGAGAGATAGATCTGGGTGCGTTCCACGATGTATGTATACATCGCGTGCCAGGCTCGGTCAAGGACCGATCAGGCCTCCCAGGTCTCCCCGGGCTCGAGCGCCACCACCGTGGCCTTGGTCGCCGCGGCGAGCTCGGCGGGGGTGCCGGCCAGGATCGGGAAGGTGCCGTAGTGCACGGGGATCACCACCTTGGCGCCGATGAGGGCCACCGCGCGGGCAGCATCGGCCGGGCCCATCGTGTAGTGGCCGCCGATGGGCAGGACGGCGATGCTCGGCGCCCATCGGTCCCGCACCAGTGCCATGTCGCCGAAGAGATCGGTGTCGCCGGTGTGGTAGACGCGGGTGCCGTCCTCGAACTCGATCAGCCAGCCCCAGCAGCCGACCTCGCGGGTCGCCTCGGTGCCGGCGGAGGTGACGGTCACGCCGCCGCTGTGCTCGGCGTGGACCATGGTCAGCCCGATCCCGGCCACCTCGACCCGGCCTCCCTTGTTCATGCCGATCGCCTCCACCCCGCGGCTTGCAAGGTAGATGCTCATCTCGTGGGAGCAGACGACCGTGCCGCCGGCCGCCGCAAGGTCCACGACGTCAATGGCCTCGATGCCGACGTGGTCGAAATGCCCGTGGGTCGGGGCCACCACGTCAACGCCCGTGTCGGGCGGCTCGACGTACGTGGGCGCGCCGCTCCATCGGTCCACCCAGAGCCACTTGTCGCCGGGGGAGTGGTACAGGATCCCGCCGTGGCCCAGGCGGGTGATGCGCAGCTTCGCCATTGGGTGCCTCCTGCGGTGCGTGCCTCGTCGCGTCCCTCGTCATGCTAGCCCCATCGGTGCGGCGGATACTGTCGGCATGAGCGCCGTCGCGGGCGGTCCTGGAAATGTTCGTCGTCGGGCCGAGCCGCTCGCCGATGCGTGACATCCGGCTCTGGCGCTCACCAAGCCGATGCGATGTGATTCGGTCGATCCGAGCAGTCATCAAGCCCGCGCACGGAGGTGGGACATCCGAAATGTCCAAGCCAACCATCACCAAGCTCTTCGTCGTCAGCCTGATCGCCCTCGTCGGCGGCATCGTTCTTGCCGTCCTGGGCTCTCTTGTGGCGTTCGCCAACGGCGCATTTGTCATGAGCGGCCCGGACCTCACCGCGATCCAGTGGTCACCCTTCGCATGGTCGATGATTGGGATCACGCTCATCGGGATCGTCGCCATCATCGGCGGCGCCATCGGGCAGTTCGTGGCCTGGATCGGCGCGGTGCTCAACACGTCCCGTCTTCAGGACAGGACCTGGTTTGTCGTCCTGCTGGTGGTGGGGCTCTTGAGCTTCGGGTTCGTCGCGATGCTGGTGTACGTGATTGCTGGGCCCGATGGCACCATCGCGGCGCCTCCGCAGGTGCAGCAGCCACAGCCGGCGCAGCAGATGCACAGGCTGTTCAGGTAGCAATCGGCACGCCGCGCTGGCCGGCCAGACCCCCGCCCCGCTCAGCCCAGGAGGCGCTCCAGGTGGTAGGGGAGCATCTTCCGCCACCACGGCCAGTCGTGGTTGACGTCGTGGCCCCAGTAGTCGACGAAGGCAGGGATCCCCTTCTCGGTCAGCAGCGCCTCCATCGCCCGCGTGTCGACCAGCATGTCGTCCTCCCAGGCACCCTGCCCCACGCAGAAGACGATCCGTGCGCGGCGGTAGAGGGCGAGGCGCTCCGGATCCGTCTCGGCGCGCAGGCGGTCGAGCGGCGAGGCGGCCAGCACCTCGCCATCCGAGTACTCCCCGATGAAGCGCCGCGGCTGGTAGACCCCCGACATGGCGATCAGCCCGTCCACCAGCTCGGGGTGACGGAAGAGGAGGTTGGTCGAGTGGAAGGCGCCCATCGAGCAGCCGGATGCCCACACGGTGTCGCGGCCCGTCTCGGCGCGGATCAGGGGCAGCAGCTCCGAGACGAGGTAGCGGTCATAGTCGCCGTGGCGTTGCACGCGCTCCGCCGGCGGCTTCTCCTGCGCCGTCCACGACTGCCAGTCGATCCCGTCGGTGACATACAGCGTGATCCGTCCCGCATCGATCAGGTGCTGCACCGACTCCACCATCCCGAAGCCCTCCCAGTCGCCGACCCGCCCGTTCATCGACGGGAAGGCGAGGAGGGGCTGCCCGCGGACGCCGCCGTCCGCGGCGTAGCGACGCATCTCAAGATCGTGGCCGAGCGCCGGGCTGAAGGCGAGGTACGGATCGGTCCTCAATGCCGGACCTTGGCCTGGATGGCGCGCGCGGCGCGCGTCACGCGGGCCTCATCGGGGTCGCGCAGGATGTATCCGTAGTCGCCGATCGCCCGCGCGAAGATGCCGGACATCGGGGTGTGGGCGACCACCAGGTCGCCGAAGGCGCGCAGCACCTGCTCGTGGCCGAGCTTGTAGGTGAACCGATGCTTGCGCCCCACGTAGGCGGTGGCGTACGCCCGCGAGACCGATTCCTCCCAGCGGCCGTGCACCACCATGGCGGCCCAGCCGCGGTAGAAGTCGATGTCGTTGGCGGCGTTGAACATGTCCACGGTCAGGCCCCCGGGCGGCCGGACGTTGATCTCGAGCGGGACGAGGGAGCCATCGGCCAGGCGGAAGAACTCGAAGTGGAACGGGCGCTCCTTCAGACGGAAGGTCTTGACGATCGCCTTGCCCGCGGCCTCCACGTCGGGCGGGACCTTGCGCGTGATGCAGTACCAGATGTCCGAGTCGTCGTTCACCGCCTCCATCACGCCGGTGGAGTAGTAGAACGAGGAGCCGAAGACAACCTCGCTGCGCCGATTGACCAGCCCGTCGTAGGTGAGCAGCGTGCCGGACAGGTACTCCTCCACGATGTAGTCGACATTGGGCTTCTCGGCGAGGTAGCGGTCAAGCTCCTTCGCGTTCTCCAGCTTGTAGGTGGCGGCTGCCCCGACCCCGGCGTCCGGCTTGGCAACGACCGGGAAGCCGCACTCCTCGATGAACGCGCGCGTGGCCTGGGGAGAGCGGCAGACGCGGCCTCTTCCCGGGGTGAGGCCGGCGCGCACGAAGAGGCGCTTCATGACCGACTTGCGCTTCATGCGCGCGATCTCCCCGATGTTGATCCCCGGGATGTTGAAGTCGGTGCGCAGCTGCGCCTCGGCCTCGAGCCACCACTCGTTGAGGGAGTCGAGCCGATCCAGCTTGCCGTGGCGGTGCGTGAACCAGGCCAGCGCGCGAAGCAGCTGACCGTAGTCGTTCATGTCGTCGACGCGGTAGTACTCGGTGAGCGCGTCTCTGAGCTCTGGACGCAGCTCCTCGTACGGGGCGTCGGCGATGCCCAGCACCGTCGCGCCCTGGTCCCTCAGCGCCGTGGCGAAGAGGTACCAGTTCGGCGGGAAGTGCGGCGAGATGAAGACGACGTTCATGTGGTCGCGCAGTGTGGCGCGAGATGGGCGCGCGCGGCAAGTGCCGCCAGCGCCGCCAATTGCGCATTTGCACCGTGTGCAAACAACGGCCAAGTTCGCGGCCGCCAGCCAGCCCGAGGAGCGCTCAGCGCTCCTAACCGCCAACAAGACCGCTTGGGCGGCCAGCGAATCTGCCCAACGTGGCGCCGGCGAGCGCAGAGCGCTCCTCCCGGCCAATCTGGGCCCGGAAGAAGGGTGTCTGGCCTGCCAACTTGGCCGTTAGGAGCGCTGAGCGCTCCTAGCTCGATGCCGGTTGGTCCTAGGCGAAGAACGCTGCGATCGCGGCGGTGTCGTCTGAGAAGGCCCAGCGCTCCACGATCTTGCCGTCGCGGAAGTGGTAGATCTCCGCCACCCGGTAGCTGAAGCTCTTGCCGCCGCGCGTGGCGGTGGCGGACAGCAGCGCGACGGTATGGTCGTCGCCGCCCACCACGTCGTGCGTCTCGCCGGTGATCGTGAAGTCGGACGAGCTGCCACTGAAGCGGGCGGCCAGCGCGGCCTTGCCGCGGACCGGCTCGGGATTGCCGATCTCGTGCCAGATCACGTTGTCATCGAGGACGTTGGCCATGGATTGCATATCACCCTTGCCCATCGCCTCGAACATGCTGCGAATGGCGGTGGCGTTGGGATGCTCGGACATCGGTGTATCTCCTATGCGCCGGGTGGACGGAAGGACGGGGACAGCTTGGCCGCGGCATCAATATCGGCGGCCGTCATGAGTGGAATGGTTCGGATCCGCGACGATCCCGAGCTGGAGATCTTCAGGCTCGCGGCCGTTGCGGCGGCATGGTTGGGCAGGTCCACGGTGGCGTAGAAGTCATCGGCGCCGAAGCCCCAGTAGAGCGTCTCCAGCGTGCCGCCCACCGACTCGACGGACGCCTTGGCGGCCGCCATCCGACCCGATCCGCCCTCCTTGAGGACTCCCGCGGCTCCCTGCGCGGTATAGGAGCCGATGAGAAGGTACTTGGCCATGGTCTCCTCCGGTCCGATCGAATAGCGCCATACGCGCGTATCGGGCTACGGTACTCCGTGGGATGGCGTGGGCCTAGTAGGTGGTGTGATAGCACATGTGCTATCAAGCAGGTGATACACTCACCACATGAACGCGGCACTCCTCCTTCGACAGGCACGGCGAAGCGCGGGCCTCACCCAACGCGAGCTCGCGCTTCGGGCCGGCGTGCCGCAGGCGACGGTGGGGCGGATCGAGGCGGGACGAGTTGAGCCCCGTTTCGACACGCTCGATGGGCTGCTCCGCGCGACCGGCCAGGAGCTCGGCATCGGGCCGCGTCCGGGGACGGGGGTTGACCGCAGCCAGATCCGTGAGCTGCTGCGCCTCACGCCCCGGCAACGCCTGGAACTGGCCGTTCGGGATGCCGCCGGACTTGATCGGCTGCTAGCCCCATGACCCTTCCGCCCGCCTTCGACCCGCTCCGGCTGCTCGAGGCGCTGGACCGGCAGGGCGTTCGGTTCGTGGTCGTGGGCGGGATCGCGGCGCGGCTGCGGGGATCGCCCACCGTCACCCGTGACCTCGACATCTGTTACGCGCGTGACGCCGCCAACCTGCGCGCGCTGGCCGCCGTCATGGGGGACCTCCATGCACAGCTGCGCGCTGCGCCGTCGGGCCTCCCGTTTCACCCGGACGCGCGCACGCTCCGGGCGGGGGACACCTTCACCCTCGAGACCGATGCCGGGGACCTGGACATTCTCGGTACGCCCGCCGGCACCGATGGCTTCGCCGATCTTGCGCGAAGCGCAACGCCCACGGATCTGGGTGGCGTGACGGTGCTCGTCGCCGCGGTGGAGGACCTGATCCGCATGAAACGCGCGGCGGGACGTCCGAAGGACCTGATCGAGGTGGAGGTGCTGGGCGCCCTTCGGGATGAGCTCGGGGAGTAGGTCTCGCCCTCAGCTCGGGCGCCGCCGGTGCACGACGACCAGCGCCAGCGCGCTGCTCCCCAGCGCCAGTGCCCCCACGATCGCCGACTCGCGCAGGACCCAGGGCCAGTATTCGCTACCGGGGATGCCGATGGCGACCTGGGTGAATCCCGGCGGGTTCTGCTGGTCATCGGGTATGAGGACGTCGCCGTAGCGGTTGTAGAAGTCATTCATGCTGATCACCTCGCCGGTGGCGTCGTCCCGGTAGGCCACGTCGAAGATGCGAGGCCCGCCGAGCTGGACCTGGTCCATGGCCATCGGCTCAGCCTCTGCGGTCATCCAGGTGTCCATGCCGATCGACAGCCCCACGAACAGCGCCACCGTGACTGCGCCAGCCAGCAGGAGCGCCGGCAGCTGTCGAGGCACCATCGCCCCGACGGCGATGGCCAGCAACAGGACGGCGAGCGCCCGCACCGGCAGCAACACACCACGCGAGGAGTAATCCGCGAAGCCCGGGTTGGACGCGTAGTCCGCGAACGGGTTCGTTCGCGTCACGAACTCGCTTGCGATGCCGACCGCTGCCGCGATGACGATCACGACCACAGCCAGCGCAAGGACCCGCTGGATCAGCCAGCGGGAGCGGGATCGGCTGAGCGTCCACGCGATCGGTGCGGTGCGTCCCTCGATCTCGCGCGCAACAACCGGGACCCCGAGGAACAGGCCAAGGCCGAACGGCGTCAGGAAGGCGCCAAGCGTGGCGAAGCCGCCCCACAGCGAGAAGTCATTCAGGCTCGGTGACGACGGCGAGCAGCTGGCGTCGGGTCCCAGGCGCTGCATGCAGGCGAGGAAGGCGGCGCGCACCTCGGTCGTGCCCCAGGCGATGAGCAGCGAGGCCACCACCAGCAGGACCGCGCCCGCGAGGAACAGCAGCAGCTCGAGGCGCTGCATCCTGAAGGCCAGCCGCCAGCCACGGAACGTCATCCCGGCCTGCGGCGGCTGACGACGAAGATGGTCCCGAGAGCCAGCAGGACTGCTGTGCCACCGAGCAGCGCCGACTCCCGCAGGACGATCTGCGGGTAGAGCCGCCCCGGCAGGAGCAGCTCGCGATCCCAGCCGATGATCTTGTCCGGGTGCCCAATGTCGGCGGCGGCGGCAAAGATCTCGCCCTCGACATCCCATGTCTCGCCGCGGAACGGGAAGTCGCTGTAGGTGACCAGCTCGCCGGAGGGCAGCTCGATCCTCTGACCGAGGGATCGCCCCCCGGCGCGATCCAGGCCGAAGGCCTGCACGATGGCATCGCCCTCCATCCATCGGTCCATGCCAAGGCTGATGCCGGCGAAGATCAGGACCGATGCAAAGATGGCCACCAGCAGGGCCGGCATGACCCTGCCCAACCACGCTCCGACCAGGACGCCGATTCCCAGCGCCGCCAGCCCGCGCACCACGATCAGGCCTCCGCGGCGCCCATACCAGGCGAAGTCGCGATCCAGGTGCAGGCTCGGCATCTGGGCGGAGGCGAGCACCTCCCCGACGACGGCCACCACGAGGAGCAGGGCAACGAGGACCAGCACCAGGAATGTTCCTCGGCGAGCCAGCCACCACGCTCGCGAGCGACTCAACGTCCAGGCCATGCCTGCCGTTCGCTGCTCGATCTCCCGCGACACGAGCGGCACGCCAAGCACGAGCCCCATGCCGAACGGAGCGCCCCAGCTGAAGTAGGAGAGCCACTCCGCCTTGCTGCTCAGCTCGTAGAACCGCTGGGCCAGCTGCGTGCAGCCGGGGGCATAGGCGCTGGGGTCAATGCATCCGGGATCGCTGCCCGCCAATGTCCGCAGCTGCCAGGCGAACCACAGCATCGCCGCCGCGAGCAGCGCCACGCCAGCCGCCGAGGCAAGCACCTCCCATCGGTGCAGTCGGAAGGAGAGGACCAGCCAGGAGCCGATCCGCCTCACGCAGCCGCCTCAGCACGACTCGCCCGGCCGGACGCCAGATAGCCAAGCACGACCTCCTCCAGCGAGGCTGGGCGCAGGTTCTTTGCCTCCGATGAGGTTGATGCACGGCGAAGCAGCGTCAGGCGCTCGCCGGCCGGACCGCTGAAGGATCCGATCGCCTCACCACCCGGTGTGGCCGCGCCATCGGTGGCCATCCAATGGGTCGCCAGAGCATCCGCCACGGTGTCGTGCAGCAGGATGCGTCCGATCCCCAGCACCACCAGCCGGTCGCATGCCTGCTCGACATCGGTGACGATGTGGCTGGAGAGGAGGGCCGTGGCGCCATCGGCCCGGACCGCATCGGTCAGGACGTGCAGGAACTCGCGCCGGGCGAGGGGATCAAGGCTGGCGAGCGGCTCATCCAGGAGGAGGATCTTGGCCCGCGTACCGAGGGCGAGGGCCAGAGCCACCTGGGCCTGCTGGCCGCCGGACAGGGACTTCCCAGCCTGGTCCCCGGGAATCCCCAGCTCGTCGAGTCGCCGGCGGGCGTACGCGCGATCGAAGTCGGGGCGGAGCAGGACCGCCAGGTCCAGGTGGTCATCCACGCTCAGCCCGTCGTACAGTGCTGGCGATTGCGGGATATAGCCCACCCGCGCGAGCACGCCCGATCGATCCTTCCACGGATCGATGCCGGCCACGGTCACATGACCGCGGGTGGGCCGCTCAAAGCCGACCCAGGTCTTGATCAGGGTCGACTTGCCGGCCGCGTTCGGCCCGACCAGGGCGGTGATCCCCCCTTGCGGAATGGCGAGGTCGATCCCAGTCAACGCCCACGTCCGACGCCCGTACCGCTTGGCAAGGGCGCGGGCCTCCAGGACCGGCTGGTCGTCGCTCATGCTTCGTCAGGGCTCCCGTCAGGGCTCGCTTCGTGCGACGGCCGCGCCGGTCGCGCGCCGAGGGCAATCAGCACCCCCAGGCCGATTGCCACTCCCGGCCCGACCCACTCCATGGGGAGCTTGCCCAGGCCGCCGGAGAGGAGCAGCAGCCCAGCCCCGAGCACGAGCAGTCCCGCGATGAACGAGAACAGGTCGACCGGATGACGCGCCATCAGTTGCTCCCCGTCGGCTCGGTGAGGATCTCCACCTCACCGATGCCGCTCTCCAGGTCGAGGATATAGGTGGGGCCGGAGGCGTGCAGGCGCACGTAGCGGCCGTCCAGGCTGGTCCCAAAGTCACGCGAACCGAAGACGATCGTGGACCCGGCGCCCACGCGGGTGTGGACCTCGACCGATGCCCCTGGCGGAACGAGCACCAGCAGCTGGCCGAGGGCGACGCTGGCGGCGATGTGGATCGGCTGGGCCGTGACGCTGAGATGGGTCAGGTCCAGGACCAGCCGCCCGCCCATCAGGCGGTACTCGCCGCGCAGCTCGGCGTCATTGGCCGGGGCGTAGCGCTGATCGCCGATGCCACCCTCCACCGGCGCCGTGATGAAGCTGGCCGTGACCGCCATCGGGAGCAGGAGAAGCGCGAGCAGGATCAGGATTCGGGCCCGGCCCCACCAGGCGCCAACCACCAGGCCGATGCCGATCGCCGTCAGCGCGGCACCGAAGAACTGGCCGGGCGCAACCTCGACCGTGGCCAGCTGGCTGACGATGGCCAGCAGACCGATCGCCAGCAGGACCGCGGCGCAGACATACCAGGCAAGCGGCGAACGCGGCCGCGGTGCGGCCCGCACCGCCGATGCGCGGACGGGCGCCTCCTCGGCGGCCGCGGCGGTCATCAACGGTGCCACAGCCGTCTCGCGGCGGCGAACGAGCAGGATGCCCACCACGATGACCGCCACCGCCCACAGTGCTACCGGGCGTTCGCCCCAGGCGGGCAACGAGAGGTCGGCCCCGCCGATGATGCTGAGGATCAGGGCCAGGACCCCGACGACGAGCACGATCCGGCCGATGCGGAGGGGGGTGAGGCCGATGCGGCGGAAGAGCCCCTCGAGGATCGAGGCGTCGCCCCCCTCGGCGGGAAGCAGAAGCCAACCGATGAGGTACAGCACCAGCCCGGCGCCGCCGAAGATGATCAGGCCCACGAAGCCGATGCGGACCAGCAGCGGATCGATGTTGAAGTAGTCGCCCAGCCCGCCCGCCACGCCGCCGATCACCCGGTCGTTGGTACGGCGGCGCAGGAGGTGGGCAGAGCGGTCGGTCATCGGCCCGATCATGGCCCGCGGCCGCGCGGCTGCCTATCGGGGAGCACCCTGAAAAGACCCTGACCTGCGACGCCATCGGCTCAGGGTCATCCCCGATCGCCGGGACCCGGGCGGTGTGCGAACATGCCGGCGATGGCACAGGTGGGCGTTCGGCGCGGAGCCGCGGACGTTACGGGCGCGCCGCGTCCGCGCCTGGAGCGGAGCCGGAGCGACCGCATCATCGGCGGGGTGGCCGCCGGCATCGGTCAGCACCTGGGGGTCGAGCCGATCGCGGTGCGGATCACGTTCGTCGTGCTCTCCGCGGCGTTTGGGTTCGGGATCGTGGTCTATCTGCTGGCCTGGCTGCTCGCCCCGGAGGAGGCGGCCGAGCCGAGCGCAAGGCCACCAGGAAGGAACCTGATCCGGCCCACCATGCGCCAGGCCCTGGGCGGCGCATTGATCCTGGCCGGCGTCCTCCTGCTCCTCCTGGTCTCCGGCTTCTGGTTCGGGGAGACGCTGGCCTGGCCGGTGTCGCTGGCCGCCATCGGCTTCGCCATCCTGTGGGCACGCAGCGGGGAGGAGCGCCGCGGACGAACGCCACTCGAGCTCGTGATCAGTGGCCGTCGCTCGATTCCTCGGGTCGCCATCGGCAGCCTCCTGATCCTGGGCGCGATGGTCGTCTTCCTGGCCACCAATACGTCGCTGCGCGCGGTCGGCAGCACGCTGCTGGCGACGTTCGTCGCCTTCGCCGGACTCGCGCTGATCGGCGGGCCGTGGGCCTGGAGCATCGGGCGCGAGCTGATGGAGGAGCGCAGCACGCGCATCCGAACCGAGGCGCGGGCCGAGATGGCGGCTCACCTGCACGACTCCGTCCTCCAGACGCTGGCCCTGATCCAGCGTGCGCCCGCTTCCCGCGAGATGGCGAGCCTGGCCCGCACCCAGGAGCGGGAGCTGCGCGCCTGGCTGTACGGGCGCGCGCCGACCCTCGCCGGGGCGCGGCTGCGCGATGCTGTGGACGCCATGGCCGGGCGCGTGGAGCGCGAGCAGCAGGTCAAGGTCGAGGCGATCGTCGTGGGAGATGCCGGCCTGGACGAGCACGTGCGCGCGCTCGTCTCGGCGCTGGGCGAGGCCACGCTCAACGCCGCGCGGCATTCGGGCGCGACGGAGGTATCGGTCTTCGTGGAGGTCGAGGACGAAGCGGTGAGCGCCTATGTGCGCGACCTCGGCACCGGCTTCGACCCCGATGCGGTGGCAGCCGACCGGCGGGGGATCGCGGATTCTATTGTCGGCCGCCTGGAGCGCCACGGCGGCACCGCGCAGGTGACGAGCCGGCCCGGCGGTGGCACGGAGGTCGCCATGCGCCTCCCCCGGAAAGCGGCATGAGCGCTCCCGCCCTTCGCGTCTTCGTGGTCGACGACCACGAGCTGTTCCGCTCCGGCGTGCGCTCCGAGCTGAGCCACAGCTGCCAGATCGTGGGCGACGCGGGCACGGTGGACGAGGCGGTCGCCGGCATCCTGCGCGAGAAGCCGGACGTCGTGCTGCTCGACGTCCACATGCCGGCCGGCGGCGGCCGAGGGGTGATCGACGCGGTGCGCGCAGAGGGCTCCAGCGCGCAGTTCCTGGCACTCTCCGTCTCGGATGCGGCTGAGGACGTCATCGGGCTCATCCGCGCGGGCGCGCGTGGCTACGTCACCAAGTCCATCTCCGCCGACGAGCTGGTCGCCGCGGTCCAGCGCATCCACGACGGCGACGTCGTCTTCTCGCCGCGCCTGGCCGGCTTCGTGCTCGACGCGTTTGCGGGCGAGGCCCATGAGCCGATCGACCCCGAGCTCGACCTGCTCACGGCCCGTGAGCGCGAGACCTTGCGCTACATCGCGCGCGGCTACACGTACAAGGAGGTGGCCGCCGAGCTGCACATCTCCGTCAAGACGGTGGAGAGCCACGTGTCCGCGGTGCTGCGCAAGCTCCAGCTCTCGAGCCGATACGAGCTGACCCGCTGGGCCTCGGAGCGGCAGCTGATCTAGGGGGCCCCGGCGGCTTCGCTCCCAGCCGCCAGGATCGGCGGCCAATCAGGGCGGGTACGGCTCCAACGTGGCTGTCAGGAGCGCTGGGCGCTCCCGTTGCCGGCGAACCAGCGCTCGGGGCCGAAGGCGCTGACGAGCACCAGGGCCAGACCGCCGTACAGGCCGATGAGGTGATACACGGTGGCCGGCAGGCCCAGGTAGGTGGGCTGCAGGACTGGCTGCGGCCCGACGTGCTCCCAGATGGTGTTGTACATCAGCAGAAGGACGCCCACCCACACCGCTGCCAGAAGCCACAGACCTGCGGCGCCCTTCGCCACGACACGACGCTGACCGGTGAACGGTGGACTGGCAGCCGACGCCGCGACGCCGCCAAGGATGGCCAGGCCGATGAAGAAGGGCACGACGGTCGGATCGGCCTGGGTGGCGATGACGGCGGCCAGCCCGGCCAGCGCGGAGGCGCCCATCGCAAGCCTGCTACGCATTCCTCATGTCCCTCCAGCTCACCCGCCGACCCGCAATGTCACCGGCGTGCCGTTGCGAATCGAGTTCGGGATCTCGGCGATGCGGTCGACGTGCCCGACCAGTTCGGCCAAGGCCGCATCGTCCGCGTCGCCCTCCAGCTCCACCGTGTACTCGATCGGCGTCGAGACGGCAGGCCGACCGGTGTAGTCGCTGTCCGCCGTCACCCGCACGCGCGACAGCACGATCCCGCGCTTCGCCGCCTCGCGGAAGAGGTCGTTGGAGATGCAGCCCGCCACCGCCAGGTTGAGCAGCTGGCCGCCGCTGAAA
>JBGQCU010000029.1:0-20949 GCA_041495495.1 Candidatus Limnocylindria bacterium
CTCGGATCGGGCGGCGAGGCTGGCAGAGCGGGTCGTCTCGGCCATCGGCGTCGACGAGGCCTGGAAGCTGCGCGGCGGGGTCGCCACGCGGATCACCTGGCCCGCCCCTTCGTCCTTCCGCTCGCCGGTCCGCCGCCCCGAGGTCGTCGCCGGCGGGCCTCCGGCGCCTCCCACCCCGGAGCGGACAGCCGCCGCCCACGCCCGCCTGGAGGCGGCGCACCACGCATTCGCGGAGGGCGATCTGGACGACGGCGATCGGCAGCTGGCGGCGGCGCTGCGGCTCGACCCGCGCATCGGCCCGGATGGAGCGGCGATCCTGGAGCAGACCCTCGAGGAGGAGCCGCCCGCGGAGCGTCTGCTACTCTACGGCGACCTCTTGCGGGCCGCGGGCCGCGAGGCCGACGCCACCATCGCCTTCGACCGCGCCGCGCGCGCCTGACCCTCGAGCACGGAGCCGATTTCGCGCATGGAACGCACCCTCGTCCTCGTCAAGCCGGATGGCGTTCAGCGCGGCCTGGTGGGCGAGATCCTGGCCCGCTTCGAGCGAAAGGGGCTGAAGGTGATCGGCCTGCGCATGCTCGACGTCTCACGGTCGATGGCGGAACGCCATTACGCGGTGCACGCCGGCAAGCATTTCTACGCGGGCCTGGTCGACTTCATCACCTCCGGCCCGGTGGCGGCGGTGGCGCTCGAAGGGCCAGATGCCATCGCCACCGCGCGCCGCATGGTCGGCCGCACGATGCCGAACGAGGCCGAGCCGGGCACCATCCGCGGCGACCTGGGGATCAGCGGCCTGCGGAACCTGGTCCATGCCTCCGACGCCGCGGACACGGCTGCCGAGGAGCTGGCTCTCTGGTTCGGGGCGGACGCGCTGGTCGACTACGGGCGCGCGATCGATGCCTGGATCGTCGCTGAAGAACCCACCCGATAGCGGACGGCCACCGGCGCCGGCAGGTCGAGCCATGCCGAGAGGCCCGCGTAGGTCGGCCGCGTGACGAAGCCGACCCGGTCGAGCGGGAAGTAGCGCAGCCAGGCGCGCCCGACGATCAGCTCCCGGTCGACGGGCCCGAAGACGCGGGAATCCTGGCTGTTCGGGCGGTTGTCGCCCATCACGAAGTACGTCCCTGGCGCAATGGTCCAGGAGCTCGTCCCCTCCGGGCTCTTCGGCAGCGTCGGCGCGGCGCCGCCGTCGATGGCACGTACCACGTATGGCTCATCCAGCCGCACCGGGCTGCCCCCGGGCGGCGCCACGTACACCCGCCCGTTGTCCAGGCTGACCGTGTCGCCCGGCAGGCCGATGACACGCTTGATGAATGGCACGCCACCCTGCCCGAACCCCACGGGCGGCTGGAAGACCACGATGTCGCCCCGCCGGTAGTCCTCGAAGTGCGGCGAGATCTTGTCGATCAGGACGTACTCGCCGGGGTTGACGGTGGGGACCATCGACCGCTGCTCGACCTCGAAGGGCTGGGCCACGAAGTTGTGGATCACCAGGTAGATGACCAGTGTCAGGACCAGTGTTTCGACGATCTCGAGCGCGCACCCGAGCCTGCGACGAGGCGGTGGTGGCTCGCTGCGGGCGGGCAGGTCGGCACCCGGAGTCGGCTGAGGGGTGTAGGTCATCGGGCTCCGTGAGATGAGGTCGAGGCAGGCGGCGCGTAGCATAGCCTGCTCAGTGACGAAGCGCGGCGTAGGCGTCCGTACCCTGGCGGTCCTCGGCATCGGGGTGGCCGTGCTCGTCGCCATCCTCTACTACGCGTCGACCGTGGACGGCCGCCCACCGACCGTGCAACGCATCACCCTGACGCAGCACCTGAGCGGCGACTCGCACGTGGCGCTCATCACCAGCAGCATCGCGGTCGACTTCAGCGAGCCGGTGCAGCACGCGAGCGCCGAGGCGGCCTTCGCGATCAGCCCGCAGGTGAGCGGCCAGTTCAGCTGGAGCTCGGCCAGCCTGACCTTCACCCCCGACCGGCTGTCGCTGCGCACGACCTTCGAGGTGACCATCGGCCCCGGCGTCCGCGACCGGGTCGGGAACGAGATGGCGACCGGCGCCCCTCCCTTCCGCTTCACGACCGTCGGCAACCCCAGCGTGGTCGCCTCCGCCCCGGCCGATGCCGGCGCCGATGTCGCCCTGGACGCCCCGATCGTGGTCGATTTCTCGACGCTGATGGACACCGCCTCGGTCGAGCGGGCGCTCCACTTCGCGCCGTCGAGCGACCTTCGGCTGCGGTGGGCGCGGGAGCGGCTCACGATCGTGCCGGTCGCTCCGCTCGATCCCAACCGGCGCTACACGCTGACCATCGGGGTCGGGGCGCGGGACCAGGCGGGAACTCCGCTGGACCGCCCGTTCAAGCTCTCCTTCCGGACCGTCCCGTCCCGCCTTGCCCCCGAAACGATGGTGCCCGCCGACGGAGTTTCCGGCATCGCGGTGACGACATCGATCGCGGTCGTCTTTGATCGGGCTCTCGATCCGGCGAGCGTGCGGGACGACCTGCTCACCATCACGCCCACGGTGGCCGGGTCGCTCGACGCGATCGCCTCGCCAGGCGCCGCCGGCCTGCTCAACGGCAAGCTGCGGGTGCTCCGCTTCCAGCCGTCCGGGCCGCTCGACCCGAACACAACCTACGACGTCACGCTTGCGCCCGGGCTGCTCGGCGCCGATGGTGCCGGACTGCCCGCCGGCCTGTCGTGGAGCTTCACCACCGGGGCCCCGACCGCCACCCTCTCGAACCAGGTCGTCTTCCTCTCGGATCGTGCGGGGATCGCGAACCTGTGGGCGATGAATCCCGATGGAACGAATGAGCGCCAGCTCTCCGTCGAGCTGTCGCCGGTGATCGACTACGCGGTCGCCCCCGACGGTCGTGCCTTCGTCGTCGGCGACGGGGCTGCGATCGTCTGGCAGCACGCCGATGGATCGGCTCGACGCCTCCTCACCGACGCCAATTCGGTCGAGTTCGATCCCGCCTACTCGCCGGATGGCAGCCTGCTCTCCTTCGGCCGTGCCGACCCGGTCCTCGGCACCGGACTCGGCCTCTGGACACGGCAAGCCGATGGCAGCGATCCCCGGCCGGTCGAGCTGCCCGCTGAGGGCATCGCCTCCCCGTCTCCCGCCATCCCCGTGCCGGCCCCCCTGCTCCGAGCTCCGCGCCTCTCCCCCGATGGCACGGCGCTCGCCTTCGTCGACGAGGCCGGGCGGGTGGCCATCCTCGACCTCGAGCAGCATCGCCTGTCGGAGGCCACCTTCGTGGCGCTCTCCGAACCGGTATGGCTGCCGGACAGCAGCGGCGTGCTCGTCTCGGGCCTTTCGGCGGGATCGGGGCTCGGACCACGGGCCTATCGGCCGCGTTCGGCGGTGCCGCTGCTCGACCCACTGTCGTTTGCCCCGGACGCGACCCAGCTGGCCGCCATGCGCGTCGTGCGCCTCGACCGCGGCGCCGCGTCGATCTCGCCAACCGCCGTTGGAGATGGGGCTGCGCGCCCCGCGCTCGACGCCGACGGACGGCTTGCCTATATCAGCCTGCAGGGTGGCGATGCGGCGGCGGGGAGCCTGTGGGTCACGAATTCCCCTGGCGACCCGGGCGACCGCGTGATGCGCGACCCCGGGGCGCGCGTCGGCTTCGCGTCCTTTGCGCCGGAGCCGCAGGCGATGGTCATCTCGCGCCTGCCAGCGTCCGGCAGCATCGCGACCGGGAGCGACGGCATCTGGCTGGTGAACCTTCGCAGCGGCGAGGCGGAGCAGCTGGCCGTCGACGGCTGGCTGCCCCGTTGGCTACCGTGAAAGTTGACCCGTCCCGCGGCGCCGGGCTACCATAGCCGGCGCATCGCTGGCGGGCGCGCTGACGCGACTCACCGCCGGCGTTTCCGTGTGCGAGACCCTGCGACAAGCGAGACGGGCGCGCCCCGAATAGCAGCGACCGAATCGCCCAGCCCCGTTCGGAGGTTTCATGGCGATCCATCCCATCACCTGGATCATCCCGATCGCAGGGCTCGCCGCGATCGCGTTCGCGCTCTACCTCGCCTGGGACGTCCTGCGCTCCGACATCGGGACGGAGGCGATGCAGGAGATCGCCGGCACCATCTTCGAAGGCGCTGTCGCCTTCATCCGTCGCCAGTACCGCACCATCGCCCTGCTGGCCCTGGGCGGCGCGGTGGTCATCGGCCTGGTGATCGCCCTGGTCGAGGGGAAGGACGCGGCCGACACGAGCATCTTTGGGGCTGAGCTCGGCCTTCGGACGGGGATCGCGTTTCTCGTCGGGGCGGCCTGCTCCATGGCGTCGGGCATCATCGGCATGTTCATCAGCGTCAAGTCGAACCTGCGCACCGCCGCCGCCGCGCGCAGCAGCCTCGTCCGCGCGGTGCAGGTGGCGATGCGCGGCGGGGCGGTCTCCGGCTTCCTGGTGGTGGCCCTCTCGCTGCTCGGCGTGTGGTCGATCTTCGCGCTGTACGGCGGCTTCACCCACCCCGAGCAGGCGCCCTTCCTGATCGTCGGATTCGGCTTCGGGGCCAGCTTCGTGGCCCTCTTCGCCCAGCTCGGCGGCGGGATCTACACCAAGGCGGCCGATGTGGGAGCCGACCTGGTCGGCAAGGTCGAGGCCGGTATCCCGGAGGATGACCCGCGCAACGCTGCCGTGGTGGCGGACCTGGTCGGTGACAACGTGGGCGACTGCGCCGGCCGTGGCGCCGACCTGTTCGAGTCGACCGCCGCGGAGAACATCGGCGCCATGATCCTGGGCGTGGCGGTCTGGCGCATCGCCACCGCGGCCGGCTGGCCGCACCCCGAGGCCTGGATCTTCTTCCCGCTGGTGGTGCGCGCCTTCGGCCTGCTGGCCACCATCGTGGCCATCTTCTTCGTCCGCGGACGCGAGGACGAGGACCCGATGAACATGCTCAACCGCGGCTACTGGGTCACCACCATCCTGTCGGTGGGAGGCCTCGCCATCACGACCTCGGTGATGATGAACACGCCCGGCACGGTCGGCGCCAACGGCATCGCGCCGTGGGTCTGGTTCTTCGGCGCCGGACTGGTCGGCCTGGCCACCAGCGTCGCCTTCGTCTACATCACCCAGTACTACACCGCGGGCGCCTGGCGACCGGTCAAGGAGATCGCCGAGGCGAGCAAGACCGGCCCGGCCACCAACATCATCTCGGGCGTGGCCGTGGGATTCGAGACCACCGCGGTCACCGCCATCACCATCGGCATCGCTCTATACGCCAGCCACTGGTTCGGTGAGCAGGCGCTGCCCAACGGCCACGGTGGCATCTTCGGCACCGCGGTGGCGACGATGGGAATGCTCATGACCACGGCCTTCATCCTGGCCATGGACACCTTCGGCCCGATCACCGACAACGCCGGCGGGATCGCCCAATTTGCCCACGCGGAGGGCAAGGCACGCGAGATCACCGATCGCCTCGACGCCGTCGGCAACACCACCAAGGCGCTCACCAAGGGCTATGCCATCGCCTCGGCCTCGCTGGCCGCGTTCCTGCTCTTCTCCGCCTACATCGACAAGATCAACCTGATCCAGACCAATCGCGGCGGCCCGTTGCTGGAGTCGGTCAACCTGGCCGACGTGAACGTCTTCATCGCCGCCCTGATCGGCGCCATGCTCGTCTACTTCTTCAGCAGCCTGGCCATCCGTGCGGTCGGCAAGGCGGCGTCGGCGATCATCGTCGAGGTGCGGCGCCAGTTCCGCGAGATGCCCGGGATCATGGACTACACCCAGCGGCCCGACTACGCCCGCGTGGTCGACATCACCACCCGATCGGCGCTGCGCCAGATGATCCTGCCCGGCGTCGTGGCGGTGGCGACCCCGATCGTGGTCGGCCTGCTGCTGCGCCAGGAGGCGGTCGCCGGACTGTTGATGGTCGGTACCATCGCCGGCGTGCTGCTGGCCACCGTGCTCAACAACGGCGGCGGTGCGTGGGACAACGCCAAGAAGTTCATCGAGGCCGGCCACTTGACCGATGCGGATGGCAACGTCCTCGGCAAGGGGACGACCGCACATGCCGCGGCGGTGGTCGGCGACACGGTCGGCGACCCGTTCAAGGACACCGCCGGCCCGTCCCTGCACGTCCTCGTCAAGCTGCTGGCCACCATCAGCCTGGTCCTCGCGCCACTCTTCATTCGCTAGCCACCGCTTGAGCACGGGAGTGCCGTGGAACTCGTCCTGCAGGCCGCGCTGATCGGGATCCTCCAGGGGCTGACCGAGTTCATCCCGGTCAGCTCCAGCGCACACCTCGAGCTGGCCCCGTGGATCTTCGGGTGGCATACCGACGGTCTCCTCAGCAGCCTGGCGTTCGATGTCTTCCTGCACCTCGGCACGCTCATCGCGCTGTTGGTCTACTTCGCCGCAGATTGGATCCGTCTGCTCCGCGCCGCGGCCGCCAGCGTGGTCGAACGGCGCATCGGCCAGGACCCCGACCGCCGTCTGGCGTTGCTGCTGATCCTCGCCACCGTCCCGGCCGCCGCCATCGGCTTCGTCGGGGAGGACTTGATCAACAAGGTGCTGCACGGCGACTCCAGCGCCCTGCGCCTGGCGATCGCCGGCTTCGTCGTCATCGGCGCCGCGGCACTCTGGCTGGCCGACCGGGTCGGTCCCCGGCGCGACCAGATCGAGCAGCTCAGCGCGGGCAAGGCGGTCGCGATCGGGCTCTCCCAGGCGCTGGCGCTGCTGCCTGGGATCAGCCGCTCCGGAGCCACGATGTCCGCCGGCCTCTTCTTCGGCCTGACCCGGGAAGCGACGGCTCGCTTCAGCTTCCTGCTGGCGACCCCGATCACCCTGGGGGCCGGGCTGTATGGGTCGCGCCACCTGCTGACTGAAGCGCACAGCGGCAACGAGTGGCTCGCGATCGGGGCGGCATTCGCCACCGCCACGATCTCCGGGATGCTGGCGATCGGCTTCCTCCTGCGCTGGTTGCGCACCCGCTCGATGACCGTCTTCAGCGTCTACCGGCTCGCGTTCGCCGGCCTGATCGTGGTCCTGGTGCTGGCCGGTCGCTGAGGTCGAATCGACGCGTGCGCGCTGGCCTCGCGTTTCTTTGACACCGCTCAGCGCCGGGCCTACAATCGCGCGACGCCGGCCGCCCCCAGGGTGGCCCAATCGCAGCCAGACCTGGCCACGGCCAGCTTCAGGAGCGCCACGCGGAAGACGATGGCGGGCCCTGGAGCCTTTTTGTTAGTGGATGACCATGAACAACAAGCCTGTCTACCTGACCGCCGAGGGGCTCGCCAAGCTCAAGGCTGAGCTGGATCATCTCGTCACCATCGAGCGGCCGCGGGTCGCCTCGCGCATCCATGACGCGAAGCTCGACGGCGACATCACCGAGAACGCCGAGTACGAGGACGCCAAGCAGGAGCAGTCATTCCTGGAGGGCCGCATCGGCACGCTCGAGGCGCAGCTCAAGAACGCCGAGGTGATCGAGCCGGGCAATGGCGACCGGGTCGGCATCGGCTCGAAGGTGGTCATCCGCGGCGAGGATGGGCCGGAAACGTTCACCATCGTCGGCTCGGCCGAGGCCGCGCCGCGGGAGGGCCGGATCAGCAACGAGTCGCCGGTCGGCGCAGCGCTGATGGGACACAAGAAGGGCGACAAGGTCACCGTCCAGGCCCCCGCCGGGGCCGTCATCTTCACGGTCGTCAGCATCCACTAGACGCACCCGATCGCCGTGTTCTGGGCCGACGAGCTGGCGGCGCGCCTCGAGGGCCCGCAGGTCGTCAACGACTCCAAGACCCCATCGGGCACCGTGCATGTCGGCAGCCTGCGCGGGCCGGTGATCCTGGACGTCATCGTCCGCGCCGTGCGCTCGCGCGGCCTGCCCACGACCCTCCTCTACGGGATCGACGACCTCGATCCGATGGACGCCCAGGCGATGCTGACTCCCGATGCCAGCGAGCGCTGGATGGGCGCTCCACTGGCCAACGTGCCGGACCCGGCGGGGGACTGCCACGCCTCGTACGCACGGCACTTCGCGGCGCTCTTCATCGACACCTTCGCCGGGCTCGGCATCCGCCCCGACCGCTACTACTGGATGAGCGAGATCTACCCGACCGGGCAGATCGACCCTTTCATCCGCATCGCCCTGGATCGCGCCGAGCTGGTGCGCGACATCTACCGCCGTGTCAGCCGCGTCGAGCGGCCGGCCGGCTGGCTTCCGGTGCACGTCATCTGCCCCACCTGCGGCAAGGTCGGCACCACCCTGGCGCGCGACTGGGACGGCGAGACGGTCGCCTTCGAATGCCTGCCGGGCCTGGTGACCTGGGCGGCCGGCTGCTCGAGCAGCGGACGAATCGCGCCCTTTGGTGGCGCCGCCAAGCTGCCCTGGAACCTCGAGTGGGCGGCGCAGTGGAGCCTCTTCGGGGTGACGATCGAGCCGTGCGGCAAGGACCTCGCCACGGCCGGTGGCTCCCGCGACCGCTCGGATGCGATCGCCCGCGAGGTCTTCGAGCGAGAGCCTCCGCTCAACTTCCCGTACGAGTTCCTCAACATCGGCGGGCGCAAGATGAGCAGCAGCAAGGGGCGTGGGGCGTCGGCGCACGAGATCGCCGAGGTGGTCCCGCCCGAGCAGCTGCGCCTCCTGTTCGTGCGGCCGCGCCCGAACCACGCGCTCGAGTTCGACCCGGACGGGACCGATGCCATCCCGCGCCTGTTCGACGAATCGGATCGTATCGCCGCGGCCACGGCCGGGCGGGAGGTGAAGGGCGAGCTGCCGCCCGACCACGATCGCATCTTCGCCGCCTCGCTCGTCGATCCCGCGGCAGACCCGGTTGCCGCGGGCACGGCGTATCGGCCGCCCTTCTCCCACCTTGCGCTCCTGCTCCAGGTCCCGGGGGTCGACGTCCGGGCTCGGCTGGAGGCGGAGAAGGGACAGCCGCTCACGGTTGGCGAGCTGGCCACCCTCGAGGAGCGCAGCCGTGCCGCGCGCGCGTGGCTGGATGGCTACGCGCCCGACAAGGCGCGGATCGAGGTGCGGCGCGACGCATTGCCGGGGGCCGCCGCCCTGGACGGTGGGCAGCGTGCCGCGCTGCACAGCCTCGCAACGGCGCTGGGCGGCGCAATCAGCTGGGATGGCGAGTCGCTGCAGTCCGCGATCTTCGATGCGGCACGCGCGGCGGATGTCCCGACGGGACAGGTCTTCGCAGCCCTGTACCTCGCCTTCCTCGGGCAGCCGAGTGGGCCGCGTGCCGGCTGGCTGCTGGCCTCGCTGGAGCCGGACTTCGTCGTCGAGCGGCTGCGTGCCGCGGCCGCGCCGGATACCCTCAGCTCATGATCTCCCTGCAGCTGATCCGCGACGATCCCGACGGGGTGAAGCGAGCGGTGGCGCGCAAGGGAGAGCCGACTGAGCCGATCGACCGTCTGCTCGTCGCCGACGCGCGCCGCCGCACCCTCGATGCGGACGCCAACGACCTGCGAGCCGAACGCAACGCCGGCAACCGCGAGCTCGGCGAGCTGATGCGCGCCGGCCGCACCGAGGACGCGGACAGCCTGAAGGGCCACATGGCGTCCCTCTCAACGCAGATCGACGCGTTCGCGGTGGAGCAGGGAGAGATCGACGCCGCCATCGAGGCCGACCTGCTTCTCGTCCCAAACCTGCCGCACCCATCGGTCCCGGATGGGGCGGGCGCCGACGACAACCCCGTGGTCCGCTCATGGGGCACGCCCGCGGCCGTTGGTTCCTCGCCTCCGCACTGGGAGATCGGGGAACGGCTGGGCCTCTTCGACCTGGAGCGCGGGGCGAAGATCGCCGGATCGGGCTTCATCCTGTACACGGGGGCCGGCGCGCGCCTCCAGCGCGCGCTCATCGGTCTCATGCTCGAGATCGCAGCTCGACACGGCTACGAGGAGCTCTGGTCGCCAATCCTGGTCAACGCCGCCTCCGCCCGGGGCACCGGCCAACTGCCGGACAAGGAGGCGCAGATGTACGTTGTCGAGCGCGACGACCTGTACCTCATCCCCACCGCCGAAGTGCCGGTGACAAACATCTACCGCGACGAGATCCTCGCCGGCGACGCCCTCCCCATCTATCGCGCCGCCTACACCCCCTGCTTCCGCCGCGAGGCCGGCGCGGCCGGCAAGGACACGCGCGGCCTGCTGCGGGTCCACCAGTTCGACAAGATCGAGATGGTGAAGTTCGTGCGCCCGGAGACCTCCTACGACGAGCTCGAGACGCTGACCCGCGACGCCGAGGAGGTGCTCGAGGCGCTCGAGATCCCGTATCGCACCGTCGAGCGCTGCACCGCCGACCTGGGCTTCTCGCAGGCCAAGGGCTATGACCTGGAGGCGTGGTCACCCGGCGTTGGCAAATGGCTCGAGGTCAGCTCGTGCTCCAACTACACCGATTTCCAGGCGCGCCGCATGAACCTGCGCTACCGCCCCGCGCCCGATGCCCGGCCCGAGCTGCTCCACACCCTCAACGGCTCGGCCCTGGGGATGAGCCGCACCTACGCGGCGCTGCTGGAGACCCACCTGCAGCCGGACGGCTTGATCCGTATCCCGGCCGCCCTCCAGCCGCACTTCGGGGCCGACGCCATCCGCTGATCGATCTCAACCCTCTTCCCCTCGACACGCGCACGGCCGGCATCGATACTCCGGTGAACGCTCGCATGCAGGGTGGCCAGGCCGGCTTGGCTGGACGAGGGGAGTTCGACGTTGTTGTGGTCGGCGGCGGGGCCGCCGGATGCGTCGTCGCCGCACGCCTTTCGGAGTCCGGCTCCCGGTCAGTCCTGCTCCTCGAGGCCGGCCCCGATCTTCGGGCCGATCTGCCCGACGAGATCCGCGACGGCTGGCACATGACGCGCCAGTTCGACTGGGGCTACAAGTCCGAGCCTGACGAACTCGGCGTCGTCCAGGACCTGCGCAGGGGCAAGCTCATGGGTGGCACCTCATCGCTGACCAGGTTTGCGCTGCGCGGCTCGCCAGCGGACTACGACGAGTGGGCAGTCCTCGGGAACGCGGGCTGGGGCTTTGACGACCTGCTGCCCTACTTCAAGCGGCTCGAGACCGACGCCGACTTCGGCGACCGGCCCTGGCATGGCGACGGTGGGCCCATTCCGGTCACTCGCTACAAAGATCTGGAGCCGACCGAGATCCATGCGGGAGTGATACGGGCGCTCGAGGGCGTTGGCTTCCCCCGGGTCGAGGATCACAATCGACCGGGAGCCGTCGGCGTAGGCTCCATGCCGATGAACTCGCGCGATGGTTCACGCGCAACCACCGCGTCGGCGTACCTCCCCGTCGGCCAAACGCCGCCGAACCTCACGATCCGTGCAGACTCCCAGGTCTCCGACGTGGTCTTCGCGGGGCAGCGGGCCACCGGGGTCCGCCTGCTCGACGGCACGGTCATCGAGGCGAGCTGCGTCGTGCTCTCCGCCGGGACGTACGGCAGCCCCCCGATCCTGATGCGCTCGGGCATCGGGCGTGCCGAACACCTGCAATCCGTTGGGATTCCTGTCCGGCTCGACCTCCCCGGGGTCGGAGCCAACCTCAGCGACCACCCCGGGACGGACATCGACTGTGGCTACCGGGGAGCGTTTCGCGCGGCACCGCTCCTCCATTCAGTCGCGACGTTCCACAGCTCGGGAAGGTCGACCAACGCCGCGCCGGACTTGATGCTGTGGGTGACCGACCCCGACCCCAACCCGCCGATGTTCTGGATCGACATCGTGCTCCTCAAGCCCCAATCGAGAGGCACAGTTCGATTGCGGTCCGCTGATCCAGCGGATCCGCCGCGCATCGACCTGCCCAACTTCCGGGAGCCGTTCGACCTCGAACGACTGGCTGAGGGCTACCGCCGGGCCCGGGATGTCGCCAGCCTGCCGGAGATCCGACGCCTGTGTGCCGACGCGTTGCCGGCCGAGATCACTGACGACGATGAGCTGCGCCGCTCAATTCGCCGGAACGCATACTCCGTGCCCCACGTCGTCGGCACCTGTTCCATGGGCACGTCTCCGGAGGATGGTGCCGTCGTCGATCAGTCAGGGCGCGTCTTCGGCGCAGAGCGGCTTTTCGTCGTGGATGCGTCGATCATGCCGACCGTCCCATCTGGCTTCACCCACCTTCCCACGATCATGATGGCCGAGCGTCTCTGCGAGCAGATCGCCGCGCTCATCTGACCTTGACCCAAACGCCCGTCCCCATTCAGGCGACGAGCGAGGGCAGCTCGGGGCGCAGCTCGGTCAGGTCTGGATCTTGCTTGGCGAACTCGGCGAGATCTGGCCGCAGTCGGAACGCGATGCGGAGCAGCGGCCGTGCGCGGTCCAGGCGGCCCGCGATCGCGTGCGCGCAGGCAAGGTTGTAGACCCCGACCCCGCGATCGGCATCGGGCAGTTGAGCTTCGAGAAGCTGTTGTTCGTGCTGGTCGACGTACTCGGCGACCCGCGCCTCGTCCACGCCGATCCCGGCTGCCACCAGCCACGCGAAGTGGGTCAGGGCGTGGGAGGCACTATTCCCGTAGATTCGGCCGACCATTCCGTCCGTCGCCAGCAGGAGCGCTGAGCCAGCCGCCCGGATCTCCGCCTCGAGCTGCTCGCTGACCTCGTCCGCCTCCGTCACGATCTCGTCCCAGCCCCAGCCGGCACGCATCGCCTGCAGCTCTGCATTGCGCTCGTCGGTCTCGCGCGCGTCGGATGGCAACGTCTCACCCCTGGCCGCGGCGCGGATCCGGTCGGTCTGGATCGCCTTCCAGGCGGTCAGGTGCGCCTGGTGATCCTTCGGCGACCAGTCGCCGGGCCGCATCGGTCGATCGCGGACGACCGGGTCGAGCGCGCCGAAGACGTCACGCTCCGCCTCTCGCATCGCTCGCAGCTGCTCTACCAGTGCAGCCGCAAGCGGGTCGTCTTCGGGAAAGGTGGTCATCGGTCCTCCGGTCACCGGTGTCGGGTCGCCCGCGTAACAGTAGCCGCGGAGCGAGGCGCGCCCCGGCACTTTCAGGTCATGGCGCGGTCTCAGGCGACCGATTTACGGTAGCCCCGTGATCGAGCCGGATGGCCTTCCGCGGTTGTCCAACGGAACGAATCGCGTGCCGTCGCGCGTGCTGTTCCGGGCCTTGCCGTGGTGCTCGGCCTGGGCGCATTTGGCGCAGCGCGCCTGGCCAGTGCGTGGTGCAGCCCCCTTGCGAGCGCCCCATGCGTTCGGGTGCTGTTCCTCGGCAACTCCTACACCTACGTCAATGATCTGCCCACCGTTTTCCGGGAGATCGCCCATTCCGGCGGGAAGAACGTTGAGACGGCCATGGTGGCCGGCGGCGGAGAAACCCTGGCGGGCCATGCGGCTTCCGCGGAGTCGCTCGATGCCATCCGCGGTTCGCGATGGCAGTTCGTTGTTCTCCAGGAGCAGAGCGAGATTCCAGTGGTAGCGGCGCTTCGCCAAAGTGAGATGTACCCTCCCGCACGATCGCTGGTGGAAATCATCCGGGCCATGAGCGGAACGCCGGTTCTGCTCGAGACCTAGGCACACCGGGACGGTTGGCCCGACGAACGACTCGACTACGCCGCGATGCAGGCGGCCATCGACGAAGGCTATCTAGGGCTCGCCGCCGAACTTGGGGTCGACGTTGCACCCGCCGGTCAGGCGTGGGAGAGGGCGCTCCGCGAGGAGCCGAGCATCGTGCTCTGGCAGGCGGATGGGAGTCATCCGAGCGAGGCCGGCACCTACCTGGCTGCCTGCGTCCTGTACGCGCGCATCTTCAACACGAGCCCGGTGGGGATCCCCGACAGCGGAGGCCTGTCCGGCGACGTCGCCCATGCCCTCCAGGTCATTGCGGCAGAAACGAGGTGACGGAGCCGATCGGCCAGGGTCCCACGCCAAGATTGAGTTCGGGAGGGGTGGCAGGGCGGACGAACGCGGCGGTCTTGAAACTGGCCGCTTTTGACGTTTCCGCCTCAGACCGCACCATCGACACGCTGCAGACTGCTGCACTGCCACGCTGGGGGCCGGTGTATGCCACAGGGTAAGCCACAGTGTCGGGCTAGCGCCAGCGGCGAGTCGCTCGCCCCGCGCGGGCTCCGTGCGCCCGTCAGGGCAGCGTCCAGCCGCTGGGGACCGGCCCCGACTTCAGGATGGCCGCCAGCGCGGCGGCCGAGAGCCCTGCATCGGGTACAGAGGGAGTGGTGATGATGACGTCACCCCCGGTGAGCGGGCTCAGGATGATGGGAGCGGTGAGGATCCTGCCGTCGAGGGCCAGGGGCAGTGGCTGCCCGATGTGCGATGTCGTGTAGGTGGCCAGCGCCTCCGTGGCCACCGGGCCGAACGTCAGCTCGACCTCGGGAACCTGGGGACTCGTGTGCCCGGTCGTCAGCTTGACCGATGTGATCTGACTCGCCGCGTCGAAGAGCGGCAGGACGCCCTGCGGCACCGGGTCACCGACGTTCGGGGTGGGGGCGCCATCGGGCCAGGCCAGCCATTCGATACGCCCGGCCGTGTGGAGTACCGCATCCACATCGGCGGGATCGACCGAGGGCGGGATGAGGAACGTGAAGCGGAGGTCATTGCCGGCGGACGCCGTGAAGGTCCCGATACCCAGCGCCTTGAGCCGGTTGGCGAAGACCATCTCCGCCTGCTCGACGATGGCCTTCTCCTGAACCGGCACCGGCAGGCTGACGGTGGTCATCCCCGGCGCGGGCGTTGCGGAGGGCGTGGCATGCGTCCCGGGAGCGACGGGTGTCTGGACCAGGCCACTCCCGAAGACGACGACGCCGACCAGCACCGCGACGGCGGCCGCGGCGCCCACGACGAGCCAGCCGATGCTGGCCAGCATGAGCCCGCGACGGCGCTGTGGTAGGTCGGCCGTCTGGCGAACGAGGTCGTCGAGCAGCCCCGGCTCCGGCGAGGGCGCCCGGTTGGCCAGAAAGGCCGGAAGCCGCCCTTCGAGATCGTCGCGGCCGGTCATGTGCCCATCTCCTGCTCGATCCTCGGCCGGCGTTCCGCCGCCAGGGCAGCGCGGAGGGCATCCAGCGCCCGATGGAGGCGCGACTTCGCAGTTCCGAGGGGCGTACCGATCACGGCCGCCGCCTCGGGAACCGTCAGATCGCGGTAGTAGATGAGAGTGAGGATCGCCCGGTGGTCGGGCGTCAGCCGCGCGAAGGCTCGGTCCAGCTCGTCGCGGTCGGCGAGCCAGGCCACAGGATTGTCGGCAGCGGCGGCCTGCAGTCCGTCGAGTCCGATCTCGCGCTGACGGCCGCGCTGCCGTCGCCGCGCCTCGTCTCGGCAGGCATTGACCAGCAGGCGGTACAGCCAGGCGTCGAATCGGTCTGGGTGGCGCAGCGTCGGGAGATCTCGCCAGGCCCGGATCAGCGCAGCCTGGACCGCCTCCTGCGCGTAGCCGTCGTCGCCGAGGATCAGCCCGGCGGTCCCGTACAGCTTCGCCCACGCCCGGGTCGCCAGGTCGGCGAAGGCGTCATGGTTCCCGCGCATGGCCTGCTCCACCAGATCGGTCTGCATCTCCACCCCATCATCACGGATGGGCGCCGTGATCGTTGCTGATCACATGGCGTTCTGGCCGTGGTCCTTCGTTCCATCTTCGGCGCAGACGCTTCTGATAGCGCGTTGCCGCGGGGGGCCGCCTGCCTCTTGACGTTCCGCACTCGCGTGGTAGCGTACCTAGAACTTCTAGGTAGGTCCGTGCGACATGACCGCACCCCGGCTGGATCGTGGCGACTACGCGCTCCTCCTGCTCAGCCTGGTGAGCGAGCGCGAAATGTACGGCTACGAGCTGGTGGCCGAGCTGCGGGATCGGTCATCCGCGGTGATCGATCTTCCCGAGGGGACCGTGTACCCGGCCCTGCGGCGCCTCGAGCGTGATCGCCTTGTGTCCGGCCACTGGGTCGATGTCTCCGGCGGTCCCCGGCGACGCTACTACGCGCTGACGATGGCGGGGGAGCGGGCACTGGCGGACGGTCGGGCCGCCTGGCGGCGATTCGCGGCCGCGGCCGAGGGCATCCTGGGGCGATGACCGGTCAGGGGGACCCAAGCGTCATTACGCCCGGGTCGGAGGCGCGGCTGCGCGCGCAGGTTGCGACCATCCTGACTGGCGGCGCCGTGCCGGCACACCTCCGCGACGACGTGGCCGAGGAGCTGTACGGCCACCTCGTGGAGCGCATGCGCGCGCATCAGATCGGCGGGCTTTCCGAGACCGATGCGGTCGAGCGCGCCATCGCCGAGCTCGGGACGGCAGATCAGCTGGGCCGCGACTTCGGGCGCACCTACCACTCGCAGCTGTGGGCCAGCACCGTCGGCGTGCTGCTGCCGGCGGTCGCGCCCCGTGACCAGCGGCCCGCAGTTGTTGGCTGGCTGCGGTTCACGCTCGGCCTGGTGATGCTGATCGCGGGCATCGGCCTGGCATTCCTGTTGCCGCAAGCGACCCCGGTCCGGGCGCTCATTACGCTCGTGGCCGAGGCCTTTGGGCTGTGGGCCATCGGTCTCGCTCTCGGAGCCCTGGCACGCGGCCAGCGGTGGGCGCTGCTGTACGCCATCGCGGTCTGCGTCGGGCTCCTTGCTTGGGGCGTCGAGTCGGTCCTGGCCACTCCCTCGGGATCGATCACCATTCCGCTGGGCGCCATCCTGGCGGCGGGCGTGCTGCTGGCTGTCTATGCGGCCTGGGACCGCCTGAAGGCCTTTGTCGCCGGATCCGCTCCCATCGGACGGAAGATGGGCGCCGTCCTGCTGCTCTCGCTCATGATCCCGGCCACCGTGCCGGTGCTCGCCGCGCTGCCGGATCCGACGCAGGCGGGACCCGATGATCTCGCCGTGCGGCTGTCGATGCGCTGCGACCGCGGGGACGTGGTCTTCGATGGGACAGGGAACGTCTCGGACGTTCAGCGCGTGACCCTCGTGGCCGACATGAGCTGGCAGCGTTCGGATCTCCTTCCGAACGGCGTGGCGGGACTGTTCAACTCATCCGGCTTCGGCGACAGCGCTGGGTTCCGGCTGCTCGACGAGACGCCTGACCTGGCGCTGCCGACGTGGCTGCTGGCCAACGGCGATGTTTCGGTGGTCGACCTCGCTACCGGCGAGCAGGCCGGTTGGTTCGGATCGACGGCATCGAGCGTTGCGCTGCTACCGGAAACGATCGGCAGCTTCACCATCGGCATCGCGCCGACGGCCGTCCGTGGCGGCCATACCATCCGGGCAACCTGGCTACTGACACCGGTCTCAGACGCCGGGGCGGCGTGGCCACGGATCGAGGTCGCCTACGCGCACCTCGATCGCTTCTTGCTTGAGGGCACGGTGAGCTGCGGTGAGACCACGACGGCGCACCCGGTTCCTCTGCCAACCCCGCCATCGCGCCAGATGCCAGCGAACCCGTTCGGAATCCCGTATCCGTAGCCGCGCCGGAGGCGGTCCAAGGCCCCACGCTAGAATCACGCGTCGGAGGGGTGGCAGAGTGGACGAATGCGGTGGTCTTGAAAACCGCTGAGGTGCAAGCCTCCGTGGGTTCGAATCCCACCCCCTCCGCCAGCCCGGTCGGGCTACTCGGCGGCCGGCACTTCGTGATGCAAGCGGCAACGTGCCTCGTACTTCTCATCCCCGAGCCCGCCGATCACGATCAGAGGCGAGTCCGCCGGAGCAGGGCGCCCGTCGATCAGCCGCTGGGTCCTAGTCGCCGGCTCGCCGCACACCACGCAGATGGCCGTCAGCTTGGTGACCTGGTCCGCGAGGGCCATGAGGCGCGGCATCGGGCCGAAGGGAATTCCACGGAAGTCCTGGTCGAGCCCGGTGACGAGCACCTGCTTGCCGGACGCGGCCAGGCGCTCGACCACCTGCGGCAGCCCATCGTCGAAGAACTGGCCCTCCTCGATGGCGACGATATCGGCGTCGCCGACCAGCGCCTCGATCTGGCGCGAGTCGTCGACCGCCATGGCAGTGTGCTGCGCACCCGAGCGCGAGATGACGGTGCCCTCCTCGGTGCGGGTATCCAGCCGAGGCTTGACGAGCATCACCCGGCGGCCGGCGATCGAGAAGCGGCGCAGCAGGCGGAGCATCTCATCGGTCTTGCCGCAGAACATGCAGCCACAGATGACGTGCACCCAGCCGGCCGTGTAGAACATCGCGGATCCCGCTAGTCGCCGACCACGGCGGTCCCCTCCTCGGGGAGCCCCAGCTCGACCGCCAGCGCCGCGCGCATCACGTCGGCCGGCGCCGCCTGCCCGGTCAGCAGCCGAAACGTCTCAGCCGACGCGGCCAGGAACGAGGCCTGGCCGTTGGCGACCGTCCCACCGCGAGCCTGGCCGTCGCGCATGAGGGGGGTGCTGGCGTGGTTGAGGACGAGGTCGAGCACGAACAGGCCGGCCCCGAGCAGCTCGGGCGGGAGCGGGCTTGTCCCCTCCTCGACGCCGATGCCGCTGGCATTCACAAGCAGCTTGGCCTTGGCCAGCTCCACCTCCAGGAACGTCTCGTGCCAGGGCAGCGCGCGCAGCTCCATGTGGCGCGCGGAGCGTGCGAAGTGAACGGCGACCGCCTCGGCCTTGTGCAGGTGGCGGTTGAAGACCGCGACGCGCTGGAAGCCTGAGCCGATGAGGACCGCCACCACCGCCCGCGCCCCGCCGCCGGCGCCGAGCACCACGGCCTGGCGGGGCCACTTGCCGGCCACCTTGGGCAGCATCGCGGCCAGGCCGGCGCGCACGCCGTCGACGTCGGTGTTGTGGCCGCGCAGCCGCACCCCCTCGCGCACGATCAGGTTCGCTGCGCCGCTCGCCCTGGCGTCCTCGGAGAGCGCGTTCACCAGGCCGGCGGCACGCTCCTTGTGAGGAGCGGCGATCAGAGCGCCGGCGAAGGTGTCGTCGCGGAGCGCCTCGATCGCGGCAGCCAGCTGATGCGGCCGGCGCTCCCAGCGCTCGATGGCGATCGGCAATCCGGCCGCCTCGAAGGCGGCGCGCTGCACCGCCTCGACGGCGGAGTGGGCGAACGACTGGCCGATGACGGGTAGGCGCTGCACGGGTCGGCTCTGCTTGGTGGGGCGGTTGGAGATGGGCGTCGGGAAGGCCGGCTGAAGGCCCATCCGGAGGGGCCCATGCTATCATCGGCGCCGCTCGCGGAGAGGTCGCATAGTGGCCTAGTGCGGCGGTTTGCTAAACCGTTGAAGGGGGTTTCCTCTTCCGAGGGTTCGAATCCCTCCCTCTCCGCCATTGCCGTTCAACGTGTGCCCGTAGCTCAGTGGATAGAGCGTCAGGTTGCGGACCTGAAGGTCGGAGGTTCGAGTCCTCTCGGGCACGCCAAAGCAGCATCGGTTCCGAATGCCTGTTCAACCGTGACTTGCGTGGGAAGAGGGGGATCCCGCGTTGAGGAGGAACCACTATGGCGAAGCCCACGTTGCTCGTTGTCGATGTTCAGAATGCGTGGGATGACCCCGCGCTTGGACAGAGGAACAACGATCCCAGCGCTGAAGTGAACGTCGCTCGGCTCCTGCAAGCGTGGCGCACCGCCGAAGCACCGATCATCCACGTTCGGCAACGCGAGACGGATCCGGACTGGCCGATGCTTCACGAAGGCAACCCCGGGTTCGAGTTCATGGATGAGGCCATGCCGCAGGAAGGGGAGCCCGTGCTCACCAAGGAGGTGAACTCCGCGTTCATCGGCACCGATCTCGAGGAACGGCTGCGCAGCACGGGGGCGACGACCGTGGTGATCGCCGCGTTCACCACCGACCACTGCGGTTCGACCACGGTTCGGATGTCTGGCAATCTCGGGTTTGAGACCTGGTACGTGGGAGATGCGTGCTCCACGTACGACCGCGAGGGTCCCGATGGTGAGGTCTTTCCAGCGGAGCTCATCCATCGGACCGCGCTCGCAAGCGTGCATGGCGAGTTCGCTGATGTCATCACCACCGACGAAGCGATCAAGCGCCTGGGGTAGTAGTTCCAGGGTCGAGCGGCCCTTTGTTACCCTGGTGCCGGTCGGAGGGGGTGTAGGGCTCCGCTCCCGAATCCCTCGATAACCGCTGCGGCTCGCAGCCAGCGGTCACGGCCTGCAACGGGAAGGTAGATTGTTCGTGCTGCGTGGAGTGCGCGAGTCCTCTCGGGCACGCCACTCGTCGAGCGGCGCCCGCCGCGGATCAGTTGCGGCGCTTCGAGTCCTTGGCGACTCCCTCGCCCGCGGCCAGCTGATCGACGGCCTTGCGAGCCAGGAAGACGGAGCGATAGGACTCGACCGATGGTGCCGCCTCGTCGGCGCGGTAGCGCCAGCCGTTGAGCGCCGGCTCGTAGAAGATCTCGAACCCGTCGCGCTGCTCGGAGGGATACGTGCCCACGGCGCTCAGGAGTGCCTTGCGTCCGGCCGGGGTGCTGGCTGCCTTGGTGCAGCGACCGCATTGCGACGAGACGAGTCCGTGGGGGCATGATCGGCAGGCGGCACACTCTTCGGTGCGGAATCCGTGGATGCAGGGCGAGGTCATGGCGTCCTTCGATGGGGCCCCAAGGGTACCACTTCCGGCCCTGGCGCCAGATCGTGTATCATTTCGAAAACGTGTTCGATAGGCGCTCCGGTCCGCGCCGCGGCTTCATCACCGCCCCGATCCCGATTCAACCCTTGCCCTGACCGGGCCCCGCACACCGCGGGAGGGCCTCGTCAGGAGCTCTCATGTCCTTCTCCACGCTCGGGCTTGCGCCCGAACTGCTCCGCGCCGTCTCGGCGCAGGGCTATACCGAACCGACCCCCGTCCAACGCGAGGCGATTCCCTTCGTCCTGGCCGGGCGCGACCTGCTGGCCGGCGCCCAGACCGGCACCGGCAAGACGGCTGCCTTCGTGCTGCCGATGCTCCAGCGCCTGTCGGCCTCGCAGCCGCATAACGGAGCGCGACCGCGCATCCGCGCCCTGATCGTGGTTCCCACCCGGGAGCTGGCGATGCAGGTCGAGGAGAGCGTCCGCGTCTACGGTGCCAATAGCCGGCGGTCGACCACCATCTACGGCGGCGTTGGCTTCCCCGCCCAATTCCAGGCGCTTCGACGCGGTCCGGAGA
>JBGQCU010000030.1:0-18949 GCA_041495495.1 Candidatus Limnocylindria bacterium
GGCACACCACGGCGGCGCCGAGGGGAGTGAGCAGGTCGTCACGCAGGGTCCCCAGCCCCTCGACGATCTCATCGTCGCGCAGCGCGCCGAGCGGTCCGAGCGCCCCGGCCGGATCGATCGCCAACTGGAGGATGCCGACCGGGCGAACACCATCCAGCAGCAGCTGCATCGACTGGGCCGGGTGCGGGGCGGCGGCGATGGTGCGGCCGGACCCGATGAGCAGGTCGATGCTGCCGGGGGCGGGACCATTCGCGGCCAGGTCTGCCAGCAGCGCGCGGGCGGCGCCGTGCACCACCGCCAGCTCCTCGTCGGTCTGCGGGAGCGAGCCGGGGCGCGCGCGAAGGTTCTGCAGGGCGTCGGCCACGGCCAGCTCGTCGATCGCCATCGGCAGGCTGTGAGCGATCCGCGCCGGACCGCCCGGGACCGTGAGCGTCGGCGATGCCAGGCCGCCCGAGGCGACCACCCGACTGTCCGCGATCCCGTTGTCGTCGGCGCTCGCCCAGGTGGCATAGCGGGCGCCGAGGTCGACGCCGACCACGCGCAGGCGAGCGGCGCGCGCGAGCTCCGCGATCGCCCGCCCGAAGCCGATCGGAGCCAGCTGGCGAGCAGCGCCGCGCTCGACCAGCCGCTCGATCAGGGCGTCGAGGAATCGCCGCAGGGGAAGCAGGTTCTCGCGCTCCGCCGACGGGCGCGGATTGGCAACCGGTCGAAGCACTCCCGCCTCGAAGAGCGCCCCGACCCGCTCGGTGAGCGTTGCCGAGCCGGCCCACACCACCGGCGACCGGCCGCCGCCGCGAGCCGCTGCCACCAGGCCAGCCATCTCCAGCGCCCCGTCGCCACTCTCCGCGTCGAAGCCACCCGCCAGCAGCCAGGCATCGACCTCGGCGGACTGCAGCGCCGACAGCCGCTCGGCCACCGGGCGGCCGTCGTCCGCGGTGACGGCCTCGACCACGACCCAGCCGGCCGCCTCGGCGGCGCGACGCGCGGCCTGGCCCGAGAACTCCGACGAGACGGCGGCCATGGCGATCCGCCCGGGACGCGCGGGGGTGTGCACGGCGATCCGTGGGGCATCGGCCAGCAGCGTCGCCATCCGCCCCGATACGCGCGGATCGACACGACCGGTGAGCCTTGTCGCGAGCGTGGCGATGATCTCCGCCTGGTCCCAGGCGGTCGGCTGCGCGGCGTGCGCCGCGATCCTCCAGCGGCCCAGCGCTCGACCGACCACGGCAGCCTTGGTCCAGGCGGAGCCGATGTCGACCAGGAGCGACAGCTCGGTGGTGGCGCGACTGACTCCGGGCTCGCGCGTGTCGACCGTCATCGGAGCACCGTCAGCCAATCGCCCAACAGGAAGGCGATGCGGTCGACCAGCAGCGAGAGCCGGCTGGCGACGAGGAATCCGAGCCATCCGCCGATGCCGCCGATGAGCAGCCAGCGCCCGACGGTCGCCGCCCGCGTGGTGAGGACACCCCGCGGCGCGCCATGCAGGAAGCCAAGCAGCACGAGCGCCGTGATCGCCAGCGCCACGACCTCGCCGACGGGGTCAGGGGAGGTGCTGGCGCGGGCCGGCAGCGCGGCCGCCATCTGCGGCAGGATGGTGCCGATGACCGCCCCGCCGAGCGCGAAGGCGGCGATCCCGCCGACCAGGATCGCGGTTGCCGGGGCCGTGGCGCGGCGCGGCAGCCACGACGCCCCGACCAGCACGACGACCAGGGCCAGGGCGGGAACGAGGAGCAGGTGGTCGCGAGGGGCCTCCACCAGCGGGACCGCCAAGCGCGGGACCAGGACGTCACGGATCGCCAGCAGCACCAGGTAGCCGGTCGCCAGCCCGGCGAGCAGGTATTGCATCAGCCCGAAGATGCGGCGTGCCCCGACCAGGTACGACCACACCGCCAGCGTCGCCAACGCCGCGACCCAGGTCGCCAGGGTGCCGCCCAGGTCGGCCGCCGAGAACCCGTTCACGACGACCTGCGGCCAAACGACGGGCGAACGAAACGCCTGGCCAGCCGTCGGACGGCGGACTCCGCCAGGACGGCCAGCACGGCCAGCATGCCGACCAGCATCGGCAGCGGGCCTGGGATCGAACCGGGCCCGGCCACGGAACCGGCGCCGACCGCCTCGGCGTAGGCGGCACCCTCGCGCAGGGTGGCCAGCAGCGCGACGAGCTGCCCGGAGCGCAGGTAGGGCTCCAGCTCCGGATCGAGGAAGGTCGGGGCAATGGCCACCATCGGCAGCGCCGGCAGGCGCGGCCCGACCTGCTCCACCCAGCTGCGCGCGGAGATGTCGTTGCCGGACACGATCAGCACCAGGTCGAAGGCGCCGATCCCTCCGCCGCGTTGGCGGATCGCCTCGACGGTCGATCCTGCGGCCGCCTTGGGCACGATCGAGGCGATGCCGCGCACCAGGCCTGCCTCCGATCCCGCCACGAAACCCAGGTCGGCCGGCCGCTGACCGCCTCCGCGCGCTATGCGGTCGATCTCGGCGGCGGCGATCGCTCGCCCCTCCGGGGTGAAGCTGACGATCGCGAGCCGGGCGCCATGCGCCGCCAGGTCGCCCAGCGCCGCCCTCGTGGCGGCCCTGATCTCCGCGTAGGTCCCCAGGTCGGCATCGCACGCGACGAGCACCAGGGCGCCGCTCGGCAGGTCGCCGATCGCGCGTCGCAGCTGCTCGACGTGGGATCGATCCGGGCTGGCGAGCCGGAGCGCGGCGCTGTCAGCGCCGATCGGCACCAGCGATGCCCCCGCCAGCAGCACGAGCAGCAGCAGCGCCGGGGCGCCGCGGCGGATCCCGGCGCGGAGCGTGCCCCCGCCCGACGGCGCGAGGTTATCGGTCATCGTGATCGAGGGCCAGCAGGGAGCGAGCTGCGCTGACCGCAACCATCACGCCGATCCCGATCAGCAGGCCGCGGAAGATCCCCGCCAGCGGCACCGCGCGAACCCAGGCGGCGCCCCCCGCCAGCCAGTCGCCGGCCTGCCCGCCGATCGGCAGCAGCAGCACGATGACGATCGCCGCCGCGCCGGCCATGACCGCCGTCTCGCGGCCGCGCCGCACGAATCCGCGCCGGAAAGCGCCGAGCAGGAAGATGAAGAGCAGCGCGAAGAGCGATGCCGCGATCGGTGCCAGCAGGGCCGCCACCAGCCACAGCACGGCTGGGTCGCTGCTCCCGCTCGAGCCGGGCCGGAGGCCGGCCACCAGGACCGCCGCCATCCCGACCAGCAGCACGATCGAACCGATCCAGTCGCCGTTGCCGCTCCTGAGCGCCCGCGCATGGTGAACGGCCAGCGTGGCGCCGCCCCCCACCGCCGCCGCGGCCGCCAGGAGCACCAGGAGCTCGTAGAGGGCACCGGCGGCGTCACCGAGTGACGGGTTGACGATCAGCAGGTCGAGAAGCACAAGCAGCCCGCTGACCAGGCCGATGCCGGGGAGCAGCGAGCGGCGCATGGGCGTCAGCGTCCCACCAGGAACTCGACGACCTGCGGCCCGCCGGCCCAGGCGGCGAGCGAGCCGACCAGGAGGAGGGCGATGACCGTCCAGATCAGACGGTTCGCTGCCAGCACGGCCGTGCGGGCGTGGCTGCCCGCAGCCACCTCGCCGGCCGCCTGGAGCAGCTCCGGCCCGATGAGGCTGCCGTCAGCCTCCAGCAGCGGCCCGGCGGCCTGGGCTGCACTGGCCGTGCCGGCCATGCTCCACTCGGCCTCCCGGAGCAGCCCACCCACCAGCAGCAGCCCTTCCTCCGCCATCCCCCCGGCGACAACGGCCACCCCATGCGGCTCTGCCCTCGCCAGGGCGAAGCCGGCGGCGACCGCGCGTCCCTCGCCCAGGTACTCCACCGCCGAGGCCGATGCCCGCTCCGGCGTGGCGGTGCGGCGGTGCGCATCCGCCAGCGTTGCCTCGGCGAGGATGGCGGCCACCGGATCATTGGTGGTCACCCGCAGCGGGACGCCGGAGCGCGCCGCAGCCTCGGCCATGTGCCCCAGCAGGGGCAGGGCGGCCAGCGTCTGGAAGCGGTCGATGGCTGACGCCGCCCGGACCACCCCGGCGCCGCCCAGGGAGATCTCGGCGTCGGCACCCGACTCGGCGGCCAGGGCCATCACCCGCCCGACCTCCCGCAGCCGGCCGAGGTCAGCCGCCGACCACCGAGCGCTCGGGCGGGCGAGCAGCGAGAGGAGGACCAGCAGCACGAGCAGGATGACCACGGTCGGCCCCGGTCTGAGGCGCATCGAGGACGAGCCGATGGCATTCGTCAGCAGACCGACCAGCTGCGCTGCAAACTCGCCGAGGTTTGGCATCTCTACGGTCGATCGTCGCGGGGGTTGCGCGCCAGCCTGGCAGTGAGTCGCTCGTAGGCCGCCGGATCATCGAGAGCCTCGCGCAGGATCCCGAAGCGGCGCGGGCCGAGGAGCGGGCTGAGCAGCGGACCGAGGAAGATGGCGCCCTGCCGAATCAGCGGCAGCAGCGGCCGATGCGCGTCCAGCAGGATCGCCGCGGGCCCGCCCATCCCGCGTCGCTCGAGCTCATCGGCGAGCGCATCGGCCGGCTCCGACGTCAGTCTTCCCGACGCCACGCTCGAACCTCCCTGGGAGACACCTGATTCGATCCGGACCTGCATGGCCGCTCGCTCGACGACCTCACCCGTGGTTCGCGCTGGTCTCCGGCAGGTGCACGCGCGGGAGCCGGTCGCGAAGGGCGGTCGTCACTTCGTAGTTGATGGTGCGTCGCTGGGCGGCGACCTCATCGGCGTCGATGCGGGCACGCATCTGCTCGCCGATCAGGACGAACTCGTCGGCGTAGGTTACATCATGGAGATCACCCAGATCGACGGTGATACCGTCCATGCTGACCGCACCCACGATCGGGCGCCGCACCCCGCGCACCAGCACCCACCCATTGTTGGCGTGGGCGCGAGGCCATCCGTCGCCGTAGCCGATGCCCAGGGTGGCGATGCGAGTCGCGCGCTCGGCCCGGTAGCGGAGCCCGTAGCCGATCGCTTCCCCGGCGGCAAGCTCGAAGATGCGCAGCGGCAGGGCCTTGAGCGAGAGGATCGGCCGCAGCCCGTCGTCCCGGTCGCCGGCCCAGGCAGGGACCATGCCGTATAGCCCGAGCCCGGGACGGATCGCGTCGCCGATGGTGCCGGCGCCGGCCAGCAGACCGCCGGTGGCGGCGACATGCACCAGCCCCGGGTCGACGCCCGCCGAGCGCATGGCGTCCAGGGCCTGGGCCAGCCGCAGGAGCTGGACATCGGTGTAGGCCTCGTCCTCGCCGGGCACCGCCAGGTGGCTGAAGGTTCCCCCGAGGCGCAGGTGCCGGCTGCCGGCTATGTGCAGCGCCAGCTCGACGGCGGCCGTCGGATCGCTCCCCTGCCGGCCCAGGCCGGTGTCGATCTTGAGCTGGACCGATGCCCGCCGTCCGGCATCGGCCGCGGCGCGCTCGACCAGGTCGATGCCCGCTCGGTCGTAGACGATCGGCTCGAGGTCGGCGGCAATCGCCGGAGCCGCCTCCGGGGCGCCGAGCCCCCACAGCACCAGGATCGGCGCCTCGATCCCCGCACCTCGCAGGGCAAGCCCCTCGCCCAGGGTCGCGACCGCCAGCCGCTCGACGCCGTGGCGCAGCAGCGTGCGCGAGACCTCGATCGCCCCGTGACCGTAGGCGTTGGCCTTGACCACGCCAATCACGGCGCGCTGCTCGCCCGCCAGGCGCCGCAGGACCGCCAGGTTGCTGACCAGCGCCGCGTGGTCGATCTCGATCCAGGCCCGATGCGGGCTGCGCGCCGGCGGCAGCGTCACGCCCGCCGGCCGCCGCGCAGCTGCTCGATGGCGTTCGGCAGCAGGTTGGCGATGTCCCGCGCCACGACCCCGGCGCGCCCGATCCGATCCTCGGCCAGCAGCCCCGCTGCGCCGTGCACCGCCACCCCGCAGCCGGCGGCGTCGAATGGGTCGAGGCCGGCCGCCAGGAACGCGCCGATCGCGCCGGCAAGCACATCGCCGCTGCCGGCGGTGGCGAGCGCCGGGGTGGCGATGTCGGAGCGGAGCAGGTTGCCGTCGGGCGAGGCGATGACGGTGTGCGCGCCCTTCAGGACGACCACCTGTCCCCAGCGTGCCGCCGCCTGCTGCGCCGCCTCGGCGCGCTGCGCGTCGTCATCGGAGAGCTTCTCACCCTCCGGCAGGCGGATCAGGCGCGCGAACTCCCCGGGGTGCGGGGTGAGCACCAGCGGGGCCTTGATCGGCTGCCACCAGCGCTGCACCTCGGAAAGGGCGACGAGCGCGTCGGCGTCGACCACCATCGGATGTCGAATCTCGCCGATGAAGTTGCGCGCGCGCCGCAGGGTCGCCGGCTGGCGACCGAGTCCCGGCCCGATCACCAGCGCCTCGTACGACGGAGCCTCCGTCGCGAGGCGGCGCCAGCCGGCCGGCGCCGTCAGGCCGGGAGCCTCCTCGACGAGGAGCATCGCCGTCAGCTCCGGCACGAGGCCGAGCAGGCGCACCCCCACCGCCTCCGGCGTCGCCAGGCAGGCCAGCCCGACGCCGGCGCGAATGGCACCGAGCCCGGTCAGGAGCGCCGCCCCGGCATACTCCAGCGAGCCTGCCACGATCAGCAGCCGGCCGAAGGTCCCCTTGTGCGCCCGCACCGGCCGCGGCGGCAGGCGCTTGGCGACCCAGCCCTGGGTGAGGCCGGTGATCGCCATCGGCCTAGCCCGGCGCCGCGCGGTGGGCGACCGCCACCGCCACCGCCATGTGGCGCTCGTGCGAGATCGAGACCGTGACGTCCTCGAGCCCGAGCGCCAGGGCGCGGGCCGCGGCCCGCGCATGCAGCCGGACCTGGGGAGCCCCGGCCCAATTCGGCAGGATCTCGATCTCGCGCCAGCCGACGCCGCGCACGCCGAGGCCGAGCACCTTGCTGATCGCCTCCTTGGCGGCCCAGCGCCCCGCGATGCGCTCGGCGCGCGAGCCGCAGTAGCGGGCCTCGCCGTCGGTCAGCACCCGCTGCCGGAAACGGTCCGGGAAGCGCCCCAGGGTCGTGACGATGCGGTCGATGTCGATCAGGTCGACGCCGATCTCGTGACGGCTCATGGCGGCGGAGGGGCGGCTATTCGACCGTGACCGACTTCGCCAGGTTGCGGGGCTGGTCGACGTCCGTGCCGCGCGCCACAGCCATCTCGTACGCGAGCAGCTGGAGCGGGATGATCGCGATCACCGGCGCCATCTCCTCGGGCGTCTCGGGCACGTACAGGACATCCTGCGCATAGCGGTCGATCGTCTCGTCCCCGACGGTCGCGACCGCAACCACCGGAGCCTCGCGGGCGTGGACCTCGGCGACGTTGCTGACGACCTTCTCGTAGGTGGCGCTGCGGGTCGCGATCGCGACCAGCGGCGTGAACGGGTCGAGCAGCGCGATCGGGCCGTGCTTCAGCTCGCCGGCGGCGTAGCCCTCGGCATGCACGTACGAGAGCTCCTTCAGCTTGAGAGCGCCCTCCATGGCGACCGGGAATCCGAGGGCGCGCCCCACGAACATCACGTCGCGCACATCGGCCCAGCGCATGGCGAGCTTCTTGATCTGCGGAGCCAGCTTGAGCGCCTCCGCCGCCTGGGCCGGCAGGTCGCGCAGGGCCAGGCCGAACGACCGGCGCCGGCGATCGCTGAGCGTGCCGCGCAGCTTGGCAAGGTGCAGCGCGATCATCTCCAGCACGACCACCTGGGTGACGAAGGCCTTGGTCGAGGCGACGGCCACCTCCGGCCCGGCCTGCAGGTAGCAGACCGCATCGGCCTCGCGGGTGAGGGCGCTGCCGACCACGTTGGTGACGACCACGATCACGGCGCCGCGTTCGGCGGCGAGCTTCTGGGGCGCGAGCGTGTCCGCCGTCTCGCCGGATTGGCTGACGCTGATGACCAGCGTCCGCTCGTCGATCGGCGGTGGCGAGTAGCGCATCTCGGAGCCGATCTGGCTGGCGGCCGGCAGCCCGGCCCAGCTCTGGATCAGGTACGCTCCGACCTCACCGGCGTAGCGCGCCGTGCCGCAGCCGACGACGTAGACGCGCTCCACGGCACGCAGCTTCTGCTCGATGGCGTCCAGCTCGGGCAGGTTGACGTTGCCCTCCTCGTCGACCCGGCCGCGCAGCGCCTCTCCGATGGCATGCGGCTGCTCGTAGATCTCCTTGAGCGTGAAATGCGGGAAACCGTCCTTCTCCGCCGCTTCGATGCTCCATCGGATCCGGGTCACCGGGCGTTCGACCGGCGTTCCGTCCATACCGATGATCGCAACCCCCTCGGCCGTCACGTCGGCGATGTCGCCTTCCTGCAGGATCACCACGTTCTTGGTGTGCTCCAGGATGGCCGGCACGTCGCTGGCCAGGAACGCCTCGCCGTCGCCGAGCCCGACGATGAGCGGCACGTTCATGCGGGCCCCGACGATCCGATTCGGATGGTCGAGGTGAATGACCCCGATGGCGTACGCCCCGCGCACCTCGTTCAGGGCGTCCCGCACGGCCGCCACCAGGTCGCCGCTGTAGCGCTCCTCGATCAGGTGCGCGAGCACCTCGGTATCGGTCTCGGAGGTGAAGCGATGGCCGCTCGCCAGGAGCCGGTCCTTGATCTCGCGGTAGTTCTCGATGATTCCGTTGTGGATCAGTGCCAGGCGTCCGCTGCAGTCACGATGCGGGTGGGCGTTGACGTCGTTCGGTCGGCCGTGCGTCGCCCAGCGGGTGTGCGCAATGCCCGGATGGCCGGCCGGAGCTCCACCGTTGAGGTGCTCGGTCAGGTTGGAGAGCTTGCCGGCCTTCTTCTCGATGAAGATCTCGCCGGCGTCGGTGAGCAGCGCCAGCCCCGCCGAGTCATAGCCGCGGTACTCCAGGCGACGCAGCCCCTCCAGCAGGATGGGTGCCGCGTCACGCGGACCCACGTACCCGACGATGCCGCACATGACGGTCTGGCAGCTCCTAGTTCAGTCGGGCACGGGCGAGCGCGGACAGCTCGCTCGCAATCTGGTTGATCTCGTCAGCGTCCTCGCCCTCGACCATGATCCGGATCTTCGGCTCCGTCCCGGAGGGCCGCACCAGGATCCGTCCACGCACGCCGAGACGGGCGTCGGCCTCCGCCACCGCGGCCGCGAACTCCGGATCGATCTCCCACTGGTCCCGGTGGCGAACGGCTGAGTTTATCACCACCTGCGGAAGCCTCGGAATCTGGGCCGCCAGCTCGGCGAGCGTGGCGCCGGCCGCACGGAGGGTCCGCGCCAGCTCGATGCCGGTCAGGATCCCGTCCCCCGTGACGGCGATGTCGCGGAAGATGATGTGGCCGGACTGCTCGCCGCCGAGCGAGGCGTCGGCTCGTTCCATCGCCTCCAGCACATGGCGATCCCCGACCGGGGTGCGCAGCATCCGGCCGCCGGCGGCGGTGATGGCCCGATCCAGGCCGCCGTTGCTCATCACCGTGGTGACCAGGACCCGGTTGCGCAGCGTTCCGGCCGCCAGGTGGGCAAGCGCGCAGATCCCGAGCACGCCATCGCCATCCACGACCGACCCGCGCTCGTCCACCGCGATGAGCCGGTCTGCATCGCCGTCGAAGGCCATCCCCATCTCGAGGCCGTTGGCGACGACCGCCGCGGCGAGCGCCTCGGGGTTGGTCGAGCCGCAGTCCAGGTTGATGTTCACGCCATCGGGCGCTGCCGACAGCACGGTCACCGACGCGCCGAGCTCGCGCAGCAGATCCGGCGCGATGACGGAGGCTGAGCCGTTGGCGCAGTCGATCCCGATGCGCATACCCCGCAGCGCGTCGCCCGCATCCGCCACGAGCGAGGCCCGGTAGGCCGCGATCGGGGCGGTCTCACGCGTGATGCGCCCGATCTCGGCGTTCGTGCGACCGGGCAGCGACTCGGCCTGGAAGATGAGCCGCTCCAGCTCCTCCTCGACCTCGTCGTCGATCTTCCGGCCGCCGGAGAGCACCTTCAGCCCGTTGTCGTCGGCCGGGTTGTGCGAGGCCGAGACCATGATCCCGGCGGCGAAGTCGCCGTTCGCCGCCGCGTGCGCCAGGCAGGGGGTGGTGACCACGCCGAGCTGAATCGCATCGGCGCCGACCGACGCCAGTCCCGCGGACACCGCGGCCACCAGCATGTCCCCCGAGCGCCGCGTGTCCTGGCCGATCACGACGCGGCGACCGGACGCCTCGAGCAGGTGCCCGACGGCGCGCCCCAGGTCGTAGGCAAGCGTCGGCGTCAGATCGACATTGGCGACGCCTCGAATTCCATCGGTCCCGAACAGGCGACCCATCAGGGCGCCGGCGTCGCCGGCGGGACGATGGTCACCGTCACCGAGATCGGCGAGATGGTGACCTTGGTGATCCCCGCGGGGAGGGTCAGGCTGGGCTGGACCAGGTGATCGCCCGGGCCGAGCCCGCTCACATCCAGGACCGGGGTCAGCTTGGCCGGATCGAGCGCGTTGAGCGCCGATGCCGTGCCGCGCACCGTCACCGCCACCTGCCCGACCTGGGGCAGGCAGGCGCTCCCCGGAGGCTCGCCCGAGCAGACCAGCCCCAGCAGCAGGGTGCGGGTGGCGATCGTCTCGTGGATCTCGACCACGATCGACGGCTGTGCGTCGGCCGGGTCGGCGAGGCGCGCGCCATCGGGGATCACCAACGTGCCGGTGGCGTGCAGCGTCGTCTGGCTGCCCGAGAGGCTGATCGGCTGGGTGAGCACCTCGGCGATGGCGGCGAGCACCGCCGGCGCGCCGCGCAGGGTGACCACCGATGGATCCGAGCTCACTGTGCCGACCTCGAAGCCGGCGGCCGGGGCACCGGTCAGAAGGGGCCGGATCGGCACGGTGCGGCTGGTCTCCACGGTGGTGACATCGATCGACACCCGTGCAGTGGACGGAGTCAGATCAACGGACTCGACCCGGCGCCCGTCGATGTCGACCGGGACCAGGTCGACCTGCCCGCAGCAATCGATCCCGGATTGGTCGATGCGGACGGTGGCCAGCGCACGATCGACTCGATGCAGGAGGCTGTCGGGCCCGGTCGCCGTGACCTCTTGCACGCTCAACTGGGGCGTGCCGACCTCCAGGCCGGTCGGTACCACGCCGTAGTCAACCGCCACGCGGACCTGCGCAGTGCCGAGGCGGTCAATCCCAACCGATACGCTGACGGGTGCGTACGACAGCACGGTGAGGCCGTCACTCAGGGGGCGGACGCGGATCGGCAATGCCTGCCGCTGCGGAGACTGGGACATGTCGTAGGCCGCCAGGTCGATGGTGACCGCGAACGAGTCGGCCCCCACGTGGGCCGGTGCGTCAGTGGCGACTCGGTACCTGATATCGACCGAGCCCAGCTGCTGGGAGAGCAGGTAGGTCCCGTCTGGCTGGTCCAGGGTTGTGACCGGGACCCCTGGCAAGGTCGAATCGGTGAACGAGCCGGAGAAGACGAGGCCGGTGTACAGGATGGTGGCCAGGGCGAGGGCCCCCAGCTTGAGCGCCCAGTTGCGGAGGAGCCAGGCCATCTAGGGCCGCTTCGAGGCGGAGGTGGCGGCAGCCGGCTCGGCCGGCTCAGCGGGCTCGGCCGGCTTGAACGGCACCTCGTCGCCGGTCACGCTCACGACGCGGGCGTCGGGATCGATCGGCGGCTCGGGCTCGGCGGCGTCGACGCCCCAGCGCCCCTCCAGCGAGCGGCGCAGCAGCGGCGCCTGGCGACGGGGTGCCTGGGGGCGGATCAGGTTCAGGATGCGGCGGCGCAGCTGCTCCTCGGTCAGGTTGCGCTCGATCCGTCCTCGCATCACCAGCGAGATCGACCCGGTCTCCTCGCTGACGACCACCACGATCGCGTCGGACTGCTCGCTGATCCCAATCGCGGCCCGGTGCCGGGTGCCATAGCGCTCCGAATCGAGCACGTTCTGCGACAGCGGCAGCAGCACGCCCGCCGCCAGGACGCGCTCCCCCGAGATGATGACCGCACCGTCGTGGAGAGCGGTGCCGTGGTAGAAGAGGGTGGCGAGCAGCTCCGCGCGCAGGTCGGCATGCAGAAGCACGCCCGACTCGGCGGCGAGATCGGCCAGGCCCGTCTCGCGCTCGAGCACGATCAGCGCACCATGCCGGGAGCCGGCCAGCAGTCGGGCTGCGCGGCTGATCTCGCGCGCGACCCGCTCGGCGGCGGCCACGTCGCTGCTCACGAAGAACCGGTTGAACGAGCCGAAGCGGCCGATCTGCTCCAGGGCTCGACGCAGCTCGGGCTGGAAGACGACCACGATCGCGAACAGCCCGACCACCGCGCCGGTCTGGAGCAGGGTCGAGAGGAGCCGCAGGTCCGCCGCCTGGGCGACGAGATACACGAGGTACAGGATCGAGAGGCCGATGACGATGCGCACCGCCCGCGTGCCGCGGATCAGGATGAAGACCCAGTAGATGACGATCGCCACCAGCAGGATGTCGAGGACGGACGTCCAGCTGCCGCGCAGGTAGAACCTGAAGAAGTCGGCGATGGCGTTGAACAAGGCAGCCGATGATACCAAAGGGCCCCCGAAATCCTGCCCGGGGCCGAACGGCGCAGCGGCTAGCGCTTCGTGTACTGCGGCGCCTTGCGTGCCCGCTTCAGGCCGTACTTCTTCCGCTCCTTGGCCCGCGGGTCGCGGGTCAGCAGGCCGGCTGCACGCAAGGCGCCGCGGGCGTCGGGGTGGGCGCTGAGCAGGGCGCGGGCGATGCCATGGCGGATCGCCCCGGCCTGTCCGGAGAAGCCGCCGCCGGCGACCAGCACACTGGCCGAGTAGCGCCCTTCGGTCTCGGTCACCCGGAACGGGAGGCGCAGCGTGGCGAGCCCGGGCGTTCCGCCGAAGTAGTCGGCGGCGTCCTTGCCGTTGACCACGATGCTGCCATCGCCCGGCAGCAGCCGCACGCGTGCGACCGCCTCCTTGCGTCGGCCCGTTCCGTAGATGTAGCTGGTGCTCACCGGTGGTGGTCCTCGTACAGCTCGGCTTACAGCTCGGCCGTGGTCGGCTGCTGCGCCTGGTGCGGGTGCTCCGCCCCGCGGTAGACTCGTAGCTTCTTGAACATCGCCCGGCCGAGCCGGTTCTGCGGCAGCATCCCCTTCACCGCCCGCTCGATGACGATCTCGGGCTTGCGGGCCATGAGGGCCTGCAGGCTCTCCTCCTTCAGCCCGCCCGGATAGCCGGAATGGCGGTAGTACGACTTCTGGGTCAGCTTGTTGCCGGTCACCTTGACCTTCCCCGCGTTGATCACCACCACGTGGTCGCCGGTGTCCAGGTGCGGGGAGTAGAGCGGCTTGTGCTTCCCCTCGAGCAGCGTGGCGATGCGCGTGGCAAGCCGACCCAGCGTCTGATCGGTGGCATCCACCACCCACCAGCTGCGCTCGATCTCGCTCGCCTTGACTGCGTACGTCTTCACGTTGCCGTGGTCCTCACTCGCCTCGTTGCCCGCTTCGTCCTCGGATAGATGACCCGCTCGAGGGTCAGCCCGCACGCCGGCGCGGCGCGCCCATGAAGCGCGCGCTCGCCCGCCTCGAGCAGCTCGGCGACCGATCCCGATGCCAGCCTCCCGCGACCCGCCTCCAGCAGGATGGCCACGATGCTGCGCACCATACGCCGCAGGAACGCGTTGGCCGTGACGCGAATCTGCACCGAGGTGCCGCTGCGCACGACCGACACCTCCAGCAGGCGCCGGACTGTTCGGCCCCGCGGATCGCTCCCCAGGGCCGCGAAGTCGCGTTCTCCGAGGAGCTCCGCCGCCGCTGACCGCATGGTCGCGACGTCGAGCCGATCGCCGATCTCGAGCGTCCGATGCCGGCCCACCGGCCGCTTGTCGCCCGCCATCCGGATTCGGTAGCGGTAGACGCGCGCGATGGCGTCGCGCCGCGGGTCGAATCCCGCGGACGCGGCTCGGAGCGACCGCACCGCCAGGTCCGGCGGGAGGACGGCGTTCAGCCGTCGCCGCAGCTCCGGCCATCCGATCCCCTCGCCGCGACGGCGGCGAGCGAGGCAGAAGGCCGCGACCTGGCCGGTGGCGTGCACCCCGGCATCGGTTCGCCCGGCGAAACGGACCCGTATCCGCTCGCCGGTCAGTCTGTTAAGCGCCTCCTCCAGCTCCCCCTGCACCGTCCGAGCGTTCGGCTGGTACTGGGAGCCGGCGAAGTCGGTCCCGTCGTACTCGATCACCGCCCGTGCGCATCGGCGCTCGGCGGGTGGCATCGGTCCGTCTTCCATTGTCCGCCCTCTCGCGGCGGGTCTCTCTCAGACCAGCTCGATCTGGACGATTGTCGCCGCGTCCCCCAGGCGTGGCCCGATCTTGAGGATGCGGGTATAGCCCGAGGTTCGGTCGGCGTATTTGGTGGCCAGCTCGCCCATCAGCTTGGCGACGATGAGCGGCTCGTCGGGCATCTGCGCAACCAGCATGCGGCGCGCCGACAGGTCGCCGCGCTTGGCCAGCGTGATCATGTGGTCGACCCGCCCGCGGACCTCCTTGGCCTTGGCCTCGGTGGTCCTGACTCTCTCGTAGCGCAGGACCGAGACGGCCAGGTTGTCCAGCATGTGCAGGCGGTGGTCGCTGGCGCGGCCGAGCCTGCGACCGGCCAACCGATGGGGCATCTGCTCAGCCCTCGCGGTCGAGCTCGGCGGCGACGGCCTCGTCGAGCTCCGCGGCGGCGGGCAGATCGGACTCATCGACCGACCCGGCGGGGCTCTCCGGGACGATGAAGCCGCGCAGCGCGAGGCGCTCCTTCATCTCATCGAGGCTCTTCTTGCCGAAGTTGCGCATCCGCAGCAGCTCGTCATCGCCGAGCGCCAGCAGCTGGCCGATCTTGGTGATGTTGTTCCGCTTCAGGCTGTTGTAGGCCCGCATCGGCAGGTCGAGCTCCTCGATCGGGGCGTCCAGCAGGTTGGCGCTCACGAGCGCAGGGACATCATCCGCTCCGGGCAACGGGCGCCGCCCGATCTCGGCGAAGCGGCTGAACTCGTGGACCAGGATCTCGGCGGCGGCGGAGAGTGCCGCCTTCGGGGTCGTGGTCCCATCGGTCTCGATCTCGAGCGTCAGGCGATCGAAGTTGGTCATCTGCCCGACCCGGGTGTCGCTGACCGTGAAGTTGACGCGGCGAACCGGCGTGAAGATGGCGTCGACCGGGATGATCCCGATCGGCAGGTCCTCGGCGTGCTCGGCGGGCCGGTAGCCGACCCCGGTCTCGACGGTCAGGTCCATCTCGATCGATCCGGCGTCGGAGTCGAGGGTGAGCAGCAGGAGGTCGGGGTTCACGATCTCGACGTCGGCCGACTCGGTGATATCGGCCGCGGTGACCGGCCCGGCGCCATGCTTCATCAGCTTGAGCGTCACGGCGTGGCGCGCGAAGGAGCGGAGCCGCAGCTTCTTGATGTTGAGGACGATCTGCGTCACGTCCTCCTTGACGTTGTCGATGGTGCTGAACTCGTGGAAGACGCCGGCGACCTGCACCGATGTGACCGCCGCGCCCTCCAGGGAGTTGAGGAGCACGCGCCGCAGCGCATTGCCGAGGGTCACGCCATAGCCATCGGCCAGGGGGTTGACCTCGAAGATGGACAGGTCACCGCGCGTTTCGACCTCCTCGATGCGGGTGGTCGGCGTGGACTCAAGTTCGATCATGAAGGCGTCTGGCTCCTGCATTTATCGCGAGTAGTACTCGACGACGAGCTGCTCGTTGAATTCGAGAGGCATCTGTTCGCGCGCCGGCTCGGACAGCACCGATCCGGCCAGCTTGGCCGGCTCGATGCTCACCCACTCCGGGGTCGACGCCGATTTCATCGTCTCCGCCGCCGTCTTGAAGATTTCGCGACCGCGTCGGCTCTCCCTGACCTCGATCCGGTCACCGACCTTGGTCCCGAAGCTGGGGATGTTGGTAGGCCGGCCATTCACGGCGAAGTGCCGGTGGTTGACGAGCTGGCGTGCCTCGGCCCGCGATCGGGCGAAGCCCATCCGGAAGACGACGTTGTCGAGCCGCATCTCGAGCATGCGCAGCAGGTTCTCGCCGGTCATGCCCTTGTGCTGCTCGGCCTTGTCGAAGTAATTGCGGAACTGCTTCTCGAGCACCGAGTAGCTGCGACGCACCTTCTGCTTCTCGCGCATCTGGATCCCGAACTCGCTCACCTTGCGGCGGCGCTGGGTATTCATCCCGGGCGGCGTGCTGCGACGCTCGAAGGCGCACTTCTTGCTGAAGCAGCGGCTCCCCTTCAGGAAGAGCTTCAGCCCCTCGCGACGGCAGATGCGACAGACCGGATCCGTGTAGCGTGCCATCCGTCCTGCCTCAGACCCTGCGCCGCTTGGGTGGACGGCAGCCGTTGTGCGGGATCGGCGTGACGTCGGTGATGGCGGTCACCTCGAGGCCGGCGGTCTGGAGGGAGCGGATCGCCTGCTCGCGACCTGCGCCGGGACCCTTGACGAAGACCTCGATCTGGCGCATGCCGTGCTCCATCGCGCGCTTGGCGGCGCCATCGGCCGTCTGCGCGGCAGCGTAGGGCGTGCTCTTGCGCGAGCCCTTGAAGCCCACCAGGCCAGCGCTGCCCCAGCTGATCACGTTTCCGGTCGAGTCGGTGATCGTCACGATCGTGTTGTTGAACGTCGACTGGATATGGGCATGCCCGGTCGGGACGTTCTTCTTCTCGCGCTTCTTGGTGCGTGCCGCGCGCTTTCGCTCAGCCATGGGTCTCCTGGTCCGCTTACTTCTTGCGGCGAACGCCGACCGTCTTGCGCGGGCCGCGCCGCTGACGTGCGTTCGTCTTGGTGCGCTGACCGCGCACCGGGAGGTTGCGCCGATGGCGAATGCCCCGGTAGGAGCCGATCTCCATCAGCCGCTTGATGTTCATGCTCACCTCGCGGCGGAGGTCGCCCTCCACCTTGAAGCGCTTGTCGATCACCTCGCGCAGGCGGTTGACCTCCTCCTCGGTCAGGTCACGCACGCGGGTCGCCTGCGGGACGTTCGCCGCGGTCAGGATCTTGAGCGACGAGCTTGGCCCGATCCCGTGGATGTAGGTCAGCGAAATGACGACCCGCTTCTCGCGGGGAATGTCGACGCCGGCGATGCGTGCCACCTGCTTGCGCTATCCCTGCCGCTGCTTGTGCTTGGGGATGACGCAGATGACCATCACCACGCCGGAGCGCTTGATGACTTTGCAGCGCTCACAGCGCGGCTTCACGGAGGCAGAAACCTTCATCTCATCCTGTACGTGATGCGACCCCGGGTGAGGTCGTAGGGACTCAGCTCAACGCGGACTGTGTCGCCGGGCAGGATGCGGATGAAGTTCTGGCGCAGCTTGCCGGAGATGTGGGCGAGGACCTCGTGACCATTCTCCAGTCGCACCTTGAACATCGCGTTCGGCAGAGGGAGAACAACCTCTCCCTCAACCTCGATCGCATCCTTCTTCGCCAAGCGCTACGCACCCTCGATCTGCTGGTCGGTTGCTACTCGGTTGGGAACACACGGAAAGGCCGCCGCACGCGGCGACCACGGAAAGAGGAGTATACATGAGCGGGCTGCCCGCGCACAACGCCCGGGATCGCCGATTTCAGGCACCGGTGAGCACCTCGGGACCTGACGGCGTGACCGCAATCGTGTCCTCGAAATGGGCCGACAGGCTGCCGTCGGCGGTCACCACCGTCCAGCCGTCGCTCAGCACGGCGACATCATCACCGCCCAGGTTGAACATCGGCTCGATGGCGAAGCACATCCCCGCCTCGATGCGCATCCCGGTCGCGCTCCTTCCGTAGTTCGGCACCTGGGGATCCTCGTGCATGGCGGTGCCGATGCCGTGGCCAACGAACGGCCTCACGATGCCGTAGCCGTGCTCGTGAGCCACCGCCTCGATGGCGGCACCGATATCTCCCAGGCGGTTGCCCGGCTGCGCCGCCGCGGTACCGGCCCGCAGCGCCCGCCGCGTGGCATCGATCAGTGCGGTCACCGGCTCCGGGACGGGGCCGACCGCGAAGGTACGGGCCGCGTCCGCGTGCCAGCCCTGCCAGATGCACCCCACGTCGAGCCCCACCACGTCACCGTCCCGGATCCGCCGCATGGGGGACGGGATGCCGTGCACCACCTCGTCGCCGATCGAGACGCAGATCGAGGCGGGAAAGGGGATCGTGCCGCGCGAGCCGCCATAGCCCAGGAACGAGGGGACCGCTCCGGCGTCGCGGATCATCCGCTCGGCGATCGCGTCGAGCTCGGCGGTCGTCACGCCCGGCTGGAGGGCTGCCTCCATCCGCCGCAGCACGTCAGCCAGGATGGTCCCGGCGTGGCGCATCCGGGCGACCTCCTCGGGACGCTTGATGGTCACCATCCGACGGGGAGCCAGCAGCGGCATCGGTCAGTCGCGATCATGAGCCCCCGGTCAGGCCCGCCAGGATCTCGCGCGTCACCGCCGGGATCGGCTGGGTGCCATCCACGCGCTGCACGATGCCGGCCCGTTCGTAGTACTCGAGCACCTCGAGCATCGGCAGCACCTGCTTCTCCAGGCGGGCGCGCACCACGTCCGGCCGATCATCGTCGCGCTGCTGCAGCTCTGCGCGATCCTTGTCGCAGTGGCCCGCCACCCGCGGCGGATCGCCGACGACGTGGTACGGCGTGCCGCAGACGGGGCAGACCCGGCGCCCCGCTACGCGCGCCACCAGCTCCTCGACCGGCACTTCGATCGAGATGACGCGCTCGATCCGCTCCCCCCGGGCGGCCAGGGTTCGGTCGAGGGCCTGCGCCTGGGCCACGGTGCGCGGGAAGCCGTCGAGGATTGCGCCACGAATGGCGGCCGGCCGCGCCAGCTCGTGCATGAACATGTCGATCGTGATCTCGTCCGGCACCAGGTCACCGCGCTCCATGTAGACGCGCGCCCGCTCGCCGAGCTCGGTGCCATCGCGCAGCGCCTGGCGGAAGAGGTTCCCCGAGGCAAGGTGCGGGAGGGTCAGCTCCTGGCTCAGGGCGTCCGCCTGGGTCCCCTTCCCGGCGCCGACCGAGCCAAC
>JBGQCU010000031.1:0-18502 GCA_041495495.1 Candidatus Limnocylindria bacterium
ATCGTGACGGCCGCACCGCATCGCTCCGACGCGTACGAGGCGAATCGATACGTGATCGAGGCGATCAAGGAGCGGCTGCCGATCTGGAAGCGGGAGCGTTTCGCCGACGGCAGCGAGTGGAAGCGCCCCGGCGCCTAGCGCCGCTCGCGGGCGACGGCCCTCAGATCGGCGGCTGGCGGACCTCCACCGGCCTCATGTACCCTGCCACGATATGTCGACCCCCCTGCCTGGACAGATCCGCTGCCCGACCTGTCTCCGATCAACCCCGCCGGCCGCCTTCTGCACCCAGTGCGGCTCGCCGATTCCGGCGTCAGCGCTGGCCCGACCGCGCGGCCTCGATCGCGAGGAGCTGCAGGACCGGATGCGCACCCACCGCCCCGGTGACGCCGCCTTTCGGCGCGGATCGCCGGTCGGCGAAGGATCGGAGCAGGCGTCCCCGGTCTATCGGCCGTACCAACCCGAGCCCGAGGATGAGCTGGTCCTGCCGGGCGGGGGAGCCGACCAGGCCGGCCCGGCCTACGTCGACAACACGCCGCCCGGCTTCGACGAGTCGCCGCTGCCGCTGGCGGTCGAACCGCCACCTCTCCCCGTCGCGCCACCGCCGGCACCCCCCGCCACCCCTTCGCCCGTCCCGGTCGTCGCCGACGAGCCGCGCCCTCGTGAGCCGCAGCCCGTTCCGTGGAAGCCGCCACCCACCACCTCGCCGGCGCAGCTGAAGGAGGAGCCGGAAGCGCAACCGCCGCGGTGGTCCGCTCCGGTCCAGCCGTACGGCGATGGCGGCGACCGAGGCGGGTATGACGATCGCTATCGCCCTCCCGAGGACGAGTGGAACCGGCGCGGCCCGGGGATGAGCCCCTTGGCAATCGGCGGCTTCGTGCTCCTCGGAGTGCTGGCCATCGGTGTCGGGGCGTTCATCGCCGGCGTCTTCTCCGGAGGCGCCGCGGTGGCCTCGCCATCGCCCACGCCGCTCGTCTCGGCGGCCTCGTCCGCCACCGCCGAGGCGAGCCTGAAGCCGACGCCCGGCGCGTCGCTGCCCGCGTCGACGAACCCGACCGCCACGCCCGTCCCCCTCCCGGACGGATTCACGGCCCGCACCGAGCCATGCGCCGAGGAGCCCTCCAGCCAGGACGGCTGCAGCTCGAGCGGGGCCACGGTGAGCGGGGGAACCGTCTGGGCCTGGATCGGGTTCCGCACGGGCAACAGTGCTGACGTCCTGGGCGTGAACATCGTGGATGCATCAGGGGCCTCGGTGGGGCACGGGTCGAAGGCGCTCGCCACCCTTGGCTGCGGGGATGCATGCGCCGGCTGGCTTCGCTTCAAGTTCGGCGGGCTGAACCCGGGGAACTACACCATCCGCGTGGATCGCAACGGGCTCACGGTCGCTGAAGCGCCGTTCACCGTCAGCAGCTAGCCGTCGCGCGAGCGTCCGCTGGGACGGGGTGTTCCGCCGGCATCGCGCCGGCGCACGGCGAGCGCACTGATCGCCTCCATCACGCACCGATGCGCGGCCGCCGCGGTGATCTCGCTGACGTCGTAGGGGGGCGCCACCTCGACCACGTCCATGCCCGCCAGCTCCACCGCCAGCACGACCTGGCGAATGGCACGCAGCAGCTCCCGCGACAGCAGGCCGCCGGGCTCCGGCGTGCCGGTGCCGGGGGCCATCCCCGGGTCGATCACGTCGATGTCGACCGACAGGTAGATCAGCTCCGGCCCGTCGAGCGCCTCCGCGATGGCATCGGCCACCACCGCCTCCGCCCCGCGCTCCTCGATCTCGGTCATGAAGTGGACGCGCAGGCCGTGGCTGCGCATCCAGTCCAGCGTCTCGGGAGGGGGCCAGTACCCCCGCAGGCCGACCTGCACGAAGTTGCGGCCGTCCACCGCGCCCGACTCGATCAGGCGTCGCATCGGGGTGCCGTGGGAGCTCAGCACGCCCCAGGTGCTGTTTGCCGTGTCGGCGTGGGCATCGAAGTGCACCATGCCGAGGCGTCGGGGCGCCACCGCCTCCGCCACCGCCGACGCCGATGGGAAGGTGATCGAGTGATCGCCGCCCAGCACGATGGGGATGGCACCCGTACGGGCCACCTCCAGCACCTTGCGCCGGATGACCGCGTGGCCGCGCTCCAGGTTGGCGGGCACCACCGGAGCGTCACCGGCGTCGACCACGTCGAGCCACTCGAACGGCTCGATCCCCAGCTGCAGCGAGTTCGGCGACCCGGCGTGGTAGGTGGCGGCGCGGATGGCGCGAGGCCCGAAGCGGGCCCCGGGACGGTGACTCACCCCACCATCGAACGGGGCGCCGACGATGGCCACGTCGGGCCTGCGCGCGCGCAGGGCGTCGCCATCGGTCAGCTCGGGCAGCTTCTGGAAGCTGGTCCGGCCAACGTAGGCGGGGAGATCGAAGTCTTCGAATTCGGTGTACGGGTCGAGCCCGGTCGGCGGGTCCTCCTCGTTGTGGCCGCGATGGCGGCGCGTCTCATTGGCCATCGGTGATGGCTGACGCCCTCCTGCGAAGGTCACGGGCGCCGTCGCGGCGCGGAGCAGGCCCGCAGCTGAAGCGGGGCCGATGCTACCAGAGCCGGTCGCCTGAAAAGGTCCTGCTACCATCGGGCGGCCATGTCCGACACCCGGCGCAGTTACAGCATCGAGGAGGCCAACGCCCTCATTCCGCAGGTGCGTGCCGTGCTGCTGCAGCTCGCGGTCGAGCAGCGCCGGCTGGATGCCTCGCACGCGGAGATGCACCGGCAGCTGGACGCCAACGGCGATCCGGGGAGCGCCTCGGAGGCCGTCCGCCGAGAGGCCGAGGTGGCGGAGATCCGCGAGGGGATGCGGACGCTCCTCGTCCATCTGGGCGAGATGGGGGTGGAGCTGCGAGACCTGGAGATGGGCCTGGTTGATTTCCCCGGTGAGCGCGACGGCGCTCCGGTCTGGCTCTGCTGGCGGCTGGCCGACCCGCGCGTCGCCTTCTGGCACCGATCCGATGAGGGCTACGCCAGCCGGAGGCCGTGGTGACGCGACGCTGATGCGCGTCGCCGTGGTCGGCGATGCGACGCTCGACGTGACCGTGCGTCCCGCGCAGGCGCCGCGGGCCGGCGGCGATGTCGCCGCCCGCATCACGCTGTCACCCGGCGGGCAGGGGGCCAACGTGGCGGTTCGCCTGGCGCGCGCCGGCGTGACCGTGCACCTGGCCACGGCCATCGCCGATGACGCCGCCGGACGCCTGCTGGCGGCGGCCCTGGAGAACGATGGCGTTGTCATCGAGCGGCTGCCCGCAGAACGCTCTGGCACCGTGGTCGCGCTGCTCGATGCCGCCGGCGAGCGCGCCATGCTCTCCGACCGGGTGACCCTCGAGCCAACGGCGGTGGCCGCCGCCTGTGTCGGGGCGGACTGGGTCCATTGTTCCGCCTACCCGCTGGCCGATGACCTCACCGGCGAAGCGCTGGCCGGCGTGCTCGGGTCGCTGCCCGGCGCCACCCGCATCAGCGCCGGCGGCGGATCGCTGCCGCCCGATGCGGCGCGCGCCGCGCGGGTCAGGGATCGGTTGAAGAGGGCGCGAATCGGCCTGCTGATCCTGGGCCGCGAGGAGGCAGCCTCGCTGCTGGACGTCCCCCTGCCGTCGCTGGCGGCTGCCGCGGACGCCCTGGCCGGCGCCTTCCCGGGGGTGATCGCCGTCGTCACCGCCGGCGCGGCCGGCTCGTCGGCCGCGGGACCTGGATTCGCCCTCTCCGTGCCGGCGCAGGACCCGGCCACGCCGATGGTGGATGCCACCGGCGCCGGCGACGCCTACGCGGCGGCGCTGATCGCCGCATTGCTGGGCGCCGGCTGGCCGCCGGCCGTGGCCACCCTGCGGTCGGCGATGGAGGCCGGCTCGCATGCCGGAGGCCTCGTCTCGCGCGCGCTCGGCGCCCAGGGACGCATCGCCGGGGAGCGGGGAGCCGGCCTGTGACCGCCCCGCCGCCCCTCTGGATCTCGGACGAGGTCGCCACGGCGATCGCCGCCGGGCGGGCGGTGGTCGCCCTCGAGTCGAGCCTGATCGCCCAGGGACTGCCGGCGCCGTACAACCTCGAAACGGCGATGGCCGCCGAGCGAGCGGTGCGCGACCAGGGGGCGGTGCCGGCAACCGTGGCGATCGACGCCGGGCGGCTGTTGGTGGGCGTCGCGCAGCCGGTGCTCGAGCGGCTGGCCGATCCCGCCGCCGGCGCGGCCAAGGCGGCGTCCCGCGACCTCGCTCCGTTGCTGGCTGCGGGGCGCCTGGCATCGACGACCGTCAGCGCCAGCATGCGGATCGCCGCCATGGCCGGCATCCACCTGTTTGCGACCGGCGGCATCGGGGGCGTGCACCGCAAAGCGGCGACCTCGTTCGACGTCAGCAGCGATGTCGACGAGCTGGCCGCCACCCGCGTTGCGGTGGTGAGCAGCGGGGCGAAGTCGATCCTCGACCTGGCTGCCACGCTCGAGCTGCTCGAGACGCGCCGCGTGCCGGTCATCGGGCTCGGGGTCGACGAGCTGCCCGCCTTCTATAGCGTCAGCTCGGGCCTGCGGCTGCCGCATCGGGTCGACACGCCGTCCGCGGCCGCGGCGCTGATCGCCCTGCATCTCGCCCTCCCCGGTTCCGGAGGGATCCTCCTGGTCCAGCCTCCACCGGCCGATCTCGCCATCCCGCCTGACGAGGTTGCGGCCTGGATCGAGACGGCCACCAGCGAGGCGGCGGGGCAGGGGATTCGGGGCGGGGCGGTGACGCCGTTCGTGCTGAGCAGGGTGGCCGAGCTGTCCGGCGGACGAACGCTGCGCACCAACATCGGCCTGATCGTCAACAACGCAGGGATGGCTGCGCGCATCGCCGTCGCACTCGCCAGGCCGGGCGCCCCGACCACCGCCTGAAGCATCCGGCCCGATCCGGGCTGGTATCCTGCGCATCAGCACGCGACGTGGGCCGCGAGGCAGCAGCTGGAGGCCGCATGCGGATCTACGAGGGGAGCCCGCGACAGGACTGGGAGGAGGTCCTTCGCAGCATCGGCGCGTTCGCCGATCGGGAACGCTTCAAGGAGCTGCTCCTGCTCGAGCTCGACGCCGGATTCATCATCCAGGGACTGGCGCTGCCCCGCGACAGCGCCTGGACGGAATCCGAGGGGATGCTGACCAAGACGACCCACGAGCTGCCCGACGACGAGATCGGCCAGATGATGGATGCCGCCGAGGCCAAGCGCAGCGAAGGCCCGCCGACCACGCCCACCACCGAGATCGCCAATTACTACGAGCAGGCCATGCGGGTGATCGGCGCCTACCTGGACGGCCAGAAGCCGCGCGACGTGTTCTTCTTCGAGCAGGACGGGGCCTTCGTCCTGCGGCTCCTGGTGACGGCCGCGGGGGGCGCCGCCGCCGGCCACCAGCTCATCGAATTCACCAAGGACGACATCATGTCTATGATCAACGCGGCACCGCAGCAGCGAGAGTAAGGGTTCCTCACATGAAGCTCATCAAGATCCTGTTCGTCACCATCGGGGCGCTCTTGGCCGCGATGATCATCATCCCGCTGACCGTCCTGGCCGGGCTCTTCGTGTGGCTGAAGCTGACCGAAGAGGGCGACGAGGACGACCTCGAGATCGAGGACGCCGTCTAGGCGGTACTCAGCGCCCAGGCGGCGGTCCAGCACATGGCCGCGACCAGCACCCCGTACCACAGCCGCCGCTCGCTCGGCGCGCCCTGAATAATCGCGAGCAGACCCACCAGGCCAAGCGCCGCGCTCCCCGGCGTGGCGCGTCCGCCGACCAGGAGCGCGCCGCCGACCCCGAGACCGACGGCCAGGGCCAGCCCCGCGGCCAGCCGCTGGCTGGCCTGCCGGCCGAGCAGCTGGGCCAGGCTGCGCGAGCCCCCGGCCGCATCGGCCTCGTAGTCCCGCAGCGTGTTCGCCAGGTGAGCAGCCATCGCGAACGGAGCAACCAGCGGGATGGCGGGCAGGACGCGCTCCAGCGGAACGCCCACCCCGGCAGCGACCCAGGCGGGCAGCAGGCCGAAGCTGACGAGGTAGGGGAGCGGCGACAGCGGCGTCCGCGACAGCACCAGGTTGTATGCCAGCGCCGATCCCGACGCCACCGCCCCCAGCGCCAATGCCAGCTCTCCCACCTGCCAGGATGCCGCCAGCTGCAATGCCAGCCCGATCGAGGCGATCCAGGCCGCCGCGTTCAGGCTCAGCTCGCCGGCGGGGAGCGGCTTCTCGGGGCGGGCGGCCGTGTCGCGCACCCGGTCCGCGATGTCGTTGGTCGTCCCGGTGAAGACCTGGGACCCCGCCACCGCCAGGATGGTGAACAGCCAGCGCCCGTCGATCGGGAGGCCCGCCTGGGTGGCGAGGATTGCGCCGAGCGCAGCCGACAGGGCAACCACAGCAGCCGCCGGGGCGGGGTGGATCAGGCGCAGCGCGACGAGCATTGGTCCTATCATCGCGCGTCGGTTGCGGCACCCGGTTGCCCGGTGCGCTAGACTGACCTCCCGAGTGCGGCGTTGGCGTCCGGTGCTCGCGTGTACCTGACCAGGCACGCTTGAGCCACGAGGCAGAGGAACCGAGCGATGCCGAAGTATGTCTTCGTGACCGGCGGGGTGAGCAGCTCGCTCGGCAAGGGCATCACCGCCGCGTCGATCGGGCGTCTCCTCAAGTCGCGCGGGATCCCCGTCTCGATCCTCAAGCTCGACCCCTACATCAACATCGATCCGGGAACCATGTCGCCGTACCAGCACGGCGAGGTGTTCGTGACCGACGACGGCGCGGAGACCGACCTCGACCTGGGCCACTACGAGCGCTTCATCGACGAGAACCTGTCTCAGGCCAGCAACGTCACCACCGGACGCATCTACCAGAGCGTCATCGCCAAGGAGCGGCGAGGCGACTACCTGGGCGGAACGGTGCAGGTCATCCCGCACATCACCAACGAGATCAAGGAGCGCATCGCGCGGGTCGCCCGCGACGGGACGGGGTCGGTCGCGACCAGCGGCCTCGCCTCGCACGGTGTGGTGGTGGTCGAGGTGGGCGGCACGGTCGGCGACATCGAGAGCCTCCCCTTCCTGGAGGCGATCCGCCAGATGCGCAAGGACGTTGGCCGTCGCAACGTGCTGTACGTGCACGTCACCTGGCTGCCGCAGATCGGCGCCACCGGGGAGCTCAAGACGAAGCCGACCCAGCACTCGGTCAAGGAGCTGCGCGGAATCGGGATCCAGCCGGACGTCATCATCCTGCGCAGCGACGAGCCGATCGACGACGACATCCTGGACAAGGTCAGCCTCTTCACCGACGTCGACGTCCACGCCGTGATCCCGCTGAAGACCGCATCGAGCATCTACGAGGTGCCGATCCAGCTCGAGCGCGCCGGCCTCGGCAAGCTGATCACGCACGAGCTGGAGATCCCCCCGGTGGAGCCGGACCTGCGCGACTGGCAGGAACTGGTGGCCCGCATCCGGGCTCCGCGCCCCGAGGTCGAGATCGCCATCGTCGGCAAGTACACCGAGCTGCCGGATGCCTACATCAGCGTCAGCGAGGCGCTCAAGCACGCCGCGCTCCACCACCGGGTGGACGTCAAGGTGCGCTGGATCCGCAGCGAGCACCTGGAGCGGATCGAGCCGGAGCAGGTCGTCGACGAGCTGCGCGGCGTGGCCGGCGTGCTTGTCCCCGGCGGCTTCGGGTACCGCGGCGTGGAGGGCAAGATCCGCGCCATCCGCTGGGCACGCGAGCAGCGCATCCCGTTCCTGGGCCTCTGCCTCGGCCTGCAGTGCGCCGTGATCGAGTTCGCGCGCATGGCGCTCGGGACCGACGACGCCAACAGCTCCGAGTTCAACGTCTTCACCGAGCACCCGGTGATCGACCTGATGCCGGATCAGACCGATGTCACCGACAAGGGCGGCACCATGCGCCTCGGCCTCTACCCCGCCCGCCTCGAGGACGGGTCGAGAGTGCGCGCGGCGTACGGGACGGAGATCGCCTACGAGCGGCACCGCCACCGATTCGAGGTCAACAACGCCTATCGCGAGCGCCTCTCGGAGGCCGGCATGTGGTTCAGCGGCGTCTCGCCGGACGACCGGCTGGTCGAGTACATCGAGCTGCGTGATCATCCGTGGTTCGTCGCCACCCAGGCGCATCCCGAGCTGAAGAGCCGGCCCAACCGGCCGCATCCGCTCTTCCGCGAGTTCGTCGGCGCTGCCGCCGCGAGACTGGGCCTGGGGGCTGCCGGCGCCGCCGCCGAGGCTCCCGCCGTCCAGGCCGTCGAGAGCAACTTCTGAACCGATGAGCCCGCGCCCTGCGGCCGGCCGCCGGTCGGCCTTCAACCGGTCTGTCTACGAGCGCGACCTCGGGGCCTTCCTCTCCCAGCGGGAGGAGGAGCTCTACCAGCACGGCGCCGGCTTGCGCGACCAGCTCTCGCTCGGCCCGATCTACGAGCGCCACGCCTCGCTCTTCGACCGCGGCAAGGTCGACGCGCTGCGTGACCTGCTGCACGCGGGCGGGGCGGAGGTCGGCCACAACCGGGCGCTGCTGGCGGCCGCCACCGACGGGTTCATCGAGCGGCACGTCGCCACCCTGACCGATGCGGTCGGCACGGCCGAGGCGACCGCGGTCGTCGTCTGGCGCGGCGAGACGATCCCGTACCGGGCCCTCCGCAACCGGATCAGCGAGATCAGCGGCCGCGCCGAGCGGAATGCGCTGTTCGCGTCGTACATCGAGGCGGAGGAGGCGATCAACCCGCTGCGGCGGGAACGATTCGAGCGGATCGGGGCCCTAGCCCGCGAGCTGGGCTACGTCGACTACGTCGAGCTGATCAGGACCACCCGTGGCTTCGATCCCGACGCCCTGGGCACCGAGATCCGCGCCTTTCTGGCCGAATCCGAGACCCCCTACTTCGCCGCCCTGCGGCGCTACCTGGCACGGATCGAGATCGAGCAGGGCGACGCCAGCCTCGCCGACCTGTGGTACCTGACTCGCGGCAGCGGATGGGATCACTGGTTCGACGGCCGCAGGATCGTCACCGTGCTGGAGGCCACCCTGCGCGGAATGGGGATCGAGCTGATCGGGCAGCCCGGCGCGACCCTGGACGTCGAGGCGCGCCCGAACAAGTCGCCGCGCGCATTCGTGGCCGTCGTGAACGCTCCGCGTGACGTGCGCCTGGTGATCCAGCCGCACGGTGGCTGGGACGACTACGGCGCCGTCCTGCACGAGGCAGGGCACCTCGAGCACTTCCTGCACGTCGACCCGGCGCTGCCCGTCTCACTGCGCGAGCTCGGAGATGCAAGCGTGACCGAAGGCTATGCCATGACCTTCGAGCGGCTGCTGGCCCAGCCCGCATGGCTGGTCGAGCAGCTCGGGATGCCGCCCGAGCACGCGGCCGCCTTCGCGGACTTCTACTCCCTTTACCACCTCGTCACCGTGCGATTCCTTGCTGCCAGGCACCTGCACGAGCTGCGCATGCACCGCGGCGGCGATGCGGCGCTGCATCGGGCCACCTACGCTGGCCTGGCCGGCCTGCTGACCGGCGTGCGGGAGCCGGAGGAGCGCTACCTCTCCATCGACGACGGGATGTACGCCGCCTCATACCTGCGCTGCTTCGCCGTGGACGCCGCCTTGACCGACTTCCTGGTGGCGCGCCATGGGGAGACCTGGTGGCGGAGCGCGGCGGCCGGCGAAACGCTGCGACGGGCCTGGAGCCGAGGGCAGGAGTGGACCGCCGAGCAGGTGGTTGCGCATCTCGGGTATGATTCGCTGGACTGGCGACCGGTCGTGCGTCAGATTCGGGCCAAGCTCATCGGCGAGATGAGCGGCTACGGCGGGCCCAACATCACCACTCGCGCGGGGACCCGCAAGGTCTGACCGGTCATCCGCCCCGCGTCCCCTCGGACGAGAGCGACACGCCCCAGCGTGGATCCCGTGGAGCCTCGCCCGTGAGCGTCGCTCGCTACCCAAGTCCCGTGCTGATCGAGGTCACAGGCTATCCATGACAGATACCCCGCATTCGAGGCGGTCATGAACGACGACACCCGCTCCCAGCGCCGCGGCCGGCCGCGGCGCAGGCCCGATGGCGGAGGACCCCGGCGCCAGGCGCCACGGCCCGTCTTCCAGGGCCGCCGCAACAACTACGCGACCGGCGGCTACTCGTCGATCTTCTCCGGTCCCTTCCCCCGCGAAGGCGACGCGACCGATGAGGGCTGGAACCTCGCCGAGCTCCAGGCGAGGAGCCTTGAAGAGCTTCGCGAGCTCGGGAGCGAGCTCGGCGTCGAGGGCGCCGAGGAGCTGGATCACTCCGACCTCGTCCTCAAGCTGCTCGACGTGGTGCCGCTCACCCCATCGCAGCCCCGGGCTGAGCAGAACGGCCAACCGGGCCTGGCGACGGGCATCCTGGAGATCGTCGACGAAGGGTTCGCCTTCCTGCGACGCCACGGCGTGATGCCGTCGCCCGACGACATCTACGTCAGCTCCTCGCAGGTCCGCCGCTTCGGGCTGCGCACCGGTGACAAGGTCGAGGGCCAGACGCGGCCGCCCAAGGACCAGGAGAAGTACTGGGGCCTGCTGCGCGTCGACACGGTCAACGGGGTCGATCCCGACACCGCGCGGCGACGGCCCTACTTCGACACCCTGGTGCCGGTCTTCCCCGACGAGATGTTCGACATCGAGACCGATCAGAAGAACCTCACCCAGCGGCTGATCAACCTGATCAGCCCCATCGGCAAGGGCCAGCGCGGCCTGATCCTGTCGCCCGCCAAGGCGGGCAAGACGACCGTCCTGAAGCACATCGCGGCCGGGATCACGGAGAACCACCCTGACGCGGTGCTGATGGTCGCCCTCATCGGCGAGCGGCCGGAAGAGGTCACCGACATGAGTCGGAGCGTGAAGGGCGAGATCTACGCCAGCACCTTCGACGAGCCGACCGAGAACCACACCCGCGTGGCGGAGATGTGCCTGGAGGTCGCCAAGCGCCAGGTCGAGACCGGGCGCGACGTGGTGATCCTGCTCGACTCCATCACCCGGCTGGCGCGCGCTTACAACCTGGCCCTGCCGGCGTCGGGCAAGACCCTGTCCGGCGGTGTTGACCCGATCGCCCTCTACCCGCCCAAGCGCTTCTTCGGCGCCGCCCGCAACATCGAGGGCGGCGGCAGCCTGACGATCATCGCCACCTGCCTGGTCGACACCGGCTCCCGCATGGACGACGTCATCTACGAGGAGTTCAAGGGCACCGGCAACATGGAGCTGGCGCTCGACCGCAAGCTCTCGGAGAAGCGCATCTTCCCGGCCATCGACGTGCTCCGCTCCGGCACCCGCCGCGAGGAGCTGCTGCTCGACGAGAACACGCTGCGCATGATCTGGACGATGCGCCGCATGCTCTCGGCGGTTGGGCCCAACGAGGGAATCGAGCTGCTCATGCAGCGGCTCGGCAAGACGAAGAACAACGCGGAGTTCCTCGTCTCCCTCAGCAAGAGCGTCGAAGCCTCCGAGCGCTGACCTTCGCGCCTCCGGTGACCACCCGAGCAGCCAGCCGCCCCGCGGCGGTGCTCGGCGTGCTGCTGCTGGCAGCCTGTAGCCCCGTATCGCCGAGCCCGAGCGCGTCGGCGGCGTCGGTGGCCGCCTCCGCGTCCATGGCGCCGAGCCCCGGCATCGGCCAGGTCGTACCGGCACCCGGTTCAACCAGCACCATCTACCAGCCGAATCCCGGGGCGATCGTGGTGGCCATCGACCCCGGCCACGGCGGATGCCTGGACTGGGGCGCCCCCGACCCGCTCGGGCGCGGACCGGCCTTCAGCGAGAAGACGATGACCCTGGCCATCGGCCTGGAGCTCAAGCGCCTGCTCGAGGCGCAGGGCATCGGCGTGGTCATGACCCGCCAGGCCGATGAGGCCCTCGCCGGCGACCTGTACCCCGCCCTGAATTGTCACGGGGCGCCCTTCCGCGACGTCAACGGCGACGGCGCCGCCGGTTTCGATCCGGAGGGCAAGACCCGCACCCGTGACGAGCTCCAGGCTCGGCTGGACCTCGTCAACCTGGCCCGGGCCGACGTGCTGGTCAGCATCCACATCAACTCGATCACCCAGAACGGCGTCATCTTCGAGATCGCGGTCACCCAGACCTACTACACCGATGAGACCACCTGGGGCGTCAGCGCCACGCAGCGCCTGGCGCAGCTTGTCCAGGACGGCGTGGTGGCATCCATCGACCCGGTCGCATCCTACGATCGACAGGATCGCGGTATCTCGGCGGTGAACCTGTACATGGTCGCCCCGCCGCTGTTCGTGACGACACCTGCGCGGCCCGATCCGGTCAAGCAGCCGACGCGTGGTGCGCTCATGCCCGCGATCCTGACCGAGGCGGGCTCGATCACCCTGGCGGCGGAGCAGGACCTGCTGCTGTCGCGCGAGGGGCAGACGGCGGCCGCGCAAGGGATCGCTGATGCCCTCGGCGTGTACCTTGGAGATCGCCCCCTGGCAGTTCGATATGACGCGCTGCTGCCCGACGGCTCGGCTGGCAGGCTCGCACAGGCCGTGCCCGGGGCCGGGCCGCCGTTCTGGGCGCCGGTGGTGGATGCCCGGACGTTGACCACCGGCACCGCATTTCGCTTGACCAACACCGGCTCGGCCCCCTGGCCCGACGGGCTGCGCCTGTTGGCCGGCTGGGTGCCCAGCCGTGACCCCTACCTGCGTCTGGCTCCCGACGCCCTCCGGCCGCTCGGCCTGAGCGTTCCCGCCCTCGCTCCGGGAGCGTCAGTTGAGCTGCGCCTGCCGCTGACGACGCCGTCCGGGAGCGAGCGACAGATCGCCTGGATCACCCTGGCCGACGGCTCCAGCTCGCTTGCCGATCTCGGCTCGCCCCCGCTCCAGATCGCAACGGAGGGTAACTAGGGGCCGTTCGGCAGGGTTGACCGTCGTTGAGGGGCGCTGGTACCATCCCCCGGCACGACCTTCGGCCGGTGCATTCGCGCCATGGCCGGCAGGGGATGAGCGGGGTCGGGCAGGCACAGAACCAGCTAGGAAACGCGGGAGCGTCTGTATTGCCCGATCAGCGACGGCCATTGCGCCGCGCCACCGCCGAGCGTCCCACTGCGCGAGCAGTCTCGCATCTCGCCGTCCTGGCCCTGCTGGCCGTGACCGTGGCGGTCGGTGTGCAAGCCACCGCCGCCGGTCCGGAGACGGCCACCACCCCGCGCACCTTCCCGTTCGGCCTCGTCTCCGTCGCCCGTGGGGCCGATGGAGCGACCTTCGTCCCGCAGATCGTGCGCTACGAGCTCGTCCCGCAGCCCGAGGCTCCTGATCCGATGCTGGAGCGAAACGGCCCTGGCAGGATCCCCGAGGCGACCGCGCTGCCGACCCCGGTCGCGCCCCCGGCGACCCCGCGGCCGGTGTACGTCAAGCCGGCCCCCATCGTCGGCACCGGGCAGCTGAAGTGGCCGGTCCCCGGCGGCAAGATATCGCAGTACTACAGCTCCTACCACCAGGCGCTCGACATCGCCGCTCCCGCGGGCTCGCCGGTGACGGCGGCCGCTGACGGCGTGGTGAACTGGGCCGGCTGGAAGGACAACGGTGGGGGACTGGTGGTCGGGATCGACCACGGCAACGGGATCGTCACCGTCTACAACCACCTCGGCAGCATAGGGGTGGCCGTCGGTGACAGCGTGACCGTCGGGCAGACGATCGCGGCGGTCGGCTGCACCGGCGTGTGCACCGGCCCGCATGTCCACTTCGAGGTGATCGTCGACGGGGTCATCGTCAACCCGCTCCGATACCTCTAGGCTGCCTCCTCCGCCCAGGCGCGGCATCCATCTGCCCCGGTTCGGGCTGACCGCGTTGCTATCATCTGTGCCCGATGTTCGCTGACCAGGCTCGGATCTTCGTGGCCGGCGGCTCCGGCGGCGACGGATCCGCCTCGTTCCGTCGCGAGGCACACGTCCCGCGCGGTGGCCCCGATGGTGGGGACGGCGGCTCCGGTGGCGACATCGTGCTGGTGGTGGACGCCGGCATGACCACGCTTGGTGACCTTCGCCACCATCCGCACCATCGGGCCAGGCCAGGTGGTCGCGGCGCCGGTCGCAAGGCACACGGCAAGAATGGCGTCGACGTCGTCCTGCCGGTCCCGCCCGGAACCGTGGTCCGTGTCGCTCCCGATGGGGACGCCACCGCGGACCCCGCGCGCGACACACTCATCGGGGAGCTGATGGCGCCCGGTGAGCGGCTGGTGGTCGCCCGTGGGGGCCGTGGCGGGCAAGGCAACGTGCACTTCGTGAGCGCCACCCACCAGGCCCCGACCCACGCGCAGAAGGGCGAGCCGGGCCAGTCGCGCTGGATCGAGCTGGAGCTGAAGCTGATTGCCGACATCGGCCTGGTCGGAGCCCCAAACGCCGGAAAGTCGACGTTGCTGGCGGCGCTCACCGCAGCTACTCCCGAGGTCGGCAGCTACCCCTTCACCACCACCCAGCCGAACCTGGGCGTGATGGAGCTGGACGACGAGCGGCGGGCGGTGATCGCCGACCTGCCCGGCCTGATCGAAGGCGCCTCCGAGGGCCGCGGGCTGGGCCACGCCTTCCTGCGCCACGTCGAGCGGACCCGTGTCCTGGTGGCGGTGGTGGACGGTGCGGCGGCCGACCCGGTCGGCGAGTGGCGCGCGGTCGCCCATGAGCTTGGCGAGCACGACCCGGCGCTCCTGCTGCGACCGATGCCGATGGTGGTCACCAAGCAGGACCTGCCCGAGGTCCATGCGCGCTGGACCGCGATGCGCCGCGTGCTGCGAGCCGGCGGCGCACAGCCGATCGCGGTCTCCGCCCACGCCGGCAGCGGCCTGCCCGAGCTGCGGCGGACCCTGGCGGCGGCGCTGGCAGAGGCCGAGCGGCGGTCTGCGGCCGAGCCGGCCGGCGGGGCGGTGCGCCTCCACCGCTTCGATCCGCTCGATGCCGGATGGCAGGTCATTGCGGAGGCCGACGGCCTGCGCGTGCGCGGCAGACGGATCGAGACGACCGCCTCCCGCACCGACTTCGACAACGAGGAATCCCGCGACCGCTTCCAGCGCACCATGGAGCGGCTGGGGATCGACGCCGAGCTGCGACGCCAGGGGGCGCGCGGCGGCACCATGGTGCGCATCGGCTCGGTCGAGCTGGAGTGGGGAGAGGAGGCATGAGCCCGGCGATTACGCACACACGGCGCCATGTCGCCAGCACCGCTGGCCTGCACGCCGCACAGCCTGACCCGGCAGCCGCGCAGGCGGAGGCCGCGGGTGGCAAGCGGATCGGCATCCTGGGTGGCACCTTCGACCCGCCGCACATCGGGCACCTGTGGCTGGCCACCCTGGCCGCCGACGCGCTGGGGCTCAGCCGCGTGCTGCTGATGCCCGCCGCGCGGCCCCCGCACAAGGGCGGAAAGCCGGTCAGCAACGCCGCCGACCGGGTGATGATGACCCGCCTGGCGATCGCCGGCGACCCGCTGCTCGACCTGTCGCTGATCGAGATGGAGCGGCCCGGCCCGTCCTATACGGTCGACTCGCTGGTCGAGCTGCGCGCCTCGCTCGGGGCGGACGCGAGCCTGGTGCTGGTCATGGCGGCTGACGCCTTCGCCGAGATCGACACCTGGCGCGAGCCGGATCGCCTCCTCGAGCTGGCGGAATGGGCGGTCGGGCCGCGCCCCGGCTCGAAGCTCCCTGATCGCGGCGCGCTGCGCGAGCGCTTCGGCGCCGCGGAGTCGCGGATCCATCTGCTGGACGGCCCATCGCTCGACGTCAGCAGCTCCGAGATCCGGCGTCGGGTGGCGGCGGGCCGCTCCATCCGCTACCTTGTGCCCGGGGCCGTGGGGGAGCTGATCGCAGACCGCGGCCTCTACCGACGACCATAGGAGGAGGAGACCATCGAGGAGCGCGCAGAGGGGCTGACGGAGATCGATCCGGGCGAGCTGGCGCATCGGATCGTGGACCTCGCCTCCGACAAGAAGGCGGCTGACATCGTGCTGCTGCGGACCAGCGAGGTGACGACCATGGCCGATTACTTCGTGATCTGCAGCGGCCGCAGCGACCGTCAGCTGCACGCGCTCGCGGGTGCCATCGTCGACGAGCTGCGCAAGGACGGCATCCGACCGCTCGGGGTGGAGGGACGCGGAGCGGCCCGCTGGGTGCTCATCGACTACGGCAGCGTGATCGTCCACCTCTTCGCCCCCGAGGAGCGCGAGTACTACGGGCTGGAGCGCCTCTGGAGCCACGCTGCGCAGGTGGTGCGCCTGGTCTGAGCGGTGTCCCGGGGTACTACCCGGGTACCAGTCGCGCTACCACCGTCCTCCTATTGAGGCCGATGCGGGCCGCTCCCATCCTCGGCTCATGCACGAGCCCGCCACCGAGCACGCGAACGACGCTTCGACCACCGACGCCTGCCGCTTCTGCGGCGGTCAGCTGCTGACCAGCGTCTTCGACACCTCCTTCCGCGACGCCGCGGCCGAGGAGCGACTCTTCTTCGCGATCCCCGGGGCGCTGTGCGTACCGTGCCGCCAGCTGTACGTCGATCGGCAGCTGATCGGGATCCTGGGCCTCTCCGAGGCGCAGTGCACGTTCGCCATCCAGAGCGACCGCGTCCTGCGCGCCGGCGCCGCCTAGGCTGATCCGTCAGCCGCGCGTCGGACGCGCGGCAAGCAGGAACTCTCCCAGCCAGGCGACCAGCGCCGGCTCCTCCGCCATCTCGTTGGCCTTGATCGCCAGGTCCGCCTCGAACAGGCCGCGCAGCATCCCCTCCAGCTCGGCCCCCGAGTAGCGCCTCGCGGCTTCCGCGATGCGCTCGGCCATGCGGGAATTGCCCCGCCCCACCCGTTTCGTCACTTCCTGCGGGCTTGCCCCATTTGCACCCAGGTCGCGGGCCACGATCAGGTCGGCGATCCTCGCCTCGAGCGCGGCCATGATGCGCAGCACCGGCTGCCCCTCTCCGATGGCGCGCTCGACCGCGGCCGCCGCAGCCGCGGGCTCGCGCCGATCGATGGCGTTGGTGATGGCGAACAGGCTGGCCGGGCGCGTGTCGCTGACCAGCGCCTCGACATCCGCTGCCGTGATAGCGCGCTCGCCGGCGTAGGTGGCGAGCTTGCGCAGCTCGCCGTCCGCGACCCGGGTCTGCTGGCCGCGCTCGATGTCCGACTCCCAGATCGCGCCGCCGACCCGCTCGGCGAGCAGAGCGGCTGCTCGCGGCTCGATCGCCACGCCGAGTTGCGCGGCGTGCCCGCGGATCCAGCCCTGGAGCTCGTTGCGGCGCGGCGTGTCGCGCTGCTCGACCTCGCCGCCGCGCTCCGTCACCGCATCGCCAAGGCGCTTTAGCAGCGCCGGCGGCTTCCCGGCGTCGCGGGAGGGGCGTGTCTCGGCGAGCGCCAGCGCCGCTCCGTCGGGGAGCTGGGCGACGAGGGCGAGCAGCTTGTCGTTTGCCACCTTCGAGCGGCCGGCGGCGAAGACCGGCTGACGAAGCACGACCAGGTGCGCGCCGAACATGCCGACCGTGGCAGATTCGAGCCGGGCGCGGTCGATCGCGGCCTCGTCGGGGCTGCGCTCCGGAGAGATCTCAGTCCGCTCGGCGACCTCGACCCGGGCCGCAAAGATGGCTAGCGCCTGGTCAATCGCAAAGCCGTCGTCGCCGTGGACGAGGAGCAGTGCGGCGCTCATGCCGGCTCCGGCTGCGCCGCGTCGCAGGCGGCCCGCAGCCGCCCGATCAGCTCACCGACGCTCAGCCCGGCGGCGGCGGCCAGCTCGGCCTGCATGGCGCGCGCCGGTGCCCGGGCCGCGTCCAGCTCCGCGCGGAAGGCGGGGTAGCGGCGCGCCTGGTCGTCGATGCGCTGGTCGATGCTCACGAACCGCTGCGAGATGTGCCGATCTGCGACCGCCACCGATTTGGCGGCCCACCCCTGCGGAGCCCGCGACGGATTCAGCAGGCAGCTGATCGGGTGCGAGGCGATCGGCGCGAACAGCTCCGGGTGGCCGCGCTCGGTCATCCAGCGCGCCGCAAGCAGGCCGTGCTCGCTGCCATCACCACGTGTCCTCGGCTTGTCGACATCATGCAGCAGGGCGGCGACCGCGACGAGGTGCGGATCCACCTCGATCCCAGCCACCGCGAGGAGGCGCGCCGCCTCCGTCGCCACCCGGCTGACCCCGCGCGAATGGATGACGATCCCATCGGGCAGGTGGAAGGAGGCGAGCAGCTGCTCGGCCTCGCCGAGGGTGGGGACGGCCATGCCCCGATGCTACGCGCAGCCCGACTGGCCGCGATCGGCGCCCCGACGACCGAGCGCCAGGGATCGCCGACCACGCGGCTGCGGACCTGGTAGCGCAGCCCGTCGCTGATCACCTCGATGCTGCCTTCTAGATCGGTTCGGTGCAGGCGCAGGCCGGGGATGGCGTGCAGATGGTCGAGGGTGACCTGGTGCGGGTGGCCATAGTCGTTGCCGATCCCGACGGAGATGAGCGCGGCGCCGGGTCGGGTGGCGTCGAGCAGCGGCGGGCTGCTGCTGGAGTGCGAGCCGTGATGGCCGACCTTCAGCACGTCGA
>JBGQCU010000032.1:0-18433 GCA_041495495.1 Candidatus Limnocylindria bacterium
CGCCCCGCCACGCGCGCCACCAGATCCTCGACCGGCACCTCGATCGAGATGACGCGCTCGATCCGCTCCCCCCGTGCGGCCAGGGTTCGGTCGAGGGCCTGCGCCTGGGCCACCGTGCGCGGGAAGCCATCGAGGATCGCGCCACGAATGGCGGCCGGCCGCGCCAGCTCGTGCATGAACATATCGATCGTGATCTCGTCCGGCACCAGATCACCGCGCTCCATGTAGACGCGCGCCCGCTCGCCAAGCTCGGTGCCATCGCGCAGCGCCTGGCGGAAGAGGTTCCCCGAGGCAAGGTGCGGGAGGGTCAGCTCCTGGCTCAGGGCGTCCGCCTGGGTCCCCTTCCCGGCGCCGACCGAGCCAACCAGCAGCAGGATCCGACGCCCCGTGGACGGGGCCGCAGGGCCGCCGCCCGGACCGGTCACCGGATGAAGCCCTCGTAGTGGCGCATCAGCATCTGCGCCTCGAGCTGCTTCATCGTCTCGACCACCACGCTCACCACGATCAGCACGCTCGTGCCACCCAGCTGCAGCCCCTGGGTGCCGGGGATGGCGGCGGTGACCACCAGTGGCAGGACGGCGAGGGACGCCAAAAAGAGAGCTCCGCCCAGGGTGATCCGATTCGTGACCCGCGACAGGAATTCCTCGGTCGGCTTGCCGGGCCGGATGCCCGGGATGAACCCGCCGTTCTTGCGCAGGAAGTCGGCGGTCTGGTCGGGACGGAACTGGAACGCCGTGTAGAAGTACGTGAAGAAGACGACCAGCAGGAAGTAGAGCCCGCCGTAGACCAGCGGGTTGCTCTGGCTCAGATTCGCGACCACGAAGGCCGCCACGCTCTTGACCCAGTCGACCGTCGAGGCGGTGAAGTACTGGGCGATCTGGGCCGGGAAGAGGAGGATGCTGATGGCGAAGATGATCGGGATGACGCCGGCCATCGTCACCTTCAGCGGCAGGTACTGGGTCTGGCCCTGGTACATGCGCCTCCCGCGGACCCGGCTGGCGTACTGCACCGGGATGCGGCGCTGCCCCTCGTTGATGAAGACCACCCCGGCGATCACCACGATCGCGATCAGGATGAAGGGGATGATCCGCAGCAGCCCGTCCGGGCCCTGGACGATCGGTGCCGCACGGTGCGGCAGGCGTCCCACGATCCCGGCGAAGATGATGAAGCTGATGCCGTTGCCCAGGCCGCGCTCGCTGATCAGCTCGCCGAGCCACATCAGCAGGATCGTGCCGGCGGTGAAGGAGAGGAGCAGCGACAGCGTCTCGAAGGAGAAGAGGGGCGAGGCCGGGATGACGCCGTTGGCCGACAGCAGCACGGAGAACCCGTAGCCCTGGGCGAAGGCCATCGGCACGGTCAGCAGCCGGGTGTACTGGTTGATCCGATTGCGTCCGTACTCCCCCTCCCGCGCCAGCTCGCCGAGGCTCGGGATGACGCCCTGCATCAGCTGCATGATGATGCTGGCGTTGATGTAGGGGTTCACCCCCATCCCGATGATCGACGCCGTCGCCAGTCCTCCGCCAGAGAAGAGGTCGAGCAGGCCGAGCAGCTGGTTCGTCTGGAACAGGTTGGCCAGGTTCGCCTGGTTCACGTTCGGGACCGGAACGTTGGTCAGGGCCCGGAAGATGAGCAGGATCCCCAGCGTGAAGAGGATCTTGCGCCGGATGTCCGGCGCCCGGAAGGCCTGGACCAGGGACTCGATCACGTCAGGACTCGGTCCCTGGCTCGGGCTCGGATTCGGGCTCGGATTCGGGCTCTTCGACCGATGCCTCCGCGATCGGCTCGGCGGGCGGCTCGGCGTTCCGCTTCTTTGCCGGTGCAGGGGCCGGCTCGGGCTCGAACTCGATCGGGGCGCCGTCCGGCCAGCTGATGAGCTGCGCCGTGCTCCCCGCCGCCGCCAGCTTGGCGAGCGCCGAGCGGGTGAAGGCGTGGGCGTGGATCGTCACCCCGCGTGGGGCATCGCCCCCGCCCAGGATCTTGACCGGCATCGGCCGGGTCTTCTGGTCGCGCAGCAGCTGGTCGTGCCGCAGCACATCGGGAGTGATCAGGGTCCCGGCGGCGGCATCGGTCAGGCGACCAAGGTTGAGCGGCGCGTACTCGACGCGGAACCGATTGGTGAAGCCGTGCAGCTTCGGGGTCCGGATGTGCAGCGGCGTCTGACCGCCCTCGAACCAGGCCGGGATGCCGCCTCCGGCTCGTGCCTTCTGGCCCTTGGTACCACGACCGGCGGTCTTGCCCCGACCCGAGCCGTGGCCGCGCCCGAGGCGCCGCGGGGCCTGGTGCGAACCCGGGTTCGGCTGCGGATGGTGGAGCTTCATCTAGGTCTTCCCCTTGCTGCCCGGCTTCGCCTGCGAGGGATCCTCGACGGCCACCAGGAAGGCGACGCGGCGCAGCATGCCGCGGTTCACCGGCGTATCGGCAACCTCGACGCTCTGCTGGAGCCGATGCAGGCCGAGGGCCCGGATCGTGCCGCGCGCGCCGGCCTTGTGGCCGATCGTCGAGCGGACCCAGGTGACGCGCAGCATCGGCCCGACTGCTGCCGTCCTGCGCCTAGCGGCCACGGCCGCCTCCCGACGGGAAGGCGGGCGCGGGGCGCTCGACGTACTCGTGCGGCCGCCGTGAGGCCTCGGCGCCACGCTTGCCGAGCAGCCGCTCGGCGGTTGTGCCCCGGCTCAGCGCGATCTGGTCCGCGGAGCGCAGCGAGCGCAGCGCCTCGATCGTGGCGCGCACCACGTTGACCGGGTTCGTGCTGCCCATCGACTTCGAGAGCAGGTCGCGGATGCCCGCCGCCTCCACCACGGAGCGCACCGAGCCACCGGCGATCACGCCCGTGCCGGGCGAGGCAGGGCGCAGCAGGACGGTGCTGGCGCCGAAGTCGACGCTCACCCTGTGCGGAATCGAGGTGCCGACCAGGGGCACTTTGATGAGGTGCTTCTTGGCGTCCTCGACCCCCTTGCGGATCGCCTCCGGCACCTCGCCGGCCTTCCCGAGCCCGGCGCCGACGATCCCGGCTCCGTCGCCCACGACCACGACCGCGCTGAAGCTGAAGCGCCGGCCGCCCTTGACGACCTTCGCCACGCGGTTGATCTGGACGACCTTCTCCACCAGGTTGAGCTTGGTCGGATCGATACGAGCCATGGTTCCTCCGCTACAGGTCGAGGCCGCCCTCGCGGGCGCCCTCGGCGAGCGAGCGAACCCGCCCGTGATACCGATATCCACCGCGGTCCAGGACCACGGCGCCGACGCCGGCCGCCTTCGCGCGCTGCGCCACCGCGCGGCCGACGGATCGGGCTGCATCGACTTTGCCCGGGCCGGCGGCCAGGCCGGCCTCGCGGCTCGACGCGGCCGCAAGCGTCCGGCCGCTCGTGTCGTCGATCACCTGGGCGTAGATGAACTTGGCGCTGCGGAAGATCGACAGTCGCGGCCGCTCCGTGCTGCCCGTGATGCGCAGCCGGATGCGGGAGTGCCGCTTGCGACGCAGGGCGTCGCGCGAATCCTTGGTGATCATGCTACTTGCCGGTCCCGACCTTGCCGGCCTTGCCGGCCTTGCGCAGCACCACCTCGCCGGCGTACCGGATCCCCTTGCCCTTGTACGGCTCCGGCTTGCGGCGCGACCGAATGAAGGCGGCGGTCTGGCCGACCAGCTCCTTGTCGGCGCCGACCACGGCGAGGCGCGTGGGCGTTTCGACCTGGAAGCTGATGCCGGCCGGCGGATCGATCTCGATGGGGTGCGAGTACCCGAGCGCCAGGATCAGCCTGGGCCCCTGCAGCTGGGCGCGGTAGCCCACGCCGCTGATCTCGAGCCCCTTGGTGAAGCCGGTGGTGACCCCGACCACCATGTTGTTGACCAGCGTCCGGGTCAGCCCGTGCAGCGCCCGATGCCGCGGCTCGTCGCTGGGCCGCAGCACGCGCAGCTCGCTTTCGCCGCGCTGGACCACCATCTCCGGGTGGATCTCACGCTGGAGCGTGCCGAGCGGTCCGCGGACGCTCAGGCTCGTCCCCGACTGGGTCACCTCCACGCCCGACGGGAGCGGGATCGGCATCCGACCGATGCGAGACATCGCGTTCGTTCCCTACCAGACGTAACAGAGGACTTCGCCACCGAGATTCAGCTTCCGGGCGCTCTGCCCGGTCATGATCCCGTGGGAGGTTGACAGGATGGCCGTGCCGAGCCCGCCCAGGACGCGCGGGATCTCGGTCTTGCGGGCGTAGACCCGCAGCCCCGGCTTGCTGATCCGCTTCAGGCCGCTCACCACCGGGGTCTTCCCCTCGACGTACTTGAGATGGATGGTCAGCAGCTCCTGGACGCCCTCCTGGCTGGTGGCGTAGGACTCGATGAACCCCTCCTCCACCAGGATCCGCGCGATGTCGCGCTTGATCCGTGAAGAGGGCAGGGTCAGCTCACGATGGCGCGCCATGCTCGCGTTGCGAATGCGGGTCAGCATGTCGGCAATCGGGTCAGTCACGTTCATGGTTGCTTCTCAGGTCCTCGAACTACCAGCTCGACTTGGTCACGCCGGGCAGCTGCCCCTCGAGGGCGCGCTCCCGGAAGCAGATGCGGCACAGGGCAAAGCGCCGCATGTAGCCGCGCGGACGTCCGCACACGGCGCAGCGGTTGTGTTGCTGGACCGGGAAGCGCGGCTTGCGCAGCGACTTCGCGATCATCGACTTCTTGGCCACTCGAACTCCTCGCTAACTGGCCTGGAACGGCATGCCGAGGAGCTGCAGGAGCTTGAGCCCCTCCTCGTCGGTCCTGGCCGTGGTCACGATGCTGATCTCCATCCCCCGCAGCCGATCGATCTTGTCGTAGTCGATCTCGGGGTAGACGAGCTGCTCGCGCAGCCCAAGGCTGAAATTGCCGCGGCCGTCGAACGAGCTGCGGCTGATCCCGCGGAAGTCGCGGATGCGGGGCAGCGCCAGGCGCATGGTTCGCTCCATGAAGTCGTACATGCGCTGTCCGCGGAGCGTCACCTTGGCGCCGATCGGCATCCCGGTGCGCAGCCGGAACTGCGCGATCGAGCGCTTGGCGCGCGTCACGATCGGCTTCTGGCCGGTGATCCGGGTCAGGTCGCCGACCGCCGCATCGAGCGCCTTGGCGTTCTGGATCGCCTCGCCGAGGCCGATGTTGACGACCACCTTCTCGAGCCGCGGGATCTGCATCGGGTTGGCGTAGCCGAACTCGCGCCGCAGCGCCGGGGCCACGTCATCGAGGTAGCGGCGCCTGAGTCCACTCACGGCGGCCGGTTCGCGGCTGACGGCCGCGGCTGGCGCGGTGGCGGGCGCAGCGGCTGCCGCCTGGCGGCGAGGCGCCCGGGGCGCGACCGTCTTCGGAGCGCCTGTCTTCGGCGCGACTCTGCGCGTCGGCTTCTCGGCGCTCACTTGGCCACCTCCATCTGCTCGCCGCAGTGCCTGCAGACGCGGACTCGATGCGAGTTGCCCTCGAGCAGCTGGTGGGAGATCCGAGTTGGCCGGTCACAGCGGGGGCAGACGACCTGGACGTTGCTCAGGTGCAGCGGCACCGGCAGGTCAAGGATACCGGCGGACTGCGTTCGAGACTTCGGCCGCTGGTGTCGCTTGGCCATGTTGATGCCCGGGACCACGACGCCGAAGCCGCGCTTGGTGCGCTCGATGCGCTCGACCACGCCGCGCTTGCCGCGGTCCTTGCCGGCCAGCACGAGCACCGTGTCGCCCTTCCGCACGTTCATGTCTAGAGCACCTCCGGCGCGAGCGACACGATCTTCATGTAGTTGCGCTCGCGCAGCTCGCGGGCAACGGGGCCGAAGATGCGGGTCCCGCGCGGGCTGCCCTGCGGCGTGATCAGCACTGCCGCGTTCTCGTCGAAGCGGATGTGGCTGCCATCGGGCCTGCCGTACTCCTTGGTGGTGCGCACGATGACGGCCCGCACCACGTCGCCCTTCTTGACGCCGGTGTTGGGCAGCGCCTGCTTGACGCTGGCCACGATCGTGTCGCCGACCTCGGCCGTATCGCTGCTCGAGCGACCGATGACGGTGATGCACATCAGCTCGCGCGCGCCGGTGTTGTCGGCCACGCGCAGCCGGCTGTACTGGCGGATCATGCGGTGTCCACCATCTCCCCGCCCATCTCCTCGCCGGTGCCGCGCGCGACCACCTCGACCACCCGCCAGCGCTTCTCCCGCGACAGCGGCCTGCTCTCCTCGATGCGCACGGTGTCGCCGACGTGAGCCGTGTTCTGCTCGTCGTGCGCCTTGAACTTGCTCGACAGCCGCACCACCCGCTTGTAGATCGGATGTCGGCGCAGGCGCTCGACGCTGACGACGACCGTCTTGTCCATCTTGTCGGACACGACGCGTCCGACCTTGGTCCGTCGCTTGCCTTCCATCAGCTGGCCTTCTCCACGCCGGCGGCGGCATCGTCTGCCGCGTGCTGACGTTCGGTCATCACGGTCAGGATGCGGGCGATCCGCTTGCGCGTTGCCGGCAGCCGGCTGTAGTTCTTCTCCTGCCGCGTGGCCAGGTCGAAGCGGATCTTCCAGAGCTCCTGCTTGGCATCCAGCAGGGCACTCTCGAGGTCGAGGTCGGACATGGCCCTGATCTCGTTGATGTCCATGATCACGCGCCCTCCTTGGCCACGAACCTGGTCTGAATCGGCAGCTTGTGGCTCGCCAGCCGCATCGCTTCGCGAGCGACCGTCTCCGGCACGCCGGACATCTCGAACATGACCCTTCCGGGCTTGACCACCGCCACCCAGTGGTCGGGGGCACCCTTGCCCGATCCCATCCGAACCTCGGCCGGCTTCTTGGTGACCGGCTTGTCGGGGAAGACGCGGATCCAGATGCGCCCACCGCGCTTGATGTGGTGAGTCATCGCGCGACGCGCCGCCTCGATCTGGCGGCTGGTCAGCCAGCAGACCTCCTCGGCCATGAGTCCGTATTCGCCGAAGCTGACGGTGGTGCCGCCCTTCGCCATCCCGGCGCGGCGGCCGCGCTGGACCTTGCGGTGAGTGACCCGCTTGGGGAGCAACATCGCTCAGGCCTCCTCGCTGGCGGTGGCGGACGGCGCGGCGGCCACCGGGGGGGCGGCCCGCGTCCGGCCGCGAGTCGGCCGCTGGCGCGGCTCGCGCGGCTCGGTCCGCGCCGAGCCGGGTCGCTCGCCGAGCTGGTCGCCGCGGTAGACCCACACCTTGACGCCGATGCGGCCGTAGGTCGTGCGGGCGTGGACAACCCCGTAGCTGATGTCGGCGCGCAGCGTCCCGAGCGGGATGCGGCCCTCCTTGTCCCACTCGGTGCGGCTCATCTCGGCTCCCCCCAGGCGCCCGGAGACCTGGATCTTGACGCCCTTGGCGCCGGCCTTGATGGTGCGCTGCACGGTCTGCTTGACCGCCTTGCGGAACGCGATCCGGCGCTCGAGCTGGCCGGCCACGTTCTGCGCCACGAGGACCGCGTCGAGCTCCGGCTGCAGGATCTCCTTGATCTCGAGCTTGACCTTCTTGTCGGTCAGCTTGCCGATCGAGTTGCGCAGCAGCTCGACGTTCTGCCCGCCCTTGCCGATGACGATCCCCGGCTTGGCCGAGTGGACCGTGACGGTCACGTGGTTGATGCCGCGCTCGATCTCGACCTGGCTGACGCTGGCATTGGCCAGCTGCCTGCTGACCAACGTCCGGATGCGCATGTCCTCCTGCAGCAGGGTCGCGTAGTCACGATCGGCGTACCACTTCGCGAGCCACGGCTTGTTGATCCCGATGCGGAAGCCGTACGGGTGGACCTTGTGACCCATCAGGACTCCTCTCGATCGGCCACGGCGACCGTGATATGGCTCGTCCGCTTGAAGATGCTGAAGGTGCGTCCCTGGGCACGCGGTCGGAAGCGCTTCAGGGTCGGCCCCTCGTCGGCCGTGGCGCTCAGCACGCGGAGCTCATCGGCAGACAGGTTGAAGTTGTTCTCGGCGTTGGCGGTGGCGCTCTTGAGCACCTTGGCCACGTCCCGCGCGGCCGCGTTCGGCAGGAAGCGGAGGATGGCGGCAGCCTCCTCGACCGGCTTGCCGGTGATCAGATCGGTCACCAGGCGCACCTTGCGCGGGCTGATGCGGATGTACTTGGCGGTGGCGACGACGCGCATCGTTCGATTCCTACTTCAGGGCCGTGGAGCGGTCGGTGGCCTTGCCGTGGCCCCGGTAATGACGGGTGGGCGCGAACTCCCCGAGCCGATGTCCGACCATGTTCTCGGTGACGAAGACCGGCACGTGCCGCCGCCCGTCGTGGACGGCGATGGTGTGCCCGATCATCGACGGGAAGATCACGCTCGGGCGCGACCAGGTCTTCAGCACCTTGCGCTCGTTGTGCTTGTTCATCTCCTCGATACGGCCGAGCAGGCGCGCATCGACGAACGGTCCCTTCTTGACGGATCGACTCATCGCGCTCTCCTAACCCCGCCCGTAGCGGCGGCGGACGATCATCTTGCCGGTCGTCTTGTTCTTCCGGGTGCGCAGCCCCATGGCCGGCTTGCCCCATGGCGTCTTGGGCGGCATCCCCGTTGGCGACTTGCCCTCGCCGCCACCGTGCGGATGGTCACGCGGGTTCATCGCCACGCCGCGCACCTCGGGGCGGCGTCCCATGTGCCGGCTCCGTCCGGCCTTCCCGATGTCCTGGTTCTCGTGGTCCAGGTTGCTCACCTGGCCGACGGTGGCCATGCAGTTGGCTCGCACGCGACGCACCTCGCCGGAGGGGAGCCGGATGGTGGCCATCTCTCCCTCCTTGGCGAGCAGCTGCGCGCTGCTCCCGGCACTCCGCACGATCTGGCCACCGCGCCCGGCGACCATCTCCACGTTGTGGATCTGAGTGCCGAGCGGCATGCGTGCCAGGGGCAGGGCGTTGCCAACCCGCGCCTCGGCATCGGCGCCGGAGATGACGACGTCGCCGACCCCCAGGCCGTGCGGCAGCAGCATGTAGCGCTTGTCGCCATCGGCGTAATGCAGCAGGGCGATGCGCGCCGATCGATTCGGGTCGTACTCGACCGTGGCGATCGTGGCAGGCACCCCGACCTTGTCGCGCCGCCAATCGATGATGCGGTACAGCCGCTTCTGCCCGGCGCCCTGGTGGCGAACGGTCAGCTTGCCCTGGCTGTTGCGGCCGGCCTTGCGGACCAGGCGCTCGGTGAGCGGCTTGTGCGGCTGCATGGTCGTGATCTCGTCGAAGGTCGAGCGGGTCATCTGCCGCAGCCCGGGGCTGGTGGGTCGGTACTTGCGAAGGGGCATCTCGCTACACCGCCTCGAACAGTTCGATCTTCTGGCCCGCGGCGATGGTGACCACCGCCTTGCGCCAGCCGGGGACGGTGCCCAGCGTTCGGCGGCCACGCCGCTTCTGCTTGGGCTTGACCCACATGACCCGCACACCGACCACCGTGACCTTGAACTCGGCTTCGACGGCGGCCCTGATCTGGAGCTTGTTGGCATTCCGCCCGACCGCGAAGGTGTAGTTGTTGCGCTCGGTCTGCGCCACGCTCTTCTCGCTGATGACGGGGCGGACGAGGATGTCGTGGATGCTCACGCCGGTCACGCGTACACCTCCTGTGCCCTGATCAGCGCGTCTCGCGTGAAGACGATGGTGTCGGCCGCCAGCAGGTCGACCACGTTCAGGCTGTCGGCCAGCAGCACGCGCACCTCGGGCAGGTTGCGACACGAGCGCTCGACCACCTCATCACGCGCGGGGAGAATGACGAGCACCTTGCCCTCGGTCTTCCAGGCGGCAAGCCGCTCTGCGAAGGCCCTGGTGCCGATCTCCTCGAGGCCGAACCCCTCGACCACGCGCAGGGCGCCGTCGGCGGCCTTGCCGGTCAGCACGCCCTGCAGCGCGGCGCGGCGCATCTTGGCCGGCATGCGCTGCTGATATCCGCGCGGGTGCGGCCCGAAGACGACCCCGCCGCCCTTCCATTGGGGGGCGCTGCGCGTCCCCTGCCGGGCACGGCCGGTCCCCTTCTGGCGCCACGGCTTCTTGCCGCCGCCCCTCACCCCGCCGCGCGTCAGTGTGTCCGAGGTGCCGAGCCGCTTGCCGGCCAGCTGGCGCACCACGGCCTGGTGGATGAGGGCCTCGTTCACCGGGGCGGCAAAGAGCGAAGGCGCCAGCTCGACCTTGCCCGCCTCCTTGCCACTCACCGTCAGCAGCGGTGCGTGCTGCATGGTCACTTCGCCTTCTGCACGAGCAGGACAGCGTTGCGAGCGCCCGGAACGGCGCCCTTGACCAGGATCAGGTGGCGCTCGGCGTCGACCTTCACCACCTGCATCTTTTTGACCGTCACCTGGTCATCGCCCATGTGGCCGCCCATGCGCGTCCCCAGAAAGACGCGGCCGGGCGTCGTACCGGCGCCGATCGAGCCCGGCTGGCGGATGTTGGTGGAGCCGTGCGTCTTGGGGCCGCGCTTGAAGTGGTGCCGAGCGATCGTGCCGGTGAAGCCGTGTCCCTTGCTCACCCCGGTCACGTCGACCAGGTCCCCCGCGGCGAAGAGGCTGACATCCAGCTGCTGGCCGGCCTCGAAGCCGTCGGTCGAGTCGACGCGGAACTCACGGACACGGCGCGGCGACTGCTGCTCCTTGGGGAGCTCCTTGAACTGGCCGGCGACCGGCTTGCTGAGCCGCCTGGCGGTCCCGGCGCCGACCTGCAGCGCGGCATAGCCGTCCCGCTCCGGCGTGCGGAGCCGCGTGATGCTGTTGGGCTGCGCCTCGATGACGCTCACCGGCACGACGCTCCCGTCGTCACCGAAGATCCGCATCATCCCGAGCTTGCGCCCGATCAATCCTGCCGGCACTGCTTCTCTCGTTCCCCAATCACATCTTGATTTCGATGTCGACGCCCGCAGCCAGGCTCAGGCGCATCAGCGCATCCACCGTCTTGGTCGACGGGTCGATGATGTCGATCAGCCGCTTGTGCGTCCGGATCTCGAACTGCTCCCGGCCATCCTTGTGGACGAACGGCCCACGGATGACGGTGTACTTCTCGATCCGGGTCGGCAGCGGAACCGGCCCCGCGATGGCGGCACCGGTCCGCTGCGCCGTCTCCACGATCTGCTCGGCCGACTGGTCGAGCAGCTTGTGGTCGTACGCCTTGAGCCGAATGCGGATGCGCTGTTTGGCCATCGTCGGGCTCAGGCAGTCAACGCTGTGATGACGCCCGCGCCGACGGTGTGTCCGCCCTCGCGGATGGCGAAGCGCTGACCCTGCTCGATGGCAATCGGGGTGATCAGCTCGACGTCGATGTTCACGTTGTCGCCCGGCATGATCATCTCCACGCCCGGCGGCATCGAGATGGCACCGGTCACATCGGTCGTTCGCAGGTAGAACTGCGGACGGTAGCCGGCGTAGAACGGCGTGTGGCGGCCGCCCTCCTCCTTGGTGAGCACGAGCACCTCGGCCTTGAATTTGGTCCCGGGCTTGACGCTGTTGGGCTTGGCCATCACCTGGCCGCGCTCCAGCTCGTCGCGCTCGATGCCACGCAGCAGCAGGCCGACGTTGTCGCCCGCCTGACCTTCGTCAAGCGTCTTCTTGAACATCTCGACGCCGGTCACCACCAGCTGGCGGCTCTTGGCGTGAATGCCGACCAGCTCGACGTTGTCGCCGGTGTGGACGACGCCGCGCTCGATGCGACCGGTCGCCACGGTGCCGCGGCCCTTGATCCCGAAGACGTCCTCGATCGGCATCAGGAACGGCTTGTCGATCTCGCGCACGGGGGTCGGGATGTAGGTGTCGACCGCGTCCATCAGCTCCTTGATGCACGCGTACTCCGGGGCGGCCTGGTCGGTCGAGGTGGACTCCAGCGCCTTGAGCGCCGAGCCGCGGATGACCGGGATGTCGTCGCCGGGGAAGTCGTACTTGCTCAGGAGCTCGCGGACCTCCATCTCGACCAGGTCGATCAGCATCTCGTCGTCGACCATGTCGATCTTGTTCAGGAAGACGACCATCGACGGCACCTCGACCTGCTTGGCGAGCAGGATGTGCTCCCGGGTCTGGGGCATCGGGCCGTCGGCGGCCGACACGACCAGGATGGCGCCGTCCATCTGCGCGGCGCCGGTGATCATGTTCTTGATGTAGTCAGCGTGGCCCGGGCAGTCGACGTGCGCGTAGTGGCGCGCCGCCGTCTCGTACTCGACGTGGGCGATGGCGATGGTGATGCCGCGCTGGCGCTCCTCCGGAGCGTTGTCGATCGTGTCGAAGGCGCGGAAGTCGGCACCGCCCTGCAGCGCGAGATACTTGGTGATCGCCGCGGTGAGGGTCGTCTTGCCGTGGTCGACGTGACCGATGGTGCCGACGTTGACGTGCGGCTTGGTGCGGGCGAACTTCTGCTTTGCCATGGTGTGTCCTTCGTCGCTCCTTTAGCTCTTGGACTTCGCGATCAACTCGTTGGCCAGGTTGGTTGGAACTTCTGAATAGCGGGAGAACTCCATCGAGTAGGTGGCGCGCCCCTGGGTCATGCTGCGCAGCTCGGTGGCGTAACCGAACATCTCGGCCAACGGGACATGGGCCCGGATGACGCGCGAGGTGCCTCGCTCGTCGATCCCATCCATGTGGCCGCGCTTGCTGTTCAGGTTGCCGATGACGTCCCCCATGAAGTCCTCGGGCGCGACAACCTCGACCTTCATAACCGGCTCCAGGATCGCCGGATCGGCCTTCGCGACGCCGTCCTTGGCGGCCATTGAGCCGGCGATCTTGAAGGCCATCTCCGACGAGTCGACCTCGTGGAACGAGCCGTCGATCAGCGTCGCCTTCAGGTCGATCACCGGGAAGCCGGCGACCACGCCGCCGACCAGGGCGTCGCGGATCCCCTGCTCAATCGGCTTCCAGAACTCGCGCGGCACGGAGCCACCCACGATCTTGGAGACGAACTCGACTCCCGCGCCCCGCTCGAGCGGCTCCAGCGTGATGACGGCGTGGCCGTACTGCCCCTTGCCGCCGGTCTGCCGCACGAAGCGACCCTCTGCCTTGACCGCCTTGCGGATCGTCTCGCGGTAGCTGACCTGCGGCCGGCCCACGTTGGCCTGCACCTTGAACTCGCGCAGCATGCGGTCGACGATCACCTCCAGGTGCAGCTCGCCCATGCCCGCGATGCGGGTCTGGCCCGACTCCTCGTCGCTGCTCACCCGGAAGGTGGGGTCTTCCTCGGCCAGGCGCTGCAGGGCGATGGACATCTTGTCCTGGTCGGCCTTCGTCTTCGGCTCGACGGCCAGCTCGATGACCGGCTCCGGGAACGTGATCGCCTCGAGCACGATCGGCTTTGCCTCGTCGCACAGCGTGTCGCCGGTGAACGTGTCCTTCAGCCCGACCGCGGCCCCGATGTCGCCGGCACTGACCGACTCGATCTCCTCCCGGTGGTTGGCGTGCAGCTGCAGGAGCCGCCCGATCCGCTCCTTGTGGCCCTTGGTCGCGTTGTAGACATAGGAGCCGGTCTTCAGCGTCCCGGAGTAGACCCGGAAGAAGGCCAGCTTGCCGACGAACGGATCGGCGGCGATCTTGAAGGCGAGCGCCGCGAACGGCTCGGCCGGGTCGGTATGGCGCGTCACCTGCTGGCCGTTGCGCGGGTCGGTGCCGATCACCGCCGCCACGTCGAGCGGCGAGGGCAGGTACTCGATCACCGCGTCGAGCATCGGCTGCACGCCCTTGTTCTTCAGGGCAGAGCCGCACAGCACGGGGACGATCCGCGAGGCAAGCGTGCCCGCGCGCAGGGCTCGCCGCAGCGATGCGGCGTCGACCGCCTGGCCCTCCAGGAAGCGATGCGCGATGTCGTCGTCCAGGTCGGCCACCGCCTCGACCAGCTTGTCGCGCGAGGAGGCCGCCTGATCCGCGAGCTCGGCCGGGATCTCCCCGACCTGGATCAGATCGCCCAGGTCATTGCCATAGGTGATGGCCTGCATCTCGAGCAGGTCGATGACGCCGCGGAAGCCGCCCTCGCTGCCGATCGGCAGCTGGACCGGCACGGCCGTGGCGCCCAGGCGATCGCGGATCATGTCGACCACGCGCCAGAAGTCGGCGCCCGTGCGGTCCAGCTTGTTGACGAAGCAGAAGCGCGGCACACGGTACCGATCGGCCTGGCGCCAGACCGTCTCCGACTGCGGCTCAACGCCGGCCACGCCGTCAAAGACGACGACCGCTCCGTCGAGCACGCGGAGGCTCCGCTCCACCTCCACCGTAAAATCCACGTGGCCGGGCGTGTCAATCAGGTTGATGCGGTAATCCCGCCAGAAGCAGGTGGTGGCGGCGGCCGTGATGGTGATTCCCCGCTCCTGCTCCTGCTCCATCCAGTCCATCGTGGCGGCGCCTTCGTGCACCTCGCCGATCTTGTAGATCTTCTTGGTGTAGAAGAGGATCCGCTCCGACACCGTCGTCTTGCCGGCGTCGATGTGCGCGATGATCCCGATGTTGCGGGTCTGCTCGAGGGGGTAGGTCTGGGTCATCATCGGCCTACCACTTGAAGTGGCTGAAGGCCTTGTTGGCCTCTGCCATGCGATGCGTGTCCTCGCGTCGCTTCACCGCGGCGCCGATGCCGTTCGAGGCATCGATGAACTCGGCCGCCAGCTTCTCGCCCATGCTGCGCCCGTTGCGCTTGCGGGCCGAGTCGATCAGCCAGCGCATGCCGAGGCTGATACGCCGATCGGCGCGGACCTCGACCGGGATCTGGTAGGTGGAGCCGCCCACCCGCTTGGGCTTGACCTCGATCAGCGGCATCGCGTTGCGCAGCGCCAGCTCCATGACCTCCACCCCGGAGCGGCCGGCCTGCTTCTCGCAGCGTCCCAGCGCGTTCTCCAGGATGCGCGCGGCCAGCTGGCGCTTGCCACCGCGCATCAGCTTGTTGGTGAACTGGTCGAGGGTCAGCGCGGTGCCGACCAGCATCTCGTCGTACTTGGTCTTGCGCGCGATCGTGGGACGGCGAGGCATCGGTGACTAGGCCTTGCCCGGCGACTTGGCACCGTACTTGGAGCGGCTCTGCCTGCGGTCGCGGACGCCGGCGGCATCCAGCGTGCCACGCACGATGTGGTACTTCACGGCCGGCAGGTCCTTGACCCGCCCGCCGCGCACGAGCACCACCGAGTGCTCCTGGAGGTTGTGGCCGACGCCGGGGATGTAGGCGGTCACCTCCATCCCGTTGGTCAGGCGCACCCGCGCGACCTTGCGCAGCGCCGAGTTGGGCTTCTTGGGGGTGCGGGTCATGACCTGCAGGCAGACCCCGCGGCGCTGCGGAGCGCCACGCCCTTCGGACGCGGTCTGCTTGAGCGTGTTGAAGGTGCGGCGCAGCGCCGGGGCCTTCACCTTCTGCCCGGCCGGCTTGCGGCCCTTGCGGACCAGCTGGCTGATCGTCGGCAAGTAAGAACCTCACATTCCGATGGCTGATCGTGCGTCGCCGACGAGCGTCAGCGACCCGAAACGGGGCCAACACTCGGTGGGCTGACGGTGCCCCACGGGGCACACACGAAGGCGTCCCGCGAGCGGGACACCGGAGGCGGAGTATACGGTCCGCCCCGCACGAGTGTCAATTGCGCGGCCCGATCACACGGTGCTCACAGGGGGGTGATCACCGACGATCTATCTCTCGCCAGCGGAGAGTGAGGGGGTGTGCAGCCTCAGCCCTCGTCGGCGGTCGCGGCCAGCACCTCGCCGGCGGCGGCGTCGACCGCCTCCAGGTCAATCCCCTCCCCGGCATCGGCCGGGCCCTCGAGCCCCTCCTCGCCAGTCAGGAACGTCATTGCTGCCTCGCGCTCGCGGAGCGCCTCGGCCTCCTCGGGCGACAGCTCCCGCGCCTTCGCCGCGGCCGCTGCCCGAGACTCGGCACCGGTGCCGGCCGGAATCAGCTTGCCGATGATGACGTTCTCCTTGAGGCCCAGCAGGTGGTCCTTGGAGCCGTTGATGGCCGCCTCGGTAAGCACCCGGGTGGTCTCCTGGAACGAGGCCGCCGCCAGGAACGAGCTGGTGTTGAGAGACGCCTTGGTGACGCCGAGCAGCACCGTCTGCGCCGTCGCCGGCTCGCCGCCCTCGGCCAGGATGCGGTTGTTGACCTCCTCGAACTCGAAGCGGTCGATCAGCTCGCTCGGCAGCAGCTCGGTATCGCCGGCCGAATCGACGGTCACCTTCCGCAGCATCTGCCGCACGATGATCTCGACGTGCTTGTCGGCGATCGAGACGCCCTGCGAGCGATACACCTTCTGCACCTCGGCCACCAGGAAGCGCTGGACCGTGTCCACGCCCTTGATCTGGAGCAGGTCCTTCGGGTTCAGCGAGCCCTCGGTCAGCGGATGACCGGCCAGCACCTCGTCGCCGGTCTCGACCCGCAGGCGGGCCGAGTGCGGCACCTGGTACTCCCGGGTATCGACATCCACCGAATGCAGGGTGAGCAGGCTCCCCTTCTTCGTGACGCGGCCAGCCGCCGGTGACTTGACCTCGACCAGCTCCGCGCCCTCGCCGATACGAGCCAGCAGCTGGCCTTCCGCCACCTCGTCGCCGTTGGCGATCAGCAGCTCGTGCTGTGGCGTGACCTTGATCGGCGTGTCGTAGGTGTCGCGGTGCGTGACACGCACCACCACCGGCTGGTCGACGCCGGCGCGCGCCACCTCGATCGTCCCATCGATTTCGGTCATGATCGCCTGGCCCTTGGGAATGCGCGCCTCGAACAGCTCCTCGACGCGAGGCAGGCCCTGGGTGATGTCCTCGCCGGCGACGCCGCCGGTGTGGAACGTGCGCATGGTGAGCTGGGTCCCCGGCTCACCGATCGACTGGGCGGCGATGATTCCCACCGCCTGCCCCAGGTCAACGAGCCGGCCAGTCGCCAGGTTGCGGCCATAGCACATGCGACACACGCCGTGCCGCGCTGCACAGGTGAGCGGCGAGCGGACGCTGACGCGGTCGATGGCCAACGCCTCGATGCGCTCGATGGCGATCTCATCGATCTCGTCGTCGCGTGCCACGACCAGCTCACCGCTCTTCTCGTCGACAAGGTCGAGGGCGGCCATCCGGCCGACCAGGCGGTCGACGAACGGCTCCGGGATCAGGGCCGACTCCTCGCGGGTGATCCAGGTGCCCAGGTCGGTGCCGCAGTCATCCTCACGGGTGATGACGTCCTGCGCTACATCCACCAGGCGCCGGGTCAGGTACCCGGAGTCGGCGGTGCGCAGCGCGGTGTCAGCGAGCCCCTTGCGCGCTCCGTGGCTGGAGATGAAGTACTCCAGCACGCTCATCCCCTCCCGCAGATTGCTGCGGATCGGCAGGTCGATGATGCGCCCCGAAGGGTCGGCCATCAGGCCGCGCATCCCGGCCAGCTGGTGCACCTGGGTCACGTTGCCCCGGGCCCCGGAGTGGGTGATCATCCAGACCGAGCCGCGCTTGTCGAGCCCGGCGAGCATCTTCTCGGTGACCTCGTCGGTCGTGCTGCGCCAGACGTCGACCGTCTGGTTGTAGCGCTCGTCCTCGGTGATGAAGCCACGCCGGAACTCTCGATCGATCTCGCCGACCTTCGTGTCAGCCGCGGCCAGCAGCTTGACCTTCTCGCTCGGGACGCGGATGTCCTCGATGCCGATGGTGATGCCGGCCACGGTTGCGTAGTGGAAACCGAGCGTCTTGATGCCGTCCACCAGCTGGGTGGTGGCGGCCGGACCCAGCTCGCGATAGCACTGCGCGATGAGCGCCTTGAGGCCCTTGCGGTCCATCACCCGGTTGACGAAGCCAAGCTCCTTGGGGATGACGGTGTTGAAGATCACGCGGCCGGCGGTGGTCTGGACCAGCTCCGTGCGCATGGCGCCGGCGCCATCAGCGGCGGCGGCGTCCCACACCTCCAGCTCCACCTTGACCGGCGCCTGAACGTGGACGTGCCCGAGCTGCGTGACCATGATCGCCTCGTTGGCGCTCGCGAACGCCTTGCCGGCGCCCTTCTCGGTCGGCTCCTCGACGGTCAGGTAGTAGCAGCCCAGCACCATGTCATGCGTGGGCGAGACGACCGGCGAGCCGTCCGCGGCCGAGAGCAGGTTCTGGGTCGAGAGCATCAGCTCCTTGGCCTCGCGCTGCGCGGCCGTCGAGAGCGGGACGTGGACTGCCATCTGGTCGCCGTCGAAGTCGGCGTTGAAGGCGAAGCAGACGAGCGGGTGGATCTGGATCGCCGATCCCTCGACCAGCACCGGCATGAACGCCTGGATGCCGAGCCGATGCAGGGTCGGGGCGCGGTTGAGCAGCACCGGGTGGTCCGCGATCACCTCCTCGAGGACGTCCCACACCTCGGGGCGCACGCGCTCCACGATGCGCTTGGCGCTCTTGATGTTGTGGGCGAAGCCCTTCTCGACGAGCTGGCGCATGACGAACGGCTTGAACAGCTCGAGCGCCATCTTCTTGGGCAGCCCGCACTGGTGAAGCTTCAGCTCGGGACCGACCACGATGACCGATCGGCCCGAGTAGTCGACCCGCTTGCCGAGCAGGTTCTGGCGGAAGCGGCCCTGC